>CAMLFP010000193.1 GCA_946479335.1 uncultured Archangium sp.
TGGACCTGCGGTGCCGGGCACACCCGCAAGGAAATCACCGAGGCGGTGGCTCGCCCAGAAACGCGGGCTCTGCCACAGGTAGAAGCTCACGCCCGCGTCGAGGCCAGTGGGCTGCGGTGAGAAGGTGTTGCCGTAGTTGATGCTGCGCACTTGCGTGCCGTCGTCGGTGGCGACCAGCACGAACGCGCCATTCGCCGCGAGGCCGGTGAGGGTGCCGGTGTTCGCGCCCGCATCGAAGGTGCGCCAGGTCGAGCCGTTGTCCACCGACTCCCAGAGCCCGCCGCGCGCCGCGAACATCTTCTGCTGCGCTGGCGCGGCGACGATCAGCCGCACCGCTTCGTCGAAGAGCCCTGCGTCGCTGCGCGCCACCCAGTCGCCTTCGTAGTCACTCGCGGCGTAGAGCCCGCCGGTGGTGACGAGGAAGTAGTCCGCCGACTTCGAGAACAGCTTCCACGTGGGCGCGGCCGGAGCGCTCGCGACGCGCGTCCACGCGGTGTCGCTCTGGCGCGTCCACACGCCGCCGGAGGTGTCAGACGCGGTGGTCATCACCAGCGTGTCGCCGATGCGCTGAATCGAGCTCGGCTGCTCGCCGGTGGGCAGCGGCAACGTCTCGCGCTGCCACGTCGCCGACGAGGTGGGGAGCCCGTACAGGCCGTAGTCGGTCGCCGCGTAGAGCGTGGTGTCGAGCAACGCGATGCCGCGCACCGGCGCGCCCGACGGCCAGCCATTCACCCGCGCGGTGAACTGCGTGTACTTGATGGGCGGCGGGCCCGCGTCGATGGGCTCGACGTAGAAGCCGCCGTCGAGCTTCGGCTGGTTCTCCTCAGCGGGGCAGCCCAGCAACAACACACTCAGCAGCATGATCTGGTGCTTCATGACGACAGCCTCCGCGTGAGGAACGCGCCGAGCTTCGCGAAGGCCTCGGCGCCGATGGTGTGGGGCCCATCGAAGGGCACGAACTCGACCGGCAGCCCGCTCTCCGTCAACAGGTCGCGCAGCCACTCCGCGGCCTGAAAGGGAAGAATCGGGTCGAACCGCCCGTGCGACTGGAACACCGGGAGCCCCGCGCGGCGCTTCGCCTTCTCGCGCCACACGTCTTCGGTCAGCAGCGTGCCCGACAGCTCCACCAGCGCCGCGGGCGCCTCCTCGAGGCGCAGCGCGACGTCGCACGCCAGCATCGCGCCCTGACTGAAGCCGCCGAGCACGATGCGGTTCATCGGCAACCCGGTGGTGTCGGCCACCTGCTTCACCAGCGCCAACAGCTTGCTGCGCGCCGCGGCCATGCCTTCGGGCTCCAGCTTGCGGAACTCGCGGAGCGCGTTCGGGTCGAACTGCAGCCGCTGAACCGCCATCATGTCGATGGGCCACCACGCGCGCCCGAAGCCGAGGTCGATGGGCGCCTGGGGGAAGTAGAAGCGCACGCTGGCGAGCGAGGGCTGCGCGCGCACCAGCTCCGGCGCGAGGCCGACCAGGTCGTCTCCCGGCGCGCCGTAGCCGTGGCACAGCACCACCGCCGCCGTCGGCGCCCCCGGAGCCTGTTGCTGCAGCTCCACCTCGAGGCCTGCGAGCTCCGAATGCATGCCCCCGTATACAGCGCTTGACCTTGCGCCGGGGCGTGTATTCCCTTCGCTCCGTGGCCTTCACTCTCCGCGTCACCACCGGTGCCGACACTGAAGAATTCGCGTTCGACAGCGGCGAGGCGCGCCTCGGGCGCACCGCTGACAACGACGTCGTGATCAAAGACCCGTCGTCGTCGCGCAGTCACGCGCGCGTGTACGAGGAAGACGGTCGCTACTACGTCGAAGATCTCAAGAGCGCGAACGGCACCAAGCTGAACGGCCGCACGCTCAAGACGCCGATGGAGTTGAAGAACGGCGACCGCGTCGTCATCGGCGACGTCACGCTGAGCTTCTCCGCGCCGCCGCCGCCCGACACCTCGACCGCGCCGCCCGACTCGACGCTCGATGAGGGCGCGGTCGACCCGACGCAAGACCCGAACCAGACCATCTTGAAGCCGGGGAAGGACCCCAACGAGACCATCCTCAAGGGCGCCCGCGCGCCGGCCGGCATCGTGCGTAAACCACCGCCGCGTCGCGCGCCCCAGCCAGATGAAACCGGCGATGAGTCGGCCGACGAAGAACCCGCGGAGGAGGAAGAGGACGAGGCGCCGCCGGAGCAGACGAAGAACTTCGACGTGCCCCCGCCGAAGGCCATCGCGCGGCGGGCGTCGAGCGCTGCGGTCCGCGCAGCTCCCGAGAGCAGCGGTGACACCGGTGAGGTGGTGGCGCTCTCGGCGGCCGAGCGCGCGCGTCAGCGTCGCGAGCTCCAGAAGTCGGGCTCCGGGCGCGTGCAATTGCTGTGGGCCGACCTCCCGGCGATCGCGCGCGTCGCGCTGATGTTGATGGGCGGGGCGGTGGCGATCGTGCTGCTGTTCCTCGGAGGGAAGGCGCTGTTCCCCAAGAAGGTCGAGAAGAAGGCGGAGACCGTCGAGCTGCGGCCGAACAGCGATGGCGTGCCCGAGAGCTACGGCCTCGGTGACGTCGACTTCGAGCGGCCCGATCTCAAGAGCTTCACCTTCAGCTACCAGGCGCCGACCGCCATCGTGGGCGTGCTGCACTACCAGGCGGCCGAGTGCTCGAAAGACGAGGTCAGCGTCGATCTGAACGGTCAGCAGCTGGCGACCATCCCCCCCGACACCATCGACGTGGCGAACCGCGAGCTCGAGGTGGTGCTGCCGTCAGCCCAGCTCAACGTCGGCGACCCGAACGAGATCGTCTTCGACAACACCAACAACCCGCCGGGCGAAGACACGTGGAAGATCTGGAACGTCTGGGTGGAGATCATCCCCATCCCCCGGATGTCTCCCGAGGAGGCGGCGCGCCGGGCGAAGGAGGACCTCGACAAGGCCGCCAAGCGCTACGAAGACCGCGAGGTCGGCGCGATGAACCTCTTCCGCTCGTGGAAGCTGTACCGCGACGCGTGGCTGTTGCTCGAGGCGACGCCCGACCGCCCGCAGGAGCTGCTGGAGACCGCGCGCACGCGCATGCGCGAGGTGCGCCCGGAGCTCGACCAGAAATGCTCGGCGATGCTGGTCGGCTACCAGAAGGAGATGAACAAGCGGAACCCCGACTTCGACCTCGCGCGCAACCTGCTCAAGGACATCGGCAACCACTTCGAGAAGGAGCACCCCTGCCTGGGGTTCTCCAAGATGCTGCTGCGCGACCTCGACAACGTCGAGTGACCGGCGGCTCAGAGCGCCGCGTTCTCGAGCACGAAGTACACCGAGTCGTAGAACTGGTTGAGGCCGTCGAGCAGGCCGCCGTTCTTCCCGAAGACGAAGAACATCAACGCGCCTCCGCCCAGCAGGAGGAAGTGCGAGACGATGCTGTACTCGACCATCGCCTGACCGCGCGGCGCGCGACGTGGGGTGCGAAGCGTCTTCATCGTTTCCTCCGGCTTTCTTTCTGCAGGCATGAGGCCTTGGCGCTGTCTTCAGCCATCTTGCACATCGCGTCGCAGTCCTTGATGCCCGAGTTCTTCATCACCTTCTCGAGGTCGGGCTGCGACTTCTTCATCTGCGCGCACGCTTGCTGACAGTTCTGGGTCGCCTTCGCCGCTTTCGCCGCGCAGTCACCCGCGAAGGCGGTGGCCGCCCCCAGCGTCGTCAGCAGCACCAGTAGTCTCTTTGAGATCTGCACGGTCTCTATTCTCCGGTCTTTCGGTAGGTCATCACGACATCAACCGCGATGGGAAGCCTCACCAACGCGATGGTGTGTTCAACGCCGGGTCGTTTCGCCGAGACGCTCCAGGTCGTCTCTCCCGGCTCCGGTTCGCTGACTTGCCAGCCGGAGGTCTTCAGGTGCTCGACGAAGTCCGCTCCGATGACATTCAGCTCTCCGGCGGGCACGCGCGAGTAGATCTGCAGCTGCCCGCCGAACATCTCGCCCATGTTCAACGTCGCCGGCCGCCGCGCACCTTCGGGCAGGTACACGCCCTCGGGCAGCTCCCGCGCCGTCGCGCCGTTGAGCGTCGCCAGCGGGTTGGTCTGGGAGATCAGCACCACCGTCGAGCGCCCCTGACGAACCGCGCTGACCATGTGCAGCAGCCCTTCGCCCACGCCTGCGTCGAGCCGCTCGGTCTCTTCGAACCACGCGACGTAGCCGGAGTTCGGCCCGTAGTGATGCGTCTTATGCGCCTGCCCCGAGAGCTTGTAGTACTCGTCGTAGTACTCCAGCACCGTGTCGACGGTCTCGTTGGTCTCGAACCACGCGACGCTCATCGGCGAGCCGGCGATCATCTCTCCGCGGAAGAGATCTTTCGGGGCCGCATTCGGAAACGCGGGGATGGTCTTCAGCAGCTGCGGGTCGGGCGCCTGATTGAGCGACTGCTGCGGCGCCGGCGGCACCCCGAGAGGGAAATCAACCGCTTCGGCGTTCTTCTCGAGGTCGGCGAGCTCGCGCTCGAACTGGCTCTGTTGACGCCACGAGAGCCCCGCGCCGATGGCGATGCCGCCGACGGCTGCCAGCCCGAGGAGTTTTGCCAGGCTCACCGGCCGCGACGCGCTCATACCCGCTTACTGATTCTCGACACCCATGTAGCCGTTCTTGCGGCCACTGTTGGTGTCTTGCTGGCGCTGATCAGACCAGCCCGCGGAGTAGTCCATCGGGCTGCCCTGCGACATGCGGTTGGCCTGGCCGGCGTTGAAGTCCATCTCCGCGGTGGTGACGTCGTCGCCGCTCTGGCCGTCGCTGAAGGCGTCGTCGCCGATGAGGTCGTCGTCTTTCAGCGCGTCGCCGAAATCCTTCGCCGCGTTGGTGCCATCCTTGCTCTTGCCGCTGTCGTAGTAGGCCTTCATGCGCGCGTAGATGGGGTGCCCGGTGTTGTGCGAGGCCGTCAGGTAGCTGTCGGCCTCGTATACGGCCCACGTGTCGTGGAGCACGGCGAAGTAGTCGTCGGTGTTCGCGGAGCCGCCGCTGCCGCTCGACGGCGGGGCCTCGTCGGTCGGGCCGTCGTCGCCGGGTTGGTCTGACGCGATGGCGCCGCCGCTCTCACCCTGGGCGCCGAAGATCCACCCCGACTCCGTGGTCACCCCGTAGCCGACGGCGTGCTTGTCTTCGCTGTCTTCGTGCTTCTGGCGGGCTGCGGTGACGTAGTTGTTCCCCCACGTCGCGAAGTTGTTGATGATGAACCAGTTCGACACGTTCAGGCGCGCGGTGCACCGCACGAGGCCGCCCTTGCCGAACTTGTCCTGGAAGGTCTGGTCGATGGTGGTCGGGTTGTCGCCGTTGTCGCAGGTGATCTGCTTGCCACCGCCCATCCAACACTGGTGGGCCGTCATCGCCTTGTGGTGATTCGAATCGTCGCAGTCGAACTGCGCGTTGAACGAGTCGTACGCCACGGTGTGATCGCAGTACGCGACGCGGTTGTACTTCTGCGCGGTCGAGCTCGCGCTGTCACCGTTCTGGAAGTTGACGGCGAGGCCCTCCCACGGGGAGACCACGATGCCTTCCTGCCACTCGAGGTGGTAGTAGAGGAGGTCCTCCAGGAAGAGCGCGTAGAAGATGATCGGGATCAACACGATCATCGTCACCGCCGTCTCCACCGCCGCCTGCCCTCTGCGTCTGCGCATGGTGGCTCGCATGATCAGTTGCCCTCCGTGTCGCCTTCGACCGGCGCGCTGCCCGCGGTGCTCTGGGCCTCACCGTCGAGCACGGCCTGCATCTCGGCGCGCTTGAACGGGTGGAGCTTCGCGCGCCAGAACGGGTCGAACATGTTGGGCTGGTTCTGCCACCCGTTGAAGTCGTGGTAGTAGACCTTCGCCTTCGCCACCGCGCCGCCGGTGTGGCGCGGCTTCAGCACGAAGTTGGTGGTGCCCACGTCGCCGCCGATCTCCACCTTCACCGTCGAGTTCTCGTTCAGCTCCCACGCGCCGCGCTTCTGCGCGCGCCGCTCGCCGATGTCCTGGGTCACCGACGCGTACATCGAGGGCTGGTTGAAATCGATGTCGGCGTCGGAGTTCGCGCGGAAGTTCACGAAGCACGCCTTGTCGCCGCACACGTCTTCCTGCTGGTAGCCCTTGAACTTATCGTGCTGGCCGCTGTGCGAGAGGATGTGCATGCCGCCGTTCTCGTTCGACCAGACGGTGGTGAAGAGCGCGAACGACTTGCCGCACTCCTCGCAGAACTTCTTGTTCGACATCGTGCCGGTCGTCAGCGCGCCCACCGACTTCGCCTCCGCGGGCCCCATCGCGGGGATGGGCGGGTTCGCCGACATGCCGGCGGTCAGCGAGAAGCTGTGCTTCTCCTCGTCGTCGTTCCACTGCACGTCCATCAGGTGGTCGGAGCCGGAGTGGAAGTCGTCGTGGCCCGAGTCGGTGCAGTCGCTGCAGAAGACGTGGAACATCTCGCGGGCGGCGTTCGCCGCGCTGCCCATGATCTTCGAGCGCTCCGCGGCGTCGGCCTTCGACGGGTTCGAGCCCACCACCTTCGCGCAGTCGCCGTCGAAGTCGGTGCCCTCGAGCGCGCACGCGAACTCGCCGCCGTTCTTGCTGAGCACCTCCGTCTTGTACTGAGACTTGGGCGCGTTGACGCTCTTGAGCCTGCTGAGCAGCGATGACTCCGAGGAGATCTGCGTCTTCGCCTTCGAGAGCGCCGCGGTCTGGATCTGGTGGAGGTCGATGGTCGCGGCGTTGAGGGCTTCGACGGCGTCGTTGAAGTCGCTCTCCTTGCCCTGGACGCGACCGTTGTAATCCATGAACTGGATCATGTGCATCATGGCGATGATGCCATCGAGCAACGAGTGGATGCAGTGGGGGACGTTGCAGCACACGCCGTAGCAACGAATGCTGCAGCAGTGGGAGCTGTCCATCTCGCAGGCGGCCATCTGGCCGAAGTTCACCGCGCCCGCGAGGTGGATGAAGGCCGTCTCGCTGGCGATGGCCATCCACGCGTGCACCGACATCTGCTCGACGAGCACCGCGGCGATCGCCCGGTTGGTGTACGTGGTGACGTTCATCGCGCGCGCCGCCACCACCGCCGCCGAGTACGCCGTCGCGTCAGCCTGTGACTGGAGCCGGATCCGCTCGTGCACGGCGTTCGACATCGTGAAGCCGGCGAAGATCATCAGCGCCAGCACCAGCATCGTGACGCACGAGAGGACCATCACCTGGCCCTTCGCACGTGGTTTGTTGTCTTGAGCGCGCATGGTCATTGTTTCGCGAAGGGAATGAGGCACTTGTTCTGCGAGTCGACGTCGCTGGCTTTGAGGATGTTGGAGTGCATGCGCATGCCGTAGCTCGCGCGGATCGGGAGGATGTACGTGCCCCCCTCGGCCTGGCTCTTGAAGTCGGCGATCAACTTCTGCCCGCCAGGCCCGGCTTGATGCCCGAACGACTCCGCCTTGTGGCCGAGGCGCAGCACCTTGAGCATCTCCTCCTTCTCTTCGCCGTACGTGATCCACCACAGCACGCCGTTCGCGAAGGGGATGAGCAGCTTGTAATAGAACGCGACCTGGACATTGAGGCGCGTCGCCGACTGGTTCTTCCAGTTGGCGCGCCCGCCGCCGTACGCCTGATCGCCCTTGTCGAAGTCGCGCACGGGGTTCATGTCTTGCGTGGGGTTGCAGATGGTCACCGCCACCCAGTCATTGAGCTGACCGGAGATGGTGCTCCACGCCTGGTTGTACTCGGAGGCAGAGGTGGTCTTGAAGTTCATCGGGTTGCGGGCGTCGCCCTGCGCGGCCATGAACGGCACCAGCACCGCGCCCGCAGCGTTCTGCATGATGTTCTTCTTCGCGTTGTGAATCGCGCCCGCGCGCGTGGCCTTGTACGCCGCGTACTTGGTCATCAGGCGGGCCTGGTGCATCAACGCCAGCTGCACCAGCCCGAGCACGATGAAGACGAACAGCGGCATCACGATGGCCGTCTCGACGGCAGCCTGCCCAGACTCGCGGCGTGAAAGGTGACGCATGGTGCGAGATTGTCGGGAGTCGCGCGTCATGTCTCCATCGGTCATGTGGCCCAGGCGTCAACGTGCTGAAACAATTGGACTTTATCGGCTCGCTCGCGCAGGGTGGCCCGCATGGAAAATGCGCCGAAGCAGCGGCCGGCCTGGTTCTACGTGCTCGTGGGGTGCGGCGGCGCCGCGGGCGTGGCCCTCATCGTGTGCCTCGTCAGCATGCTGACCTGCGGCAAGTGCATGAGCGACGTCGGGAAGGGTGTGACCGACCCCGCCGTGCGCCGCGAGAACGCCATCAAGCAGCTGGGCGCCATCCCCGAGGGGTACAACGTGGTGACCAGCTTCGACGTGATGCTCGGGCAGACCACCATCATGGTCGACTCCGAGCCGTTGCCTGACGGCGGCTTCGACCCCGGCCTCAGCGCGGGTCACCACGTGTTCGTGTACCGGCACGTGATGTCGAACGACAACAACAAGAACGTGCGCGACTTCTTGATGGGCAAGGAGGTCGACCCGGCCCTGTTGATGAACACGGGCATCTACGCCGACCCCGACATGCAGCTGAAGCGCGGCAGCCTCACCGTCGACAGCCGCAAGCTGTACTACGTCGCGCAGCGCGGGCCGCTCGACGGCGAGCCCGGCTTGCTGACCACGGTGCTGTTCGACTGTCCCGGCAACGCGCTCTCCATCGGCACCTGGGGGCAGCTCGACCCCGCGCCGAGCAAGTCGAAGGACGAGCTCGAGCTCGCCGGTACCGTCGCCGACGAGGAGCAGCTCGCGCGCTTCCTCAAGCCGATGAACCCCTGCCGCTGACCGGCCGCTCCGACGCCGCCCACGCACCCGCGGCGATCACCAGCGCCGCGCCCAGCACCGACCAGGGCGTGAACGGCTGACCCAGCACCAGCACGCCCAGCGCCGCCGCGGTGAGCGGCTCGAGGTAGGTGATGACGCCCACCAGCTGCGCGGTGAGCCGCTTGAGCGCGACGTTGAAGAGCAGGGCGCCGACCAACCCGTTCAGCAGCGCGCCGAGCAGCACGAAGCGCGTCGGCGCGTCGAACGCCGTCGGGAGCGCGCCCCGGCCGTAGAACGCGAGGAGCGCCAGCGCAGACACCACCGCGTGCAGCGCCGTGACCGCGAGCGGAGAGAAGGTGCGGCCCGCCCGACGACTGCCGAGGACGTTGAGCGCGTAGAACACCGCGCTGCCGCCGCCGAGCGCCGCGGTGGTGCGCCAGTCGCCGGTGTGGCCGCCCGCGCCCAGCACGAGGCCGAGCCCCGTGAGGATCAGCGCGCTCGCGGGGAGCACCCGGCGGCTGCGTGGCTCTCCCAACAGGCGCGGCGCCGCGAGCGTCACCAGCGTCGGCGCGAGGTAATGGGTCAACACCGCGACCACCGCCGGGCCGCGCGCGATGGCGGGGAAGTACAGCGCCACGTTCGCCGCGTCGGAGACGCCGACCACCACCAGCGCCAGCACCGCGCCGCGGTCGGCGAAGTCGCGCCGGCGGAACACGAAGAGCGCCGGCACGCTCATCACCACCATCGTGAGGAAGGCCACGACCTCCGGCGCCGGGCCATCGGCGCGCGCGTACAGCGGCCACGTGCCCCACAGCACGGCCGCCGTTACGATGCAGAGAATGCCGGTGCCTCGGTTGATGGCGCGGCGACCTAGCACCGGTTTCGCGCTACAGCGCGCTTTCGTGAAGCACCTCGCCTCAGCGTTCGGCGTCACCCGGTTGGCGCGCCTCACCGGGTTGGACCGGTTGGGCGTGGAGGTCGTCGGCGCCGTGCGCCCCCGCGGCCACGTGCTGCAGGTCTCTCAAGGCAAGGGCCGCACGCTCGAAGCGGCGCAGTGGAGCGCGTTGAGCGAGGCCATCGAGCTCTCCGCCGCCGAGGCGCCCGACCTCGAGCGGCTGCGCTTCGGGTCACGGAGCGCCTGGTGGGACTTCGGCCTGACGGTGGCGTGGGTCGAGGGCCGCGAGCTCCACACGGGCGCGCGGGTGCGTGTCCCCGCGGAGAGCGTGTACTGCCCGCCGGCGGGGCGCGCGTGGTTCGGCCCCTCGGTCAGCGCCTGGAGCTCCAACGGGCTGGGCGCCCACCCGACGTCGCGCGCGCGGGCCAGCGAGCACGCACTGCTGGAGCTGGTGGAGCGCGACGCGCTGGCGCGCACGTTGTCCGCCGGCTGGACGGAGGCGAAGGCGCGCCGCTGCTTCGTTCGCGAAGTGCCCACCGCGCCCGGCTTCATCGCCTTCACGTTCGACCTGACGCCTCGCGCCGAAACGCTCCACACCGCGGGCGTGCT
>CAMLFP010000194.1 GCA_946479335.1 uncultured Archangium sp.
CACCGGCACGCTCGTCGGCCCGTTCTCCGCGTTCCACCTCCTCGACACCGCGACGCCGACGCCGCCCGAGAAAGACGGCTCGCTCGCGAACCTCGCGCCCGGGCCGTACGGGCCGCTGACCGCGCGCCCGCTCCGCATCGCCGACGGCCGCTTCTCGCTGGTGGGCGAGCCCGCGACGGGAGACGTCTACCTCTACGCCGTCGACGTCACCGTGCCCGAGAGCGGCGCCTACGTGCTGCGCACCGTCACCTCGATGGACCACGCCGCCATCCTCGACGGCACGCAGGTGCTCTCGCGCTTCACCGTCACGCGCCCCGCGTCGTCGTTGACCACGCGGGTGGTGAAACTCGACGCGGGCGTCCATCGCCTGATGGTGCGCATGGCGCGCGAGAGCCAGACCGGGCACCTCGTGCTCGCGCTGCAGCGCCTCGACGGCAAGCCCGCGACGTTGACCTTCGCCGCCGCGCAGGGGCCGGCGCCGCGGTGGAGCGGCGTGAAGGTGCAGGACTCCGACGCGCTGTTCTCCACCGCCGAGTCGGTGCGCTACGCGCTGGAGCCCGAGGCGGGCGACGCGCTGGCGCGGGTGCTGGCCGCACGCGACGGGTTGAGCCGTGACGCAGATGGGGCGCGCGCGTTGCTCGCCGGGCTGCCTGCTGCGGTGAGCGGGCCGGTGGTGGCGATGTTGCGCGCCGAGGCCGCGCTGCTCGACGCCGGCGTGCCTTCGCGCGTGGGCCGCGGCCGCGCGACGCGCGAGCTGGAGGCGGCGCTGGCGAAGGACCCCGGCTACGTCGCCGCGAAGCTGGTGGTGGCGCAGCTCACGCACGACGACGGCCGGCACCTCGAGGCGCTGGAGCTCGCGCGCGCGGCGCGTGACGCGCACACGCCCGCGGGGGCCCCGGTGCTGACGCTCATCGCGCGCATCGAGCTGGCGCTGGGCCTCGACGCCACCGCGGCGCAGACGGCGCGCGACGCCGAGAAGGCGCTCCCCGGTTCCTGCGAGGCGCTGTTGCTGCAGCTCGACATCGCGCGACGTCGCGACGCCGAGCGCGACGCGGAGACCCTGCTGCAGGCCTCGTCGCACTGCGGAGGGGGGCGCGCGCGCACCGCGGACTTCCTGCGGGCCCGGGGCGATCTCCCCGGCGCCATCGCCGCGCTCGAAGAGGTGCTGGCGCGCGACGAGAGCCAGGTCAACCTCGGCACCAGCCTCGCCGGGCTCTACGCGTCGGCGCAGCGCTACGACGACGCGGTGGCGGTGCTCGCGAAGCTGCAGGCGCAGTGGCCGCGCAACGGGCAGCTGTGGTTGACGCTGGGTGACGTCTACGAGCTCGCGGGGCGTGACGCGGGCGCGATGGCGGCGCGCGAGAAGGCGCTGGAGCTCGACGGCGCGAACCTCTCGCTCCGCCGCTCGCTGGAGCGCCGCAAGACGGGGCGCGAGCTGCTCGACGCGTACGCCATCAGCACCAGCGAGGCGCTCAAGTCGTACGAGGCGGCGCCCGGCAGCGAAGACGCCACCAGCGCCTTCGTCCTCGACTTCGCCGCCATCCAGGGCTTCCCCGACGGCACGATGGTCGACCGGGTGCACATCATCCAGAAGGCGCTCGACCAGCAGGGCGTGCAGGAGGTCGCGGAGGTGCAGATCCCTCCCGGCGCGGCGGTGCTGACGCTGCGCACGCTCAAGCCCGACGGCACCTCGCTGGAGCCCGAGACCATCGACGGGAAGGAGACGCTCTCGCTGCCCGGCGTGCAGGTCGGCGACCTCGTCGAATACGAGTACCTGCTGGCGCACCCGGCGCGCGGGCCCGCGCAGCCCGGCTTCACCGCGTCGGCCTTCTATTTCCAGGTCGCGCGGCAGCCCAACGCGCGCAGCAGCTACATCGTCATCGCGCCGAAGGGCAGCGGCCTCGCGGTCGACCCGCACAACGTGAAGGCGCCCAAGCCGCAGGTGGAGGGTGACTACGAGGTGCTCCGTCACGAGGAGCGCCGGGTGCCGCCGTACATCCCCGAGCCGGGCGCGCCGCCTTCACCCAACGAGTGGCTGCCCTTCGTGGTGGTGGGCAACGGCCAGCGCGGCAACGAGGGCGTGGTGCGCACCTACGCCGACGTGTTCCTCGACCGCGGCCTCATCACCTGGGAGGTCGACGCGTTCGCGCGCCACGCCGCGCAGGGCAAGACGGGCCTCGACGCGGTGAAGGCGGTGTACGCGGCGGTGCAGCACAAGCTCTCGGGGCGCGACGGCGGGCTGTCGATGGCCGCGTCGGCGTCGGTGGCGCAAGACCGCGGCAGCCGCGTGTGGTTGCTCAAGGCCTCGCTGGAGGCGTTGGGTCTGCCCACGCGGTTGGTGGCGGTGCGCGCCTTCACCTCCGACCCCGCGAAGTACGAGTTCCCCAACGAGGGGCTGCTCCCGTACGTGTGTCTGCGCGTGACGCTGCCGTCGGGCGAGCTGGTGTGGCTCGACCCGCTGGTGCGCTTCGCGCCCTTCGGTGAATTGCCGGAGTTCGCGCTCGGTGGGCTCGAGGCGTGGCTGCTCCCGGAGCCGGGGCGCGCGCTCGAGCAGGTGAAGACGCCGGAGCGCAGCACGAAGCCGGGCAAGACGGTGGCGCTGACCCTGAAGCTCGACGAGCGCGGCGTGCTGACCGGCTCGGGCGTGGAGACGTACACCGGCTTCGACGCCGCGCAGCTCGCCGAGGCGCTGGAGACCATCTCGCCCGACCAACGCGAACAGGCGCTGCAGTCATCGCTCTCGCGCTACTTCGGCGGCGCTGACCTCTCGCAGCTGCAGGTCGACACGCCGCGCGAGGTCGGCGCCACGGTGACGGTGCGCTACCAGCTGCGCGCGGAGCGCTTCGGCCGCGTGGAAGGTGAAGGCCGCCTCGTCGCGTCGTCGCCCACGTACCCGATGATGTTGGGCCGCCGCTTCCTCCAGGTGCCCTCGCGCGTCACGCCGCTCTTCATCGACGCCAGCGAGGCGAGCGTGACGAAGGCGACGCTGCAGCTCCCCGCGGGGTGGAGGCTCGTCAAGCCGCTGGGTGACCTGCGCGTCGAGGGGCCGTCGGCGGCCTACGTGCGCCAGGAGACGCAGAGCGGCGACACCGTCACCTTCAACGAAGACTTCCGCCTGACGCAGAGCCGCATTTCGGTGAAGGACTACGAGCGCTTCGCGCAGTTCGCGGGCGAGGTTGACCTGCTGCAGCAACGAGACCTGCTCTTCGAGAAACCGTAGTTTCAACTCAGTTGCTTCTACGCCGCGCGCGGATTACTTCCCGCGCGCCTCATGTCAGCGGAGCACGCCCACCAGCACCCCGAGCACGACACCTCCGACACCTTCGGTCAGGTGTTGTCGGCGGTGTGCGCGGTGCACTGCGTGGCGACCCCGCTGCTGGTGACGTTGGCGCCCGCGGCGGCGTCGGTGTTCGGCGGCGCGCACCCCGTGTTGCTGGGCCTGGTCATCGTCGTCGCGCTGTGGGCGTTCATCCCCGGGTACCGCTGTCACCACAGCCGCTCGGTGCTGGCGCTCGCGCTCACCGGCGTCACGCTGCTGGGCATCGCCGCCTTCGGGTTGACCTGGAGCCTCCCGCTGGAGACCGCGGTGAGCCTCGCCGGCGCGTCGGTGATGATGGCCGCGCACTGGCTCAACCGGAAGCTGCTGCGCGAAGCGCACGTGCACTGACCTCGCGGCTCAGAGCGGCGGGAGCTGCGGGGTCCACGCGAAGGCGAGCATCACGCGGAAGGCGGGCACGCCGGGCGTCTTGCCGAAGCCCGGGCCACCCAGCAGCGTCAGCTCGAACTGCTTCGCGAACGTGGTGCCGACCGCGCCGGTGAGTTCGACGCTCGCCCGCGCGGTGGTGAAGGGCGCCACCACGCGCGCGGCGAGCTCCGCGTGCACCGGCAGCGCATGGGTCGAGACCACCAGCGCGCCGTTGAACTGCGAGCCGACGGCGTTGTCGGTGTCTCCGGCGACCGTGCCCGCGCCGCGCAGCAACACGCCCGCCTCCAGGCCCACGCGCACCGGGCCGAACGCGCGCCCGGCCCCCAGCTTCGGCGCGAACGCCAGCCCGAGCCCCGTGTCGCGCGTCAACGCCGCCGCCGTGCCCGCGGGGAAGCTGACGTTCAGCGAGATTCCGAGGTCGAGGTGCTGCTGTGCGCGCTGTCGAAGCAGCGTGGTGCGCACGCCCAGCCACGGCGCGCCCATCGCCGTGTGCTGCGGCCGCGACACGCCGTAGCGCGAGAGGTCATCGCCCGTCTGGTACGCCACCACGGGGAGCTGGGCCGAGAGCTCCAGCCAGTCGAAGAAGGCGTAGGCCGCGAGGAGGTGCGCCGTGACTCGGCTCGACACGTACGCGCCCGCAGGCACGCCGTCGGCCGTCAGCACCAGCGGCCGATGCTCGTAGTGCGCGACGAGCCCGACGCGCAGCTGCCCCGCCGACAACCCATCACCCGACTGCGCGAGCCAGGTCTCGGCGGCGCCCGCGTTGAGCTGCACGCGCTCCAGCTCGAAGGTCTGCGCGGCCGCAGCTGAAGACACCAGCGCGAGAAGGAGCAGTCGCATGCGCCGCTGCGTACACCCGGGCGTCGGAAACTGCGTCACTCAACTTTTCACGCGTGCAATCTGGAGACGGTCGTCGCGCGCAAGGCGGCGTTTTCCTTGTCGGGGAGATTGGCAAGCGCTTCGCAGAGGAAACGCCACGCGGGGGAGCATCGGGTGCGTCGGGGGAAACGCGTCGTCCTTGAAGGAGTCGCCGTGTCTGGAATCAGTCTTGGAGATGAGCTGGAGCACATCGCCGCCGCGCTGAGCGGGGTGCTGCAACTCGTCGAGCAGCAGGCCAACGGTGATGCTGCCGCGCACGCCCCGGCGGGGCTCTTGTCGATTGTCATCGAGCGGGTGCGGCTGGTTCGCCGTGTGGTGAAAGGCGACATGCCCGCGGAGGTGCTCCTGGCGGCGCACAACCACCGCAGCGGCGTGGGGCCCGGTGAAGACGGCGACGTGGTGCTACCGCTGCGTGCGCAGGGGCCGGCTCACGCGGCGGGGCGGCGTCGCACGCGGTGAGCGGCGCGGCCGGCCGGGCTTTCGCTCGAGCGGTTCGGCGGCGAGGAGCAGCTCATGCGGCCGGCACCCCAGCCCCGCCGCGAGCCGCACCAGCGACGAGATGGAGATGTCCTTGACGCCCTGCTCGACGAACCGGAAGAACCGCAGGTCGAGGCGCGCGCGCTCCGCGAATTGCTCCTGCGTCAGACCCAGCTCGAGGCGACGCCGACGGACGTTGGCCGCTACAAAGAGCAGTGTCGTTGAAACATCGGGTGCGGGCACGGGCCCGAAGCTCGCTCGCATGCTTTTTCGTAACAGGTTGTTTTCGCACCCTGTCGGTCTCCGCCACGGCAGCGCGCGATGAGGCCCGCGGCTCGCGTCAGGGCTCTTCGCTGGTGGAGACGCCGAGGCGGCGCAGCATGCGGTGCACCGACTGGCGCGGCAGCCCGGCGCGTTGCGCGGCGCGGGTGACGACGCCGTTGGCCGCCTTGAGGTGCTCCAGGAGGTAGGTCTTCTCGAAGCTCTCCAGCACCCGCTCCTTGGCCTCATGGTACGGCAGCGAGAGCAGCTGGTTGGTGACGTCTGCGCGGAGCCGCGCGCCGGAGGTCTCATCGCCGGGCTTGGCGTCGAGGCTCTTGCCCAGCGCGCGCGCGACGCCCGCGCCGCCGAGGTCGGGCAGGGTGGCGAGGCGCTCGAGCACGTAGCGCAGCTCGCGCACGTTCCCCGGCCAGTCGTGGCGCGAGAGCATGTCGATGGTCTCGTCTGAGAGCGGCTGCCCGCCCGGCGCGCGCGCCTGGAAGGCCTTCACCAGCAAGGGCACGTCTTCGGGGCGCTCGCGCAGCGGCGGCACGCGCGCGCGGAACACCGAGAGCTTGAAGTAGAGGTCTTCACGGAAGCGCCCGGCTTTCACCTCGGCCTCGAGGTCTCGCTGGGTCGACGCGACGACCCGCACGTTGATCTTCGCGGTGCCGGCGACGCCCGGCCGTTTGATCTCCCCGGTCTCCAGCGCGCGCAGCAGCCGCGCCTGCAGACCGTTCGACAGCTCGGAGACCTCGTCGAGGTACAGCGTGCCGCCCTCGGCCTCCTCGAAGCCGCCCGGTTTGCCCGCGGGCCGGGTGCTGGAGACGTCGTGGCCGAAGAGGTCGGCCTCCATCAGCGGCTCGCTCGACGCGCCCAGCTCGACCACCACGAAGGGCCCTTCGGCGCGCGCGCTCTTCGCGTGGAGCGACCGCGCCAGCACCTCTTTGCCCGCGCCGGGGCCGCCCTCGAGGATGACGGGCGACTCGGTGGGGGCCGCGCGCTCCAGCAGCGCGAAGAGGCGGCGCATCACCACGCTCTTGCCCAGCGCGTCTCCGAAGCGCTCGTGCACCGACAGCGGCCACTGCACCTCGCTGCGCTCCGGCTCGAAGCGCAATTCGGTGCGGCCGACGGTGAGGCGCACCTTGTCGACCAACCGCGCGTCGAACATCTGCACGCCCTCGACGCGCACGCCGTTGGTGCTGCGGAGGTCGCGCAGCCGGTACCCGCCGGGCCCCCCAGACAGCTCGAAGTGCCGCCGGGAGACGGAGCTGTCGGTGAGGCGCAGCTGGCACGACTCGTCGGTGCCGACCGTGACGCTCTGCCCTTCAAGCACCACCTCGAGGCCCTTGTCGGGGCCCTTCGAGACGGTGAGCCTCGCGCGCGGGAAACGGGCGATGTCAGGCTGGAGGACTTCGGTCAGCTGATCCGCAGACATGGCCGGGCACCCTAGCGCGCGGGCAGGTGCATGCGCGCGGGTTGTGAGGTTGAATGCAACACCACCCACGTACGTCAGTGCGTGTGAAGCAACCCCACGCAGTTACGGAAGAAAGCCATGAAAACGCCAATCAAGGGTCTGATGCTCGCTGCGCTCGCGCTGTCGGTGAGCGGCTGTGTCGTTCGGAGCCGGGCGGTCACCACGCGGTACGTGACCTCGACGGTGTGCGACCCGAACTACCCTTGTGCCAACACCTATTATTGGGACCAGTGGCGCGGCTGCTACGTCTTCTACAACGGGTACGCGTACTACGACGCGCTGGGCACCCCGGGGAGCTACCCGCTGCCGCCCGCGACGGTGGTGGTGACGTACCCGCCGGCGAGCTACGTGCCGCCCTCGTATTACGTGCCGCCGTACGGCACCTACCGGCCGCCGCCGAACTACCGCGCGCCGCCGCCGAACTACCACACGGCGATTCCGCCCAGCTGGTCGCGGAACCCGCCGTCGTACAACAACGGCCTGGTGCCGCCTCCGCCGAACCCGAACGGTGGGAACTATGGCTACGTGCCCCCGCCGAACACCGGTCGCCCCGGCAATGGCTACGCGCCGCCGCCCAACTCGGGTCGCCCGGGCGGGTATGTGCCGCCGCCCAACGCCGGTAACGGGTCGTCGGGCTACGTGCCGCCGCCGAACGCCGGGAACGGCAATGGCTTCGTTCCCCCTCCGCCGAACTCCGGGAACGGGTCTGCGGGGTATGTGCCGCCGCCCAACGCGGGGAGCTCGGGTGGCTATGTCCCGCCGCCGAACACGGGTGGCAGCTCGGGAGGCTACGTGGCGCCGCCCAATACCGGCAGCGTGAGCCCGCCTCCGGGTAACGCGAACAACGGCTCGGTGCCGCCGCCGCCGAACTCGGGCAACGGCTCGGGTGGGTTCGTGGCGCCGCCGCCCGCGCGCGGCACTGCGACTGGCAGCGTGTACCAGCCGCCGCCGCCCGCGCCGACGCTGGTGGGCCCTTCGCGCGAGACTGCGACTGGCAGCGTGTACCAGCCCCCGCCGCCCGCGCCGACGCTGGTCGGCCCCTCGCGCGACACTGCGACCGGCAGCGTGTACCAGCCGCCTCCGCCCGCGCCGACGCTGGTGGGCCCCTCGCGCACCACCACCACCGCGACGGGCTCGGTGTACGCGCCGCCGCCGTCGAGTTCGTTCCCGCCGTCGCGCAGCAGCTCGAGCGGCTCCGTGTACTCGCCGCCGCCGTCGCGCGCCGTGGAGCGCCCGCCGGTGTTGAACGCGCCGCCGGCCATCAACCGCGGTTTCCCGCCGCCGCCGCCGTCGCCTCCGGCGCCGACCAACAACACGCGGCGTTCCGCGCCGGCGCCGGTGAGCGCGCCCGCGCCGATGGTCGCGCCGCCGCGCACCATGCGCCGGTGATCACGTAACGCAGCGCTTCACGAAAAGCGGTGGATCCGAGCCGGGTCCATCGCTTCTTTCTTTGCGGGCTTCGCGGGTTTGCACGTAGCTTCCGCGCCTTCTTTTTCCCCTCAAAGAGGCACTCGTGAAGAGACAGCTGGTGTTGTGCGTGTTGTGCGCCGCCGCGGGCGCACAGGCTTCAGGCTTCTACTTCGGAGACAACGGCACGAAGGCGATGATGCAGGGTGGCGCGTTCACCGCGCAGGCCGACGACCTCACGGCCACCATGTACAACCCGGCCGGCCTCACGCAGCTCAACGGCTTCTCGTTTCTCGCCGACCTGGAGCTGATCAAGCACAGCGTCACCTACTGGCGGCAAGACCCGGGCTGGGACACCTCCAAGTCGAGCGACGACTGCCAGAACAACATCGCGGTGCACTGCGTGACGAGCACCAGCAACGCCGCGCGCAACCCCAACACGCCGTACCTGCTGCCGTACTTCAGCGTGGGCTACGGCCTGCCGACGGGCGGGTGGTGGAAGGGCGACTCCAGCAAGCACACCCTGAGCTTCGCGCTCTCGGTCTTCGCGCCGCCGTCGCAGGGCGCGTACTACTACGCCGACCCCGACTACACGAAGAACCCCGACGGCACGTACGTGAACCGGCCGAACAAGTACGCGCCGCAGCGCTACGCGCTGGTGAGCACCGACATCCTCATCGCGTACCCGTCGCTGTCCATCGGCCTCGAGCTGACGAAGTGGCTGCAGATCGGCGGGTCGTTTCAGCTGACCGTCTCGAACTTCAAGCAGCAGCAGATGCTCTACGCGGGCGACGTGCTGGGCGACAACCCGAAGAAGCAGCTCCAGGAGAACGCTGACTACGACGCGCGCGTGGGCATCAACTTGAACGGCCAGGTCGGGGTGACGGGCATCGTCGGCGTGATGGTGCGGCCCTTCGACTGGCTCTCGTTCGGCGCGTCGATTCGCCCGCCGATTCACTTCCACGCGCGCGGCGAGCTCGACGTCACGCTGCCCAAGTCGTTCTCTGACCTCGGCGCGACGGTCGATGGCACGCGCACCTGCGGCCCGAACAAGGACCAGCTGTGCGCCGACCTCGACATGAACATGCCGCTGGAGGTGCGCTTCGGTGGCCGGGTGGTGCCGGTGCGCCACGCGTGCGCGCTCGGCGACGCCTCACGGAAGGACTGTGGCCTCGGCATCAACGCCGACTTCGTCTACTTGGGCTGGGGAGCGGTCGACAAACTCCACCTCGTGCCCGACAACCTCTCGGTCGTCTTCCAGGGCAACCGCACGACGCTGAGCGCGTTCGACGTGCAGAAGAACTGGAAGGCGTCGTACAGCTTCCGCATCGGCGCGTCGTACCGCGTGTTCCAGTACCTCTCGGTGAGCGCCGGCTTCATGTACGAGACGGGCGCGGCCAACACCACGACGTACTCCGTGGACTGGACGCACCCCACCGCGGTGTTCATCACCGGCGGGCTCACCGGCCACCTCGGCCCCGTCGACGTGATGGTCGGCGTGCAGGGCATGCCCACGGTCACCACCGACATCGGCGGCGCTGGCACCGACCCCAACACGTGGAGCCAGGTCGCGCGCGGCGGCACCGTGGCGCCCGGCTCGCCGTCGTATGACCCGGCGTACGTCGGCAACGGCCGGTACACCTCCGGCGGCTACGGCGTGCTGCTCGGCGTGCGCGGCAACTTCGAGAAGCTGGTTCCCACGCTCCCGCCCGCGAAGCCCATCGAGCCTGCGCCCGCCGCGGCGCCGGCGCCTGCCGCCGACGCGACGACGCCTGCGGAGTCCGCTCCGGCGACTGACGCGCCCGCGGCGCAGTGAGCGCGGAGACGCCACGGTTCACGCCGTCGTGACCGTGAGCTGTGGAGACTGAAACGGCTCGTGAGTTCGTCGCGCGCGCTCGACGACCGTCGCGGTCCGCGGTGCCCGTTACGGACCGCGGTGCCCGTTACGGACCGCGGTGCCCGTTACG
>CAMLFP010000195.1 GCA_946479335.1 uncultured Archangium sp.
GCGACCTCTTCAAAAGCCGCCGACGTCGCAGCAGCGCGATGATCAACCAACTCCCCGCGGCGGGCGCGGAGATGGAGCAGCCGACGCCGTCGGTCGCGTGTTCGACCGCGGGGAGCGTCACCGGATCTTTCGCGCAGACGGTGAAGCCGAACTGCGCGTCGACACACGAGCTGCCGAAGTCGCAGTCGTTGCTGGTGGTGCAGGTCGTCAGACACGTCGGCGCTTCTCCTGGGAGGCCGGTGCACGAGGTCTGGCTCAAGCAGCGCGTGAGGTTGTCTTCGCAGGGCTCTCCCGGTTGCGAGGTCGGCAGGCACAGCGACACGCCATTCTGTGCGGAGACGCACGCGCTCTCGGGGTCGCAATCGGCGTCCCCGGTGCAGGTCGCAAGACAGCTCGTCGCGTGGCCGGTGAAGCCGGTGCAGGTCGTGTTCTGCAGACAGAACGTGGAGGCGTCGCACGCCTCTCCCGGTTGCCCGACGGGCTGCACGCACTCACCGTTGTCGCACTCGGTGCCGGCGAGACACCCGTCGCTGCATGGCCGCGAGCAATACGCCGTCGGTCTGCGCGCGTCGGTGAGACACAGCCGATGCACGCACTGCGTGTCGCTGGTGCACGCCGACAGCTCATCGACACAATCGACATCGTGAACGGGACACGCGGCGGTCGCGCACACGCCGTTCGCCACACAGTCCGCGGGACAATCGGGGTCGGTCAACAGGTTGGGACACGCGGCGTTGCACGCGCCATCGGCCGCGCACACGCAGTCGACGTCAGGCGTCGCGCAGCCGCTCGCGCACATGCCGTCTTCGAAGCACGTCGGCCCGCCCTCGAAGTCGCGGATGAACTGCTGCACGAAGCTGGTGGCGAAGAGGTCGACGCGCGTGTCGAGGCCGTCGGTGCACGAGAGCGACGAGTCATACGAATGCACGCCGATGACGCGCCGGACGCCGTCACGCCCGGTGAGGAAGCTGGGCCCGCCGGAGTCTCCGTTGCAGATGCCCGTCGCCGTGGTGTCGCCCAACTGCACGTGCTTCGCGGTGAGGCCCTTGAGCGGCAGCTGCGCCACGCGCCGCGTGCCGTAGTCGGTGTTGCCCGCCGCGGTGATGCCGAAGCCGGCGACGGTCATCATCTGGCCGACGTCGCTCTGCGTGAGCGCGGTGAAGCGATGCGGAGACGGCGTGACGCTCGACGGCGCGGGCAGCAGCGCCGCGGCGATGTCGTACGAGAGGCGGTCGCTCGCGCTCCACATCGGGTGCATGCGCGTGCTCGAAGGATCGATGCGCACCCACTCGCTGGAGCTGCTCGCCGGCGCGGGGCTCGAGTTCTGCACCCAGACATCGGTGAGCGCGGTGAGCCCCGAGGGACCCGCCGCGGGGTCGAAGCAGTGTGCGGCGGCGAGCAACGTGCGCGAGGTGATCAGCGTCGCGGTGCACGCGAACTGGAGCTGCGGGTTGTTGTCGAACCTCATGCGCATCATGAAGACCTGCGGCAGCGCAGCGCCGCCATCGCTGCTGCCTCCGTGCAGCGCGTCTTCCGCACGCGTCGGCGCTCCGGAATCAGCGGGGGCGCATGACAACGTGAGTGCCAGCACCACACCGAGCCACCGGAGCATGCGCGCGACTCTACGCCAAGCCTTCGCAACCGCTCGCGCTTCAGTGCCGCGAAAATCACGCGCGTTACCGCCGCGACTGATTGCTCACGTCGGACATTGCCCACAGCGAAATCCACTCGCGCGCGCGCGTAGCTTCTGTGTTCGCATGTTCAGCTTCGGCAAGCCCGTCGAGTTCGATCGCGAAGTGTCCCTCCGGCTCGCTGAAGATTTTCGCGCGAAGAAGAAACCGAAGAAGGCCATCGCCGAGCTGGAGAAGGTGCTCAAGGTGAACCCCGCCGACGCGGGCGCGCACGCGAAGCTGGGGCCGTTGCTGGTGCAGCTCGGTGAGCGGCTCCGCGCGGCCGAGAGCTTCCGCATCGCCGCCGATGACCTCGACGCGCGCGGCTTCAAAGACAAGGCGCTCTCGCTGTGGCTGCAGGTCGCGCAGACGCGCATCACCGACCTCGGCGCGTGGCAGAAGGTGGCGCAGTTTCACGCCGCGCGCGGGCGCAAGGCCGACGGCGTGAAGGTGCTGCTCCAGGCCGCCGACCTGCAGGAAGGCAAAGCCGGCCGCGCGACCGCCATCGCGCTGCTGCGCGACGTGCTGGTACTGGACGCGCATCACCTCGACGCCACGCTGGAGCTCGCGCCGCTGCTCGCGAAGTCGGGCGAGAAAGCCGAAGCGCACGCACTGCTGGAAGACGCCGCGAGCTGGTCAGCGGGCAAGGCGCTCCAGCGCGTGCGCAAGGCGCAGTTCATGCTCTCGCCCGGCTTCGGCACGCTGTGGCGCTGGCTGCGCCGCAAGTAGCTACTGCGCCCAGTACTTCTCGTCTTCGAGGCCCTCTTCGCGCTCGGGCAGCCCGCGCGTGAGCCGCGCCGATGACTGCAGCAGCACCTCGTAGCTGACGCGGTTGGCGTAGCGGCAGATCTGGCTCATCGACGAGTACGTCATGAACTTCCGCGCGTGCTTCGACGAGTTCGGCACGCGCGCCTGGTGGTAGCGGTTGGCCGACATGTCGTGGAGCAGCGCCGACAGCGCCGCGTCGCCCGCGCCATTCGCGCTCGTAATCTGCTCCGGGCCGCCGTGGTACGGCGCGATGTGCGCGAAGACCTTCACCGGCTTCTCGCAGTCGCGCTTCGCCATCGGGCGGCTGAACTCGTAGCGGTTGAACTCCGGAATCGCGCCGGGGAGCAGCGCGTACCGCGTCTCGCGCTTCACGTCGTCGTCGGTGTAGCCCGCGAGGTAGAGGCCCGTCGGCCCCGCGGTGCACAGCACGAGGTCGGCCCAGTCGAGCGTCTTCTCGCAGGCCAGCAGCGGGTCTGCTTCTCCCGTCAGCGCCGCGCCTTCTTCTTCATTCATCGCCACCACGTCGATGTGCTCGGAGATGAAGCGGCGCCAGAACTCCGGGCGCTCCGCGATGACGAAGCGCGTACCCAGCGTCAGCACCACCGGCACGTGGCGCGCCTTCGCGAGTTCAATCGCGCGCAGCGTCGCCTGCGGCATCGGCTCACCGTCTTTGCACCGCAGCAGGTACGACGAGATGACGAGGCACGACGCGTCGTCGAAGACCGACGGCGGGATGCTCTCGGGCCGCAGGCCGTTCATCTGCCCGGCGCTGATGGCGAAGGTGCGCTCGCCCTCCGGCGTCACCAGCACGAAGCAGCGGCCGATGGGCCCCTTCACCGGCTGCAGGTGGTCGAGGTTCACGCGGCTCGAGGTGTTCGAGAGGTAGCGGTAGCCCGAGGTGCCGAGCCGAATCTCTTCGCTCATCACGCCGAGCAGAATCGACGCGTCGTCGGCGAGCAGCGAGTAGTTGTGCAGCGTGTTGCCGATGGTGCCGCCGGCGAACTCGTAGCTGATGTGCTTGTTCGTCAGCAGCTCCTCGTAGAGCCGCGCGGCGCGCTCGTCGTCGATGACGGTGGAGGCGCCCTTCGGCAATTCGTAGCGCGCGAGCAGCTCGTCGGTCACCCGCGCGTCGACGTCGACGAGCGTCTGGTCGACACCGACGACGTGTGTCCTGGTCTTCGGGGCCGGCGCGCTGGGGCGCTGAACGAGGGGGTCCTGCGCGTGAACGGGGAAGTAGTGCTTGTGCTTACGACGGCCGGGGAAACGCACCGCGCCTCGCTAGCGGGCGCGCTCCCTCGACACAAGCGTCAGGTGTCGAGGCGCCAGCGCGTAAGCGCTCACCACGGCACGCCGCGCACCACCGCCACGCCGAGCGCCACCAGCAACAGCGCGAGCAGGAAGGTGGTGCGGCCGAGCAGCGAGGCCCGCCGGCGCAGCGCGTGCGCGCGGGGGGAGTCGGGCGCGCGCGAGAGCTCCTCGGCGGCGCTGGGCCCCACGGCGAAGTCGTGCACCGCGCTGAGCGCCACGACGACGGCGAAGACGCCCAGCTTGAGCAGCACCGTGCGCCCGAAGGGCGACGCGAGCCACTCGGCGCGCACGAAGTCGTGCAGCCGCACCCCGCGGATCCACAGGTTGAAGGTGCCGGTGACGAGCACCACCCCGAAGCACGCCCAGCCGACGGCCCGGAAGCGCACGCCCGTCTCCGCGAGCAGCTTCGCCGCGCTCGCGCGATCGCCCCGGCGCAGCCACGGCACCACCACCAGCATCAGGAAGAACATGCCGCCGAGCCACGCGGTGGCCGCGAGCACGTGGAGCCAGACGGAGAAGAAGTAGAGCGTCAACACGAGGGCGCCTCAGGCCGCGGCGAAGCGCGTGAGGAGGTGGTGGTTCTCGAGGTGCGTCATGCCGTCTACCCAAGCATGGAGCGCGCCAGCCTCCTCGCCCGCCGCGCGGCTTCCGGTGTTTCAGTCTGATGTTTCGACCTGGAACATGGGGGAACGCGCGGCCCGGCCCCTCCGCGAGGGGTGCGATGGCACGGCCCGTGCTGCCGGGCCCTGCATGACGACTGCACTGGTTCAGCTGGGCGCCCGCGCGCCCGTCGAGGGCCCGGAGGGGCTGCTGCTGGAGTGCCACGAGCGAATCCGCCGGTTCGTCGGCCTGGCCGCGGAGGTGGGGGCGCGCCTGGCGCTGCCGGCGCCCGAGGTGGTCGACGCCTGCGAGCGGTGCGCGCGGTATTTCGGCGAGGCGCTGCCGCTGCACATCGAAGATGAGGAGGCGAGCGTTCGGCCGCGGCTGACGGGCCTGGGGCCGGAGGTGGCGAGCGCGCTGGCGCAGATGCACGACCAGCACGCCGCCCACGAGGCGCTCCTTGCGGCGTTGCAGGCCGCGCTGTCGGAGGTGCGCCACGCTCCGGGCGATGGGGCCGCGCGCGGCCGGCTCTTCGAGGCGGCGTCGGCGCTGCGGGCGGCGTTCGAGCCGCACCTGGCCCTCGAGGAGCGCGTCATCTTTCCGGCGCTGCGACGGTTGCCTGACGCGGCCCGGGCGGAGCTCGTGTCGGAGCAGCGCGCGCGGCGTCGGCCGGCGCCGTGAGCGTCACTCGAAGACGAAGCTGTCGACGGGCAGTCGCGTCATCACCTTCGACGGCTTCACCATCGACGCCGCGTGGCCGCGCGTCCGCGGGAGCAGGTGGTCGAAGTAGAAGCGCGCCATGCCGATTTTCGCTTTGTAGAACTCCGGCTTCTCCGCGCCGCCTTTCTCCAACTTCTCGTACGCGACGGCCGCCTGGAGCGCCCAGAAGTACGCCATCGTCACGAAGCCCGAATACATGAGGAAGTGGTAGCTCGCGCTGCCCACCAGGTCGCGGTCGGTGCGCGCGGCGAGCATCAGGCGCACGGTGAGCACGTTCCATTCGGCCGCGAGCTTCGCCAGCGTCGTCGCGTAGCCCGACAGCTTGCGGTGCGTGAGCCGCGCCAGCGCGAACTTCGCCATGGTCGACGTGAAGTCGCGCACCGCCTTGCCCTTGGTCGTGAGCAGCACCTTGCGGCCCAGCAGGTCCAACGCCTGGATGCCGGTCGTGCCTTCGTAGAGCGTGGAGATGCGCGCATCGCGGGCGATCTGCTCCATGCCGTGTTCCTTGATGTAGCCGTGGCCGCCGAAGACCTGCACGCCCAGGTTCGCGCACTCGAGGCCCATCTCGGTGAGGAAGCCCTTGAGGATGGGCGTAAAGAACCCGAGCTTGTCGTCCCACGTTTTGTACTTCGCCTGGTCGCCCTCGAAGATGCCGTTGACCATGTGGTCGGCGTACTGCGCGGCGAAGTAGATCATCGCGCGCCCGCCCTCGGCGATGGCCTTCTGGGTCATCAACATGCGGCGCACGTCGGCGTGGTGGATGATGGCGTCGGCGGCCTGCTCCGGCTCCTTCTTGCCGGAGAGCGCGCGCATCGAGCGGCGCTCCTTCGCGTAGCGGAGCGCGCCTTGAAACGACAACTCCGCGTGCGCCACGCCCTGCACCGCGGTGCCGATGCGCGCGGAGTTCATGAAGGTGAACATCGCCTCCAGGCCCTTGTTCGGCTCGGCGAGGAGGTAGCCGTGGGAGTCTTCGAAGTTGATGACCGCGGTGGCCGACGCGCGGATGCCCATCTTGTGCTCCAGCGCGCTGCAGGTGACGTGGTTCGCCTCACCGAGCGAGCCGTCGGCGTTGACGCGAAGCTTTGGCACCACGAAGAGCGAGATGCCGCGCGTGCCCTTCGGCGCGCCGGGCAGCCGCGCCAGCACCACGTGCACGATGTTCTCGGTCAGGTCGTGGTCGCCCGAGGAGATGAAGATTTTCGTGCCGGTGAGGCGGTACGTGCCGTCGCCGTTCGGCTCGGCCTTCGTCTGCAGTTGGCCGAGGTCGGTGCCGGCGTGCGCTTCGGTGAGGCACATGGTGCCGCCCCAGCGCCCGCTGGTGAGCGCGGGCATGAAGCGCTTCTTCACGTCGTCCGACCCGTGCTGGAGGATGGTGTTCATCGCGCCCAGCGAGAGCCCCGGGTACATGGTGAAGGCCCAGTTGGCGGTGCCCATCATCTCCGACTTGATGACGCCCAGTGAGATGGGCATGCCCTGACCGCCGAACTCGGTGGGGTGCGAGAGGCCCTGCCAGCCGGCGGCGCAGAACTCCTCGTACGCGGCCTTGAAGCCTTTGGGCGTGGTGACGACGCCGTCCTTGAGCGTGCAGCCCTCCTCGTCGCCGGAGCGGTAGAGCGGCGAGAGCACCGTCTCGCAGTACGTCGCGCACGCCTGCAGAATGGTGTCGACCGTCGCGGGGTCGGCGTCTTTGCCGTTCGAGAGCTGCGCGTAGTGCGCGGGGAAATCGAAGACTTCGTTGAGCAGGAAACGCGTGTCGCGGAGCGGTGCTTTGTACTGAGGCATGCCCGCGCTTCTACTTCGTCTCCGGGCAGCGCTGGGCGAAACGCGCGGCGCGCTCGGGCGTCCACGCGCCGGCGTTGCCCGCGAAGTCTTTGAACGCGCCCTTCGCGCGCTGACACAGCGCCGGGTCGTTCGCGAAGTCGGGGTTCTTCCACAGCGCCTCTTCGATGCCGTCGAGCGTGAGCGCGCCCTCGTCCATCCGCAGGCCTTTGTTGGCGTCGGTGTCGAAGACGATGAAGCGGTGCGCGGGGGTCGCCGGCTCCCAGCGCGGGAGCGCGCCGTCGGTGCCCTGGCCCGGGTCGCCGGTCTTCGCGAACTGCACCCAGTACGAGGCCATCGCGTTCGCCAGTTTCACGCGCTGCGCCTGGTTGCCGGCGTTGTTGATGCCGTACGGGTCGAACTCGCTGGCCTCGTCGTCGAAGACGAAGCCGATCTCCAGGCCGTGCGCGGCGCCCAGCAGCAGCGGCACGTCGGCGAAGAGGTTCTTCGGCTCGTCGGCCCAGTCGAAGCGGTACGCGAACACCGGCACGCCCGCGGTGTTGAGCGCGTCGATGGGGCGGTCGACGCCGATGGCGCGCCAGAGGTTGGTGACGAAGCGCGCGTCGCGCTCGTAGGCGTGCGGGTCTTTCGCGTGGAGCCCGAAGCAGCGCGACACGTACTTCGGGTCGAGGATCATGAAGAGCTTGAACTCGTCGCGGTTGGTGCCGAGCAGCACCGGCACGTTCACCGACTGCAGCGCGGCCGTCAGTTCGCCCGTCGGCAGCACGTAGCCGTCACGCAGCAGCGCGGGCGCCGAGTACATGCCGAAGCTGCCGCTCTTGAAGGGGCCGATGAGCTGCTCCGGCGTGCGGCTCCGGAGGTATTTCTCGAGCTGCTCCGCGCTCATCGCCGCGATGGCCTGCTTCGCCTCGTCGCGCGTCTTCACCGTGCCATCGAGGAGCAGCTGCGCGACCAGCACCTCCGACGAGCTGCCCTTGTGCCCGGGCTCCGCGTCGTCGACGTAGTTCGTGGCTGCGCTGAGTTCGACGCTGGCCGCCGAGCCGCTCTGAATCGCCGCGCGGTGGAAGAGCCCACGCGCCAACGGCGACGCGAGGAGGCTGAAGGTGTTGAATCCGCCCGCCGACTCGCCGAACACCGTGACGTTGCCGGGGTCGCCACCGAAGGCCGCGATGTTGTCGCGCACCCACGTGAGCGCCTGAATCAGGTCGAGCGTGCCGTAGTTGCCGCTGCGGTCTTCGGGCGAGAGCGCGTCGCGCTGCAGCGCCGGGTGATGGAACCAGCCCAGCACGCCGAGGCGGTAGTTCACGTTCACCATCACCGCGCCGTGCTTGAGCGCGAGGTTGTGCGCGATCCGGTACACGTTGCCGGTGCCGATGGTGTTGCCGCCGCCGTGAATCCAGAACATCACCGGGCGCTTCGCGGCGCGCGCGTCGGTGGCGCTGAGCGCGGGCGCGAAGATGCTCAACGTCAGACAGTCTTCGGAGCCCGCGACGAGGCCGTTGGTCTTCGACGCGCCGAGCGGGCCGGCGAGCTGCGGGCAGATGTCGCCGTACTTCGTGGCGTCGCGGCGGCCGCTCCAGGCGTCGGGTGCTTTGGGCGCGCGCCAGCGTTCGGGCTTCGCCGCGTACGGCACGCCGAGCCACGCGTAGGTGCCGTTCGGTTCGACGAAGCCCACGAGCTCGCCTTGCGCGATGGAGCGCACGGTCGCGCCATCCGGCGTGCCTTTCACTTCGGTCCACGGAGCGATGCCGCGCGTGGTGGCGCAGCCGGAGATGAGCACCAGGAGCACGAGTGACGAGCGCATGGGGGCGTTGAGTAGCGCGCCACGCTGTCACGCGCCGTCGAGAATACGTATGGGGTACGTATTCTCGACCGCGCGCGGAGGCGCGATGACTCGCGGTGCGTGAAGGTCTGCGTTTGCTCCCTCGCACTGGGCGCGGTCTGCTGCGGGCGATGAAGCGAGCGTTGCTGCTGAGTGTCGTGGCGTTGATGGCGTGCCCTTCGACGAACGCGGAGGACGATGCCGGTGCGGGCGGTGGATCGGGTGCCACGGGCGGCGGGTCCGGCAGCATGAAGAGCGCGAAGCGCGGCATCGCCTACGACCTCGCGTCACCTGCTGACCTCTCCGCGCTGCGAGACGGCGTGAGCTGGTCGTACAACTGGAGCCCCACGCCGCACGTGAGCGCCGACGCCGGCATCGCCTTCGTGCCGATGCTGTGGAACTTCAACTTCAACGCCGACGACGTCATCGCGTACCTGCGCGCGCATCGCGACGTGCATGCCGTGATGGTGCTCAACGAGCCCAACCTGACGGACCAGTCGAACCAGACGCCGCAGCAGGCCGCGGACAACTGGCCGAAGTACGAAGCGCTCGCGCAAGACGCCGGCGTGACGCTGGTCGGCCCGCAGCTCACCTGGGGCACCATGCCGGGCTACGCCGACCCCGTGGTGTGGATGGACGCGTTCTACGACGCGTACCGCGGCGCGCACGACGGCGGTGACCCACGCGTCGATGTCATCGGCTTCCACTGGTACGACTACGGCCTCACCGCGCAGCTCGACCGGCTCACGAAGTACGGCAAGCCATTCTGGGTCACGGAGATGTCGAACTGGCACGTGGGCGATGGCACCGCCGCCATCGACACCGCGGAGAAGCAGGCGACGCAGCTGACGGAGATGGTCGCGGCCTGCGAGGCGCGCTCCGACGTGGAGCGCTACGCGTGGTTCACCGGCCGCTGGGACAACGACGTGCACTTCACGAGCCTGCTCAGCGACGCTGGCGTGCTGACGCCGCTCGGAGAGACCTACGTGAACGCTCCGTATTGATCAGCGCGTGGAGGCCTGGTCGAGCACCACCGGCTGCGTGCCCATGCCCACGTTGCGGTCGACCGCGATGGTGCCCTCGAAGACGACCTGCGCGCCCTTCTCCACGGGCGTGGTGCTGATGCACAGCAGGTCATCGTCCTTGTTCGCGCTCGAGCCGGAGCCGTCTTTCAGGTGCACGTAGTTCACGCCCTGCACGACGTTCACGCGGTCGACGGTGCCCTTCACGCGCACGCGCTGGCCGTTGAGCTCCGCGCGGCCGGAGTAGACGTCGGTGATGCGCAGCGTGATGGCCGGCGCGTTCGTCGCGGTGAGCGCGGCGTTCAGGTTCTTCGGCATCGGCATGGGCATCGCGGCGGGCGGAGGCGTCTGCGCGACGGGCGCGCCGTCGATGGTGCCGAAGACGATGGTGGCGAACGTGCGGCCCAGCGACGGCGAGGTGAAGTCGCTCATCTCCGTCTGCACCA
>CAMLFP010000196.1 GCA_946479335.1 uncultured Archangium sp.
CCCGCCGCTGTTCCCCACGGAGCTGAGCCTCTGGGCGAGCGCGAAGTTCGACCCGATGCACGCGGCGGCTGGCGGAGTGCCTCCCGAGACGACGCCCTTCTTCCCCGCGCTCAAACCGGGCGCGCCCATCAAGCCGAAGACCAAGGTCGTCATCATCGGCGGCGGCATCATGGGCCTGGCGCTCGCGTGGAACCTCACGGAGCGCGGTGAACACGACGTGGTCGTCATCGAGCGCGGCTACCTGTGCGCCGGCGCGTCTGGCCGCAACGGCGGCGGCATCCGCGCGCAGTGGGGCACGCCCACGCTCATCACCCTCGCGCGCCGGAGCATCGAGCTCATGAAGCGCTTCGCGCGCGACATGGGCATCAACGTCTGGTTCCGCCAGGGCGGCTACCTGTTCCTCGCGAAGTCAGACGAGATCGCGCGGCGCCTCGAGCGCACCGCGAAGCTGCACAACCAGTTCGGCGTGCCGACCGAGATCCTCACCGCTGACGGCGCGCGCGACGTGGTGCCGGAGCTGGAGCTCCACGGCGTGAAGGCCGCCGCGTGGAACCCGAAGGACGCCGTCATCTTCCCGTGGGCGTTCGTCTGGGGTTACGCGAAGCAGGCCCAGGCGCGCGGCGTCACCATCGAGACCTTCACGCAGGTGCAGGGCTTCGAGCAGCGCAACGGGCGCATCAACAAGGTCATCACCGATCGCGGAGACATCGAGTGCGAGACGGTGGTGCTGGCCGCCGGCGCGTGGAGCCCGGAGGTCGCGAAGCTCGCCGGCGTGCATCTCCCCAACGAGCCGCACCGCCATGAGATCTGCAGCACCGAGCCGCTCAAGCCGTTCCTCGGGCCGTTGGTGTCGGTGCTCGACTCCGGCATCTACTTCTCGCAGTCGATGCGCGGAGAGCTGGTCGGCGGCATGGGTGACCCGCGGGAGCCCGGGGGCATGAACCTCGGCTCGACCTCGCGCTTCCTGACCCGCTATTCGCAGGCGCTGACCGAACTCATGCCGCGCGTCGGACACCTGAAAGTTCTTCGCCAGTGGGCCGGGCCGTACGACGTCACGCCCGACAACTCACCGATTCTGGGCCGCACGCCGGGCGTCGCGAACCTGCTGCAGATGAGCGGCTTCGTCGGGCACGGCTTCATGATGGCGCCCGCCGTCGCGGAGCGCATGGCGAAGTGGATGACGACCGGCGAGTCAGACGAGCTCTTCGAACGCTTCACGCTCCAGCGCTTCGCCGAGGGCCGCCTCGAGCGCGAAGACATGGTCATCGGCTGACCATCGTCGTCTCGCCCCACCTGGAGGGCGGACCTCGTTTGTCCGCCACCGCTCCAGCCGGAGATGAACTTCGTCCACCGGCGCACGCACCCGAGACGAAGTTGGTCCTGACCGCCGCGAGGCGAGATGAACTTCGCCCACCCGTGCGCACCGTCGAGATGAGTTCATCCCGACCCACCGCGATGCGAGACGAACTTCGTCCAGCGGTCCGCACCATCGAGATGAAGCTCATCCTGACCCACCGCGATGCGGGACGAACTTCGTCCCGCGGTCCGCACCATCGAGATGAAGTTCATCCCGACCCACCGCGATGCGAGACGAACTTCGTCCAGCGGTCCGCACCATCGAGATGAAGTTCATCCGGGGTCTCGCGAGCCCGAGATGAACTTCGTCCCGCGACTTTTTAGGCCGAGACAAAGTCATCCACCTCGGACCACCCAGAGGAACAAGTTCGTCTTGTTCCGCGGAGTTGCAAGACGAAGTTGGCTACTTCTCGACGATCCACCCGCGGCACTGCTTCGCGCCGCAGTTGCAGCGCTCCTTGAGCTCTTCAGGGAAGGCGTAGTCGAAGAAGAGTTCCTCACCGGGCTTGAGATCTCGCAGCGCCTGCAGCTGCGCCCACCCGTTGCCAGATTTGGTCACGCCCGCCTCCACCACCACGTTGGGCGCGCACGAATGGTTCAACCACCGCGTCTGGTCGACCATGTCGAAGAACACGCCCTCGTCGAGAATCAACGAGTACGTGTCGTCGCGCCGTTCGCCTGCGCGCCACAGCACGCCTTCCACGTTGCAGATGACGCTGCCTTTTCGGCGCGCGCGGGTGGTGATGACGCCGTAGCCCTGCACCGGCGAGCGGATGACTTGAAGACCGGGGATGCGTGCCACGCGCGCTCCCCTACCGCACGAGGCGCGACAATTCGATCAACACCGTCTCGGTGACGCACAGCCCGATGATGACGCCGTGGGTGGCGGTGCGGCCGGGCCCGGGGTTCACCGCGCCGAAGTGCGCCGCCAGGCCTCCGACGGCCGCGCCCGCGAGCCCGATGCCCACCGTGGTCAGCACGTAGGTCAGCAACCCCCACGGGTTCTTGCGCCCCGAGAGGGCCAGCATCGTCACACTCGCGCTGACCAGCCCCAGCGACGCCACGCCGCCCGCGATGGCGAGCGGGTGACCTGACGGCCGGTCTCCGGTGAGCACCGCGCCGATGGTGTACGCGCTGGTCACCGCGAGCCCGACCGCGCCGATGAGAAGCCCATCACGCACCCGCGAAGGCGTCTTGTCCGCAACCGGCGCCGGCGCGTCACCGGCATGCAGCGTCAGCGCGAGGACGAGAACGGGCAGCACCGCGCTGGAACGTACAACTCACTTCGTCGCGAGGCGCGCGGGAATCGAGATGTCGGCCACCACCGGGTGGTGATCGCTGTGGCGCTGCGGCAGCCGGTGCATGTTGCTGAACTTGATGCCCGGCGTCGCGAGGAAGCCGTCGATGGAGTTCGGCGGCGCGTGCCACTTGAGCCCCGTCGCCCGCGCCATGCGCTGCGGGTTGACCTGGTTCGCGTCCATGCCGATCACGATGGGCAGCTTCGAGCTCTTCACGAAGCGCGCGAGGTTGCGATCGAACTCACCCCAGAGACGATCGAAGCGCTTCGGCGGGCGGTGCACCGAGACCATGCGCACCTTCTGACCGTTGACGTCCATGTCGACGTAGGAGATCCACCGGGCGAGCATCTTGGCGCCGTGCGGGTCGACGCCGAGCGCGAGGCCGCGGTCGAGCGCCTTCGCCTTGCGCTTCTTCCACAGCAGCCCGACGCCGGCCTGATCGTCGCGCTTGCCCTGCTGCACGCCCCACTTCGAGGCGTCGGGGCGCTGCTTGCGCAAGCGCGTGTTCTTCGCCTCCTGCACCATCACCACGTCGGCCTTCACGTGACGCACGTCGGAGAAGCCGTCGGTGAAGTCGTCATTGGTGGTGGCGATCGTCAGTTTCGTGGGGCCTTTGTGGTGCTTCACCGGGGCGAGCTGCGACGGCGGGCAACGCGGGATCGGCGGGGCGGCGACTTTCATGCCCGATTCTCGGCGTCATGTAGGTGCAGGTATTTCGAGGCGTCTGTCAGGCTGATTTACGGACGCACAACGTTTCTCAACGGTCGCCGAAAGCGACGCCGTTACGATGGCGCGCATGAGCGAGCCGCTTTCTGGAGATTCGATCTCGGGCGAGACGCACATTTCTCCCGCGGCGTCGCAGCAGGTGACGGTCAGCGGAGGCACGTTGCGCTCCACGGTGCTGCCGCAGATCGAATGGGAGGGCCCCACGCCGAAGGTGAAGCCGTCGGAGCGCCAGCGCTTCGAGGAGCTCGGGTTGCTCGGCGAAGGCGGCATGGGCGAGGTGGTGCTGGCGATGGACCACGACATCGCGCGGCAGGTGGCGCTCAAGCGGTTGCCGGAGAACTGCGACCTGGGGCGCGTGCTGCGCTTCGCCGAGGAGATCCGCACCGTCGGCCAGCTCGAGCACCCGAACATCGTGCCGGTGCACGACGTCGGGGTCGACTCCGCGGGCCGCTACTACTTCGTGATGAAGCACCTGCGCGGCGAGACGCTGGAGTCGATCATCGCGCGCCTCAAGGCCGGCGACGACGCGGCGCACGCGCGCTTCACGATGGAGGTGCGCACGCAGATCTTCCTCTCGGTGCTCAACGCGATGGCCTACGCGCACCAGCAGGGTTTCATCCACCGCGATCTCAAACCCGCGAACATCATGGTGGGCCCCTACGGCGAAGTGACGGTGATGGACTGGGGTCTCGCCAAGCGCATCCGCGGCGCCGAGCAGCGCCCGGAGCTGCCGATGACGCAGAGCCGCGAGCGCACCGTGCTCCAGACGCAGGTGGGCGCGGTGATGGGCACGCCGCTGTACATGTCTCCGGAGCAGGCGCGCGGCGCGCACAACGAGGTCGACGAGCGCAGCGACCTCTACGCGTTGACGGTCATCTTCCACGAGTTCCTCCACCTCGATCACTACCTCGCCGGCCGCGGCGGGCTGCAGGAGGTGCTGGCGGGCGTGCAGGCCACCACGCCGGTGCTGCACAAGATGAACACCCGCGCGGCGCGCTACCAGGTGCCCGCCGACCTCGACTGGTTCCTCGCGCGCGGCTTCAAGAAGGCGCCGGCCGAGCGCTACCAGTCGGTGCAGGAGATGCACGACGAGCTGCAGCGCATCATCCGCGGGGAGTGCCGCGTGCAATGCCACCGCACCTTCATGAAGCGCATGCTGGGTGAGGCGCAGCGCGGGCTCGATCGCTACCCGGTGGCGATGGTCACCGCGAGCGTCGCGGTGCTGGGGCTCGCGGGCTTCACCGTGGTGCAGACCGTGATGGCTCTGCTGCAGTGAGCGCTGGAGCCGTCACACCTTGAGGCGGATGGCGCCGGGCAGCATCGTGAAGCGCGCGGGGAGCCGGCCCGGTTGTTCGCCGTCGCAGTCGATGAGCACCTTCTCGTCGCTGGTGGCGTACACCGTCTTCGCGCGGAGCGTGCGCGTGCCCTTCCAGTTGACGTGCGCGCCTGAGTACACGCCCTTGCTGCGGATGACGAAGTCGCTGAGCGTGTAGCCGGTCCACACCGTGACGTCGAAGAGCCCGTCGCTGACGTCGGCCTCCGGCGCCACCTTCATGCCGCCGCCGAAGTAGCGGCCGTTGCACACCGAGAGCGTGGTGACGGTGAGCGCCTCTTCGGGGCCGCCGTCGAACGACACGCGCACCCGGGCGTCCTGGTACTTCGTGAGGGCCTTGAGCGAGCCGAGCATGAACGACACCGTGCCGCCGAAGACCTTCGAGGTGCGGTTGACCTCTTCATCGACGAGCCCGGAGACGCCGAAGCTGCAGATGTTCGCGAAGTAGCGCTGCCTGGTGGTGTTGTCGTGCGCGAGGTACTCCAGCAGGCCGACGTCGAACGGGCGCGTGTCGGGCGTCTTCAAGCGCGCGATGGCCGCGTCGGAGTCGAGGTCCCAATCGAAGGTCTTGCGGAAGTCGCCGCCGGTGCCGCGCGGCAACACGCCGAGGGCCGCCTGGGGGTTCAAGACCTTCCCGTCTTCGAAGAAGCCGTTGGTGACCTCGTTGATGGTGCCGTCGCCGCCGACCGCGACGATGCACTCGTAGCCATTCTTGATGGCCCGCCGCGTGATGTGCATCGCGTCCATCTCGCCGCGGGTGAACTCCACGCCGAAGTCAGACAGCGTGCGGCCGATGGTGGCCGCCAGTTCGCCCCAGCGGCGGCCGGTGTTGCCGTTGGCGCTCTTGGGGTTCACGACGAAGAAGGTCTTCATTCAGCTCTCCAGCCAGCGGCGCAACAGCGACATGAGATCGAACGACTGACGGCCCGCGCGCTCGAACATGCGCTTGCTCGTCGGGCACGCCGTCACCACCGCGCCGGCTTCACCCGCGACCTCGAGGGCCTGACGCCGGGCGACCTCCACCGAGACGTCGGTCATGGTGCGCGGCAACAACCCGCCGCCACCGGAGCAGCCGCCCTCCTTCCGGTTGCTGGGCGCCTCATCGATGTGGGCGATCGCCTTGCGCAACAGCGCGCGCGGCTCTTCGTACTGCCCCAGGCCACGACCGAGGTGACAGGCGTCGTGGTACCCCGCCGACTCCGGGAGCGGCGGCTTGTTCGGCGCGTGCGCGAGGTTCTCTTCGAGGATCTCCACCACCGTGCGCACCTTGGTCTCCAGGTGCACGCCGACGCGCGGGTACACGTGCTTGAGCGTGTACGCACAGCCCGCGTCCAACACCGCGAGCTCGGAGACCTCCGACAACATCTTCGCGGTGGCGCGGGCGTGCTCCACGAAGTCGTCGTGCGCGCCGGCGGCGTACAGCGGGTAGCCGCAGCACCGTGACGACGCGCGCGCCACCCCCATCGGCGCGCCGAACGCGTCGGCCACCTTGAGCGTGTCTTCGACCAGCTGCTTGCGCTTCACCAGCGAGCTGCAACCGGGGAAGAGCTGGAAGCGCACTGGCGTCTCCACCCGCCACGCGTCGACCAGCGACGACAGCTCGCGCCCGAACGGGTTGTGCCACTCGGTGAACGTCGCCAGCGTGGTGGCCGCGCCCTTCGGTTGCGTGTTGGTGCGCACCGCCTCTTCACGCGCCGCGAAGAGCGCGTCGCCCACCGTGTTCTCGTGCTTGCAGAAGCTGGTGCAGCGGCCGCAGCCCGTACAGGCGAGCGCCGCGCGAGCGCTGCTCTCATCGGGCGCGCGCGCGCCGGTCTCCACGAGGTGCGACGCCGTCATCTTCCCCCACGGCGAGTGCGACTCGTTCTGGGTCGCCTCCGAGACGGGGCACGAGAAGCGGCACAGCTTGGGGCACGCGGCGCAGTAGCGGTACGCCTGCGCGTGTCGGGTCATCGCGCTCATGGCGCACCTCGGAAGAGAGAAGAGAGCCGCGCCGACACCGGGTGCCAGGCGGAGCGGGTCTGGAGCGGAAGGCCTTCGATGTCACCGCGCGCGACCACGGTGCCCAGGGAGAGCCTGAACAACTGGAGCGCCTTCCCGGCGTTCAACGCGTCGCGCACGGCGGGCCACGTGGTCTCGACCTCCTCACCAACTCCCTCTCCCGCGGGGAGAGGGCCGGGGTGAGGGGCGGCGCTTTGGCCGGTGACCCGCTGCAACAGCTCGCGATCTCGCTCCACGCCACCCACCGTCGCCGCCCAGCGGACCTCCGCGTGCACGCGCTCGCGCACCTCGAGATGGCAACGCCACGGCCAGAACCCGCCGGCCAGCGCGCGCTGCATCGCGGCGACGAACGCGTCTCCGTTCTCGAACTCGAACGCCGCCACGCGCACGTCGCGCTCCGGGTACGGCACGCAGCGGATGGTCGCGTGCGACACCTGCGCCAGCTTTCCGTGCCCGCCGAGCACCAACCCCGCGAGGTCGGGCCCAGCGGCGCTGCGAGGCGCGTCGTTGGTCTCGAACGTCTTCCCGCCCGGCAACACCACGCGCATCGACGCGCAGAGCGGCTCGAGTCGCCCTCCAGGGATCGGGTGCAGCCCCGCGTAGGGCCCCTCAAGGAACTCGCCGACGGTAAGGCCCATCGCGCCCGGCGTCACCGGCCCCAGCGACAACCCGTGCGGCGTCACATGCGCGTCCAGGTCGCGCAACACGACGCCGGCGCCGACGCGCACCAGCATCGAAGCGACCTTCACGGGCTCGATCTCGTGGAAGCGATTCACAGGCCGAGCTTTCCCGGGTTCATGACGCCGTCGGGGTCGAAGTGTTGTTTGAGCGCCTGCAGCGCGTGGCGGCCTTCACCGAGCGAGTCTTGCAGCGCGCGCGCCTTCAGCACCCCGACGCCGTGGTGGTGGCTGACATTGCCACCCGCGCCCACCGCCGCCTTCAACGCCGCGTTCCACAGCTGGTGGTAGCGCGCCTCCATCTCCGCCTCCGAGTCTCCGGAGCCGACGAAGGAGAAATAGAGCGAGCAGCCGTCGGCGTACGCGTGGCTGAAGTGACAGAGCACGAAGGCGAACTTCGACGCGGCCTCGTGCACCGCTTCGTAGATCTTGTGCACCGACTCCCACGGCGCGGCGATCTCCATGGTGTCGGCGAAGGTGCCCGACTCGATGAGGCGCGACATGCGGTAGCTGACGTCGTAGCGCTTCTTGAGCCACGCGCGCCCCGGCGCCTCACCGAGATCGTGCGCGCCGAGCTGCCGGCAGATGGCGGTCGCGCCGCGGTCTTCGGCTTCGGCCCGCGCCGCGTCGCCTTCGAACATGAGGATCAGGCGGCTCTTGCGGAACGCGCGCTGCAGCTGGTTCATCACCACCGGGCGCCCCAGCGTCTGCCGCGTCACGCCGCGCAGCAGCTCCGGCAACCACTTCGTCTGGAGCGCGCCGCGCAGCGACGGCGGCGTGACCTCTTTCTTCTTCGCACCACCCTTGCCCACGAACGCGGTGTCGAACGGGTCGTACAGACGCACCACCGCAGGCCGCAGCCCATCGCGGAACTGGAGACGGATGGCTTCGATCCCCAGCTCCACCGACGGGAACTCGAAGCCGTGGAACGCGCGGCCCTCGGGCAACGGGAAGACGCGCAGCTTCGCGTGGGTGAAGGCGCACAGCGTGCCCTCGGAGCCGACCAGCAGCGACGCGAGGTCGGGCCCGCTGAAGGGGCGCTCCGGCAACGTCAGCTTCTCGCCGGTGCCGAGCACCACGCGCGCTGAGAGCAGCATGTCTTCGATCTTCCCGTACTTGCTCGAGAACTGGCCCGCGCTGCGCGCCGCGAGCCAGCCGCCGACGGTGGAGGTCGCGATGGAAGAGGGAAAGTGGCCGAGCGTCCACCCGCGCGCGTTGAGCCGGCGCTCCAGCGTCTCGCCCATCACGCCCGCGCCCACCTCCACGCTGCGCGACGCTGCATCGACCTCGCCGATGGTGTCGAAGCGCTTCAGGTCCAACGTCACGCCGCCGTCGAGCGCCCACGTACCGCCGCACACGCCGGAGCCCGCGCCATAGGGGATCACCGCGAAGTGGTGCTGGCGCGCCACCGCGATGACGCGCGCGACCTCGTCGTCGGTGCCGGGCCACACCACCGCGTCGGGCGGCAACGGGCTGCGGCCCTGGCGAATCCACAACAGGGCCAGCGGCCACATGTCGCGCGCGTAGCTGAGGCGATCCAACTCGTCGAACGACACGCGGCCACCCACCGCCGCCGACAGCGCGTCACGCGCCGCCAGCACGCGCTGCCGGGGGAGCGGCAACGCGCCGGTGGGGAAGCTCGGCAGGCGCGAAGGCGAAGTCTCGACGGCGCTCGTCACAGGTTCATGGCTTTACCACTCCGCCCACACATCCGGCGGACTTCAGGCCTCACTTGTACGAGTCGCCGATGGCGACCACGAGGCTGGCGTTGCTCGCCCAGGTGCGCGGCTCCACCGTGGCACCTCCCGGTACTTTCGCGGCCAGCGCCTTCGCCTGCTTCTCGAAACCCTTGTCTGCGTAGATGACGGTCGTGGGCCGCGCCTTCTTCGCTTCGCCCGCGTACGAGACCACGCAGCCCAACGGAGCCGCGAGCGCGTCGAGCTGCTGCAGTTGCTGGCTCGTCAACATTCCTCCCGGCGGGTACAGCACCTGCACGCGAGGGAGCGGTCCCGGCACCAGGGCGGCATACCCTCCCGAATAGGAGAAAGCGCCCGAGCTCGCGACCAGCGCGCGGCGCCCGTCAGGCGACCACCACACGCGCACCTCCGTCGGTTCGCGCGGCAACACCACGGGCCAGCTCTTCGCCCCACGCTTCATCACCGCGGTGATTTCGAGGGTGGGCGTGAAGTGGTTGCCGCTCCAGTTGGCTTCACCGACGCTCACCTTCGCCGAGACAACGAAGGTCGCCTTGTTTGGCCCTGAGAAGCTCGGCCGCACCAACGTGCCGGAGTGGTTGTTCGTGGACTCGCCTCCGGGTGTGTAGGCGTCGTAGCGAAACTGGCTTTCTTCTTCGACGGGATCGACCACGTAGAACGCGCGCTCCTCCTCGTTCCAGTACACGTCCGCCTCGTCGTTCGCCCACGCGCGGGCGGCGATGAACATCAACAACGTCAGCCGCTTCATGGCGCGTCTCCCAGCGCGACCACTACGTCGTACGCGGTGGCCCAGCTCAGCGGCTCGACCGGCGTGTTCTCACCCAGTCGTTGCGCGAAGCGCCGGGCGAGCGGCTCCTTGCCGGGAGCGAAGTACACGGTCGACCGCGCGCGCGCACCCTTCGCCTGGCCCGCGAACAACGAGACATCGTCGTCACGCCACTTCGCGATGGCGTTGCTCGCGAGGCGGAGTGTGTGGGCCACGACACGCACCGAGGGCAGCGGCCGGTACGAGCTGATGAAGGTCTC
>CAMLFP010000197.1 GCA_946479335.1 uncultured Archangium sp.
AAGCGCAAGCTCCTCGAGAAGCAGAAGGAGGGCAAGAAGCGCATGAAGTCGGTGGGCGTGGTCGAGCTCCCGCAGGAGGCCTTCCTCGCCGTGCTGAAGTCGGAGGAGTGACGTGGCCGGCTCGAAGCTGAACGTCGCGATCACCTCGAAGCTGTCGGCCGACGAGCTCAAGGTGATCAACCAGTGGCGCTGGTTCGATCGGCTGGTGAGCCTCTGGGCGCCGGTCACCGTGCTGGCGCTGGTCTTCGTGGTCTACCTGACCATCGTCGAGTCGGTGGTGTGCACGTACCTGTGGCTCCAGCCGCTGATGCAGGGGCTCGGCATCATCTGCTTCCTGTGGTGGGTCGCGCTGCTGCTGCTGCGCACGCCGCTGGGCAAGAAGTGGAACCTCCCGCGCGCCGCGCGCTACCTCGCCGAAGAGCACCTCGCGGAGGCCGACGCGCTGGTGAAGAAGGCGAAGGGCAAGCTCAAGGACAAGGACCTCGAGGAGCTCGCCGACGCCGCGCGAGAGCTGCTGCGCACGTACGCAAAGCCGACCGCGGAGATCGAAGGCGCGTCGGTGGCGTTCGCCAAGCGCGTCGACAAGGCGCTGGCGAGCTACCGCGGCGGAGCGCTCGACGCGGGCGGCGGCTTCGTCAAGGCGCTGGCCATCGCGCTCGCCTTCCGCGCGGTGTTGTTGGACCCGTTCAAGATTCCCTCCGGGTCGATGCTGCCGACGCTGGAGCTGGGCGATCAGATCTTCGTCAACAAGTTCCTCTACGGCGTGCGGTTGCCGTTCACCAACTACGTGCCCTTCGTGCTGGTCCGCGAGCCGAAGAAGGGCGACGTGATCGTCTTCAACAACCCGACCGACCCGAGCGTCGATTACGTCAAGCGCATCGTCGGCACGCCGGGCGACGTGCTGACCTTCACCGAAGACGGGCTGGTGCTGAACGGCGCGCTCGCGCCGCGCACCATCGACAACCCGAACTTCGCCACCTGGGAGCACCCGGAGGTCACCATCACCAGCGTCCCGATGTTCCGGTACTGGCTGACGACGTGGTTCACCGATGACTGGCACGAGCGCCGCGGCACGCTGTACCGCGAGTCGTTCGACGGCGCGCCGCACCTGATCATCGACACCCCGGAGCAGCGCTCGGTGACGCTGCAGATCCAACACGAGAAGCAGGTGACGGTGCCGCCAGGTCACGTGTTCGTGATGGGCGACAACCGCAACAACTCCGCCGACAGCCGGTTGGGCCTGGGCAGCGGGAGCAACTCCACCGAGTTCGTGCCGTTCGGCAACATCAAGGGCAAGGCGACGGTGATCTGGTTCTCGCTCTCGCACGGCGGGTTCCTGAGCTCGGTCTTCGGCGGCACCGGCCTGCGCTACGACCGGTTCTTCAAGCCCGTGACGATGTGCGAAGGAGAGCCGCTGCGGCCCTGAGTTTTACGGCCTTGACGCGTCGCAGAACCCATGCGACGTGCCCGTCTCGTGCGACGAAACGGCGAGACCAACCCCGTCACGTACCTGATGATCCTCGCGTTGGCTGCCGCGGGCTTCTACGCGTACCACGTGGCCCCCGTGTACTGGGACAACCTCGAGGCGAAGGAGGCCGTCGGTCAGGCCTTCAACGTGTACTGGCTCGACGGCGAGAAGCCCGCGCGTGAGCGCCTGCTGATTCGCCTCAATGACAAGGGCCTCGGCACGCACCTGGTCGTCGACGAGAACGGCGTGGAGAGCTGGAAGCCCGGCCTCGGCGTCGACCCCGACAACGTCATCATCAACGACGAGAACGGCCGCCTGACGGTGCGCATCACCTACGACCGCGTGGTGGAGTTCGCGCCGCTCAAGAAGCGCAAGACCTTCCACATCGTCGCCGAGAAGGTCGGCAACAAGGGCAAGTGAGCACCACGCGGCACCTGTTGGGCATCGAAGGGCTCGGCCGGGCCGCGCTGGAGCAGTTGCTTTCTCGCGCCCACGAGTACCGCGAAGGCAACGTCGGCGGCCGGCACCTCGCGGGCCGGGTCGTCGCCAACGTCTTCTACGAGGCCTCCACGCGCACGCGCTCGAGCTTCGAGGTGGCCGCCGCGGGGCTGGGCGCGCACGTCCTCAACTGGACCGTCACCGGCTCATCGGCGGCGAAGGGTGAGACGCTGGTCGACACCGCGAAGAACATCGCCGCGCTGGGCGTGAGCATCATCGTGGTGCGGCACCAGAGCAGTGGCGCGGCGGCGCTGGTCGCGCGCTCGGTCGGCTGCGCGGTGGTCAACGCCGGTGACGGGCAGCACGAGCACCCCTCGCAGGCGCTGTTGGACGCGTACACGTTGTGGCGCCGCTGGGGTTCGCTCGAGGGGAAGCGCGTGGTGATCGTCGGCGACGTGCTGCACAGCCGCGTGGCGCGCTCGAACCTGCACTGCCTCAAGGCGCTGGGCGCGAACGTCGTCTTCTGCGGGCCTCCGACCATGCTGCCCTCGGCGCTGGGCGAGCTCGGCGTCGAGGTGACGACGCGCCTCGACGTGGCGCTCGAGGCCGCCGACGCGGTGATGATGCTGCGCATCCAGAAGGAGCGGCAGTCTGACGCGCTCTTCCCGAGCGCCGACGAGTACCACCGCCGGTGGGGGCTCACGAACGAGCGCGCCGCGGCGTTGAAGAGCGAGGCCGTCGTGTTGCACCCGGGCCCGGTGAATCGCGGCCTCGAGCTCTCGCCGGAGGTCGCCGACGGGCAGCGCAGCCTGATCCTCGAGCAGGTCGAGAACGGCGTCGCGGTGCGCAAGGCCATCCTGGAGTCGGTGTCATGAGGCTGGTGCTGCGCGGTGGCCAGTTGCTCGACCCGGCGACGAAGCGGGACGCGCCGGGCGAGGTGTTGATCGTCGACGGCGAGATCGCCGCGGTGGCTCCGAAGGTCGACGCGACGGGCGCGCGGGTGATCGATGTCTCGGGTGGGGTAGTCGTGCCGGGCTTCGTCGATCTGCACAGCGTCCTCACCGATGAGCGCGATGTCGACGCGGCGCTGCGCGGCGGGTTCACGACGGTGGTCACCGTGCCTGCCAGCGATTCGATCTCGTCTGACCGCCTGCGCGTCATCAAGGCCGCGCCGCTGACGCGCAACCTCGCCGGCGACGAACTCGGAGAGACCGACAGCGGCTCGCCGGTGTTGAGCCAGGGCTTCGCGCCCATCTCTCGCGCGGGCGTCATGCGTCGCGCGCTGCGGTACTCGGCGGGCTTCGACACGCTCCTGATGGTGCACGCCGAAGACAAGTCGCTCAGCGGGCCCGGCGTCATCGGCTTCGGCCTGACCGCGACGCGCCTCGGGCTGCTGGGGGTGCCGGAGTCTGCGGAGACGTCGGTCGTCGCGCGCGATCTCCTGATCCTCGAAGAGACCGGCGGCCGGCTGCACTTTTCGCACCTCACGACCGCGCGCGCGGTCGAGCTCGTCGCCGACGCCAGGCGCCGCGGGCTCAAGGTCACTTGCGACGTCACGCCGCATCACCTCACGAGAGACACGCGCGCCGCGGAGGGCTACTCGCTCGACGCGCGCGTGTGGCCGCCGCTGCGCAACGAGCGCGACGTCGCCGCGCTCCAGCAGGGGCTGCGCGACGGCGCCATCGACGCGCTGGCGTGCGATCACGTGCGCGTCGACGTGTTGGACCGCGAACACCCGTTCGAGTCGTGCGCGCCGGGCTGTGAAGCCTTCGAGCAGGCGCTCCCCGCGGCGAAGGCTGCCGGGCTCTCGCTGTCGCGCACCGTCGAGGTGCTGGCGACCGCGCCCGCGCGCTTGCTGGGCCTGAAGGCGGGGCTCACGCCGGGCGTCGCCGCCGCCATCACGGTCATTGATTCATCTACCTGGAGCGTCCGCGGTTCGATCATCGGCGCCCGCCACACCTTCCCCGCAGGAGTCGTCACGTGAAACGCGCAGTTCTCGCTCTGGCTGATGGCACGGTGTTCGAAGGCCGCTCGTTTGGAGTGCACGAGGACACCGTCGGCGAGGTGGTCTTCAACACCTCGATGTTCGGGTACCAGGAGATCCTCACCGACCCGTCGTACGTCGGTCAGATCGTGACGATGGCGTACCCGCACATCGGCAACGTGGGCGCCAACCCGGAAGATCAAGAATCGGCGCGCCCGCACGCGGTGGGCATGGTGGTGCGCGAGTACTCGGAGCCGTCGAACTTCCGCGCCGCGCAGTCGCTCGACGCGTACCTCGCGCACTGGAAGGTGGCCGGCATCGAAGGGTTGGACACGCGGCGTCTGGTGCGGCACCTCCGCACGCACGGCTCGCAGATGGGCGTCATCTCGACGGGCACGCACAGCAACCAGGCGCTCATCGAGAAGGCGAAGCAGGCGCCCGGCATGGAGGGCATGGACCTCGCGACCGGCATCTCCACCAAGACGACCTACGAGTGGACGAAGCCCACGCCCAACGTGCTGGTCGGCGAGAACCACCAGCCCGCGGCGGTGAAGTACCGCGTGGTGGCGGTCGACTACGGCCTCAAGAAGGCGATGCTGCAGTTCCTCGTCGACGAGGGCTGCCACGTCACCGTGGTGCCGGCGTGGACCAGCGCGAAAGACATCATCGCCCTCAAGCCCGACGGCGTGTTCCTCACCAACGGCCCCGGCGACCCGGCGGCGGTGAAGGGCGCCGACAAGACGGTGGCGGAGTTGCTCGGCAAGGTGCCCATCTTCGGCATCTGCCTGGGCCACCAGATCCTCGCGCTCGCGCTGGGCGGCAAGACCTGGAAGATGAAGTTCGGGCACCGCGGCGCGAACCAGCCGGTGAAAGATCTGCAGACCGGCAAGGTGGAGATCACCAGCCAGAACCACGGCTTCGCGGTCGACGCGAAGAGCCTCGAAGGGAAGGGCGTGGTGACGCACCTGAACCTCAACGATCTCACCGTCGAGGGGCTCGAGGTGCCGGGCGCGAAAGCCTTCTCGGTGCAGTACCACCCGGAGGCGTCGCCGGGCCCGCATGACGCGCGCTACCTCTTCGCGCGCTTCGCGTCGGTGATGGCCGCGAAATGAGCGCCGCGCCGCACCCGTTCCTGGAGGAGCTGATCTCCTTCGCCACGCCGGAGAGCACCAAGAGCGATCTGCTCGCGGCGCGCACCACGTACTTCGAGAAGACCGGCGAGGTGTTCGACGAAGATCGGCAGATCGAGCTCCGGCTGGCGGGCTTCCTCGAGCACTACGTGTGCGATCGCGTCGCGCCGCACTTCGGCAAGACGCCCGCGCGCGAGCGCTACGAGCAGGCGCTGCGTGAAGGCGACGTGGCGCGCGCCACCGGTTTCCGCGCGTTGACGGAGACGCTGCACGGGCTCTTCCAGGTCGAGAAGATCTCGGCCGGCGAAGTGGAGCTGACCACGCTCTTTGGCGGCGTCACGCGCGACGTCACCGAGCGGCGGCACATCGTCGGGCTCGCGGTGGGTGACGTGATCGAGGCGCGCCTCATCCCCTTCGATGGGCACTTCCACTTCTCGCCGTCGTACTGCTTCCACCCGCACGAGGCGGCGCCGTTGATCCGCGCGGAGGCGCAGCGGTTGATGCGCGATGGCGTCGACGAGCAGGCCTTCGTCTTCGAGTGTGCGCTGCGCGCGCTGAAGGTCGATCGCTACCGGCAGATCGCGGTGGAGAAGATCTACGACTTCTCCGCGCGGCGTTAGCGGCAGTCGAGCAGCTCGAGGAAGTCGCGCAGCCGCTCCAGCTCGTCGTCGTCGATCGCGTCGAACTCGAGGCCGAAGCCAGAAACAGAGACGCTGACATGTTCTGCGGCGCGGGTGCGCACGTCGAGGCGGGCCCGCCCGATGCGCGCCACCCGCACGTGGGCCGCGAGGTTCGCGCCACCGGGGAGCGGCATCGACAGCGTCGCCCCCTCGTCGATCTGCAGGTCGTCGAGCCCCGCGACCTCCTCGAGAAAGCCGCCCGTCTCGGAGATCTCCAGCAGCCGCGCGCGCACCGCGAGCCCGTTCATGTCGAGCTCAAGTCGCGACGGAATCTCACAGCGGTAACGCACGGGGCGAGGCGTCGGCACGCCACGAAGGTGACACGACGCGCGCGACAACAGGCGGCCAAAAATCCCGGAGGTGCTGTGATGTGTTGAAAACGCCCCAGTTGACGCTGTACGAGTCGAATTTCTACTCTTCAGGGCAGTGGTGGCAGTGGAGCCATCCGGGGGGACCGCAGCGGGTTTGTAGAGCTTGCGTCATCGGAGGCCGGCAGTGACCAACAACAGAAAGTACGAACGCGTTCCCACAAAACTCCGATGTTGGTGTGAGGGAGAGAACGTCACCGTCTACGCGCGCATCGGCAACATGAGCGAAGGCGGGTTGTTCGTGCGCACCAGCACGCCGTTGGAGCGCGGCGCCACGGCGCGGTTGCGCTTCGGCACCGACGGCTTCGAGACCACGGCGCGCGTGGTGTGGAGCCGCTCCGAAGGGCAGGACGGGCCCGCAGGCATGGGGCTCGAGTTCGACGGCGCCGACGATCAGATTCGTGCGGCGATCCGGCGGATGATCGACGAAGATCGTCGACTCACCGCCAACTAACTTCGTCTTTTCGGGGCCCACGTTTTGCGCATCGCGATCATCTCCGACATCCACAGCAACATCGAAGCGCTCACCGAAGTGATGAAGACGATCGACAAGCAGAAGGTCGATCGCATCGTGTGTCTCGGCGACGTGGTCGGCTACGGCGCGTCGCCCAACCCGTGCTGCGACATCGTGCGCGCCAACGCGGAGATCACGCTGCTGGGCAACCACGACGCCGCCGTCGCCGGCCGCATGGACTACTCGTTCTATTACGACGCCGCCCGCCACGCGCTCGACTGGTCGGCCAACGCGCTCGACGAAGACAAGCTCGAGTGGCTCCGCAGCCTGCCGTACACGTACCGCATCGGCGACGTGGGCTTCAGCCACGGCTCGCCCATCGACCCGCGCTCGTACGAGTACATCTTCGCGCTCGAGCAGGCCCGCGAGCTGACGCCGTTCTCCGGCGATCTCCCGGAGGTCACGTTCATCGGGCACTCGCACCTGTGCAAGGCGTTCGCGCTGGGCTCCGGCGAGGTGAACGACGTGGTCGCCCAGAAGTTCGGCATCCGCAAAGGGTTCAAGTACATCATCAGCGTCGGCTCCGTCGGCCAGCCGCGCGACTACGACAACCGCGCGTGCTTCGTGATCCACGACACCGAGAACCGCACGGTGGAATATCTCCGCGTCGAGTACGACATCCAGACCTCGGCCCAGAAGATCTTCGACGCCGATCTCGCGCTGAACTTCGGAAAGAGACTCTTCCTCGGAGTCTGAGGCAGCGCTAAGCGCGCCTCTCCGATGCGTGATCAGACTTTCATGACGTTGATGCGGTTGTTGCCGAAGTCGGCGCTTTCGTCGCTGGTCGGCAAAGCCACGCGCGCGCCTGTGCCTCCGGCGCTGCACCAGGCCGCGATGCGCGTGTTCGCGAAGCAGTTCAAGGTGAACCTCGACGAGGCCGAGGGCTCCATCGAAGACTTCAACAACTTCGGCGCGTTCTTCACCCGCAAGCTGAAGCCGGGGATGCGCACCATCGACCTCACGGAGAACGTGGTGGCGAGCCCGGTCGACGCGCACGTCTCTCAGGCCGGCCTCATCGAGCGCGGCGCGTGCCTGCAAGCAAAGGGCATCTCGTTCCCCGTCGACAAGCTGCTGGGTGATGCGCGCCGCGCGTTGGACTTCGAGGGCGGTACGTACGCGACGCTGTACCTCTCGCCGCGCGACTACCACCGCTTCCATTCGCCGCTGCCGGGCACCATCACCGGCTACCACTACCTCCCCGGTGAGTTCTGGCCGGTGAACCAGGCGTCGGTGCGCACGAAGGACGCGCTCTTCGCGATCAACGAGCGGCTCATCACCTACCTCGACACGCCCGCGGGGCCGTGCGCGTACATCGCGGTAGGCGCCACGTGCGTCGCGCGCATCCACGCCGCGTATGACGAACTCATCACCCACCAGGGCGAGGGCGCGCGGTCGCACACCTACGCGCGGCCGATCGCCATCGAGAAGGGCGCGGAGATTGGCATGTTCGAGATGGGCTCGACGGTGATCATGCTCTTCGCCAAGGGCCGCGTGACGTGGGAGCCCTCGCTGGTGCCTGACGCGCCGGTGCAGCTCGGCCAGAAGATCGGAACGTTCAAGTGAGCGGCGCAAAGCTCCAGGCGGTGAAGGGGATGAACGATCTGCTCCCGCCGCAGATCGAGCTGTGGCAGCGCGTGGAGTCGGTCGCGCGGGAGATCTTCGGCCGCTACGGGTTCTCGGAGATCCGCACGCCGATCGTCGAGGCCACCGAGCTCTTCGTGCGCAGCGTCGGCGAGGTCACCGACATCGTCGGCAAGGAGATGTACACGTTCACCGACAAGGGTGATCGCAGCATCACCATGCGCCCCGAAGGCACCGCGCCCGCGGCGCGCGCGTACATCGAGCACAACATCGCCAACGCCGAGCCGGTGACGCGCTGGTTCTACATGGGCCCGATGTTCCGCTACGAGCGCATGAAGACCGGGCGCTACCGCCAGTTCCACCAGCTCGGCGCGGAGTCGTACGGCTCGCTCGACCCCGCGCAGGACGTCGAGGTGATCGCGCTGGTCTCCGCGTTCTTGAAGAAGCTGGGCGTGCCCGACATCAAGCTGCACCTCAACTCGCTGGGCGATGGCTCCACGCGGCCGGCCTACATCGCGGCGCTGGCGAAGCACTTCGAGCCCTTCGTCGAGAAGATGAGCCCCGAGGGGCAGCTGGCGTTCGAGCGCAACACCATGCGGTTGCTCGACTCGAAGGAGGAGGCGCTGAAAGAAGCCATCGCCACCGCGCCGGCGATCACCGACTTCCTCGACGACGCGTCGAAGGCGCACTTCGAGACCGTGCAGCGGCTGCTCGGCAAGCTGGGCATCGCCTTCGAGTTGGACCGGCGCCTCGTGCGCGGTCTCGACTACTACACGCGTACTACTTTCGAGTTCATCTACCAGCCGCAGGGAGAGAACGCGCTCGGCACCGCGGGCACGGTGTGCGGCGGCGGGCGCTACGATCGGCTCGTGCAGGAGCTCGGCGGCCCCGACAAGCCGGCGGTGGGCTTCGCGATGGGGCTCGATCGTCTGGTGTTGCTGCTCGAGTCGCTGCACGCCCCGGTGAAGACCGGCCCGGCGCTGTTCATCGCCACCTTCGACGGCCCTGAGCGCGACGAGGCGATCGCCCTGGTGATGAAGCTGCGTGACGAAGGGCACTTCGTCGACTTCGACCCGCGCGGCGGGAAGATCGGCAAGCAGAAGGAGCGCGCCAGCAAGGTCGGCGCCCACTTCTTCGCGGGCTACGGCGGCAACGAGCACGCCTCGCGCACGTTGAAGATCGACGACCTGAATGCGCCGCGTGAAGCCCCGAGGTCGGAGACCGTCTCGCTCGACACGCTCGGCGAGTGGCTCAAGGCCCAGCGTTGAAAGAGAACTCCATGCGCATCGCTCTGCTGCTCTCGTTGTTGTCGCTGCCGGCCCTCGCGGAAGAGCTCGCGGAGCTCGACAAGCCCGCGCCGCAGTTCCGCCTCCCCGTCTACAACGCGAAGGAGTTCGGTGAGTCGTTCGTCGCCCTCGACGCGCTCGTCGGCCAGGGCCGCACCGACAAGGACGGGAAGCTGCTGGTGGTGTCGTTCATGGCCAGCTTCTGCGGCCCCTGCAAAAAGGAGATGCCGTACCTCCAGAAGCTCTACGCGGAGAATCGCGAGAAGGGCCTGCGGGTGATGATGGTCGCCATCGACACCGACGAGGAGGGCCAGAAGAAGGTGGAGGCGCTCGTCGCCGAGAATCAGGTGACGTTCCCCGTCGCGAAGGACCGCTTCAACATCGTCGCGCGGCGCTGGCTGGGCGCGCAGAGCCCGCTGCCGTCGCTGTTCTTCGTGCGCACCGATGGGACCATCGCGTCGGTGCACCGTGGGTATTCGCAAGACGGCGCGCTGGTGTTGGCCGAGGAGATCGAGAAGGTGCTCGGCGTGAAGGTGTCTCCGCCGACCGTGGCGCCGCCGCCGGAGCCGGTGGATGCCGGGGTGCCCGCCGATGAACCCGCGCCCAGGGGCAAGAAGGCCGCGAAGGGCGCCAAGCCGCCCAAGAAGAAG
>CAMLFP010000198.1 GCA_946479335.1 uncultured Archangium sp.
CTGGCCGCGCGGCGTGACGAAGGTGAACTTCTCGGCGCGCGAGGTCCCCTCGGGGATCTCCACCATCTCCAGCATGCGGCGCGCGGTGAGCTCGGGGTCGTCGCTGCACGTGGCGACATGGCGCGCGATGTCTTCGAGGGTCCACCGGAAGAGGTCTGCCGCGGTAACGCCAAAGAAGTGCGTCATCATGCGGTTGGCGTACACGCAGCGCCGCGACGCGTCTGCGACGATCACCCCCTCGGGGAGCCCGTCGAAGATCACCAGCAACTGGTTCAGCTCGCGCGCCAATGCATCGGTCGCGCGCTGACGGTCGGCCTCCCGCTGCCGCTCGGCGCCGACGTCGCGGTGCAACACCACCCACGCGTCGTCGCCACGCCAGCGCAGCGGCATCAGCGTCGACTCCACCAGCACCTCGTTGCCCTCGCTGATGCGCACTGTGCTCTCGAGCCGCCGTGGCGTGCTGCGCTCGGTCTGCGAGCCCGGCACGATGAACTGCCCCGCCGACTGGCCGACCAACCCACCCGGGCCGACGCGCAGCACCTTCTCCGCCGCGGCGTTGGCGAACACCACCTCACCGCCGCGGTGCACCGTGACCGGCGCCGGGAGCGCGGCGAACAGCGTGTGCAGTTGCTCCGTCTCGCGCTCGGCGAGGAGGCGATGCCGGCGGTGCTCGAGCTGCTCCATCACCAGACTGCCGAGCTCGGCGAGCAGCTCGCGCTGCGTGTCGGTCAGCTGCCGCGGCCGGGTGTCGATGACACACAGTGCACCGAGCGCGTGCCCCTCGGCGGTGCGCAGCGGCGCCCCCGCATAGAAGCGGATGTTGGGGTCGCCGGTGACCAGCGGGTTGTCATGGAAGCGCGGGTCGGCGTGCGCGTCGCCCACCACCATCGGCCGCGGCTCGATGATCGCGTGCCCGCAGAAGGAATCGGCGCGGCTCGTCTCGCCCCGGGCGATCCCGACCGACGACTTGAACCACTGGCGCTCGCTGTCGATGAAGGTGATCAGCGCCATCGGCACGTCGAACAAGCGCGCGGCGAGGCGCGTGAAGCGGTCGAACTCGGCCTCCGCGGGCGTGTCGAGCACCGCGTACCCCCGCAGGGCCTCGAGCCGCTCCCGCTCATCGGCGGGGGTCGGAGGAGTCTGCATTGCGCGAGTCTGCTCCTCCCCGGCGGCCCCGTCGCGTGAGAACGCCCGTCAGCTCAGCTTCCGCTCGGTGTCACTCATCGGGAACGGTGAGCTCGGCGTGGAGCCCGTGAGCACACTCGGCCAAATGCTCAGGGGCCCGACGACGCGCGACACGTCGGCGGGAGCCGGCATCGCCCTGCGCATGGGTTCTCGACGCACAGGCCCGTCTCCGCGTCGCACTCCGTGCGTGACCGTGTCATTGAGCAGCAACCCGGAGTGGCAGGCGCCAACACCAGCGCCCACCACCACGGCTTCACTTGCCGCCGGCGAGGCGCTTGAGCGCGCCGTTGGCTTCGGCGTGGCCCGCCGCGGCGGCGGCCTCGTAGCTCTTCTTCGCGAGGTCCTTCTTGCCGTCGTTCTCGTAGAGCTCGCCCAACGAGAAGTGCGCGGCGGCGAAGTTGGGGTCGACGCCCAGCGCGGCCTTGAAGCTGTCTTCAGCGCGCTGCTTCTTGCCCTGCGCGTAGAGACACATGCCCAGGTAGTGCAGCGCCAGCACCTCGCGCGGCTCCGCGGTGAGGATGTCTGTCATCGTCGCCACGCAGCGGTCCGCGTTCGTCGGGTCACCGCGGAAGAGCAGGAACGCGTACTCCGCGCGCGCGTCGTAGAGCAGCGGGTTGGAGTTCGCGACCTTCTCCAGCGGCTCCAGCGCCTCGTTGGGCCGGCCCATGCGCGACTTGAGGATGCCGAGCCTCGCCAGCGCCTGCACGTCGTTCTCGTCGGCCTTGAGCACCTCCTTGAGCGCGCCCTCCGCGTCGGCGTAGCGGCCCATGGACAGCCACAGATCGATGAGCCCCATGCGGGCGTCGCGGTTGTCGGGCTCGTCTTTCAGCACCTCGCGGAACAGCGGCTCCGCGCTCTTCGCCACGTGCTTCTTCGCCCACGCGTTGGCGAGGTCGAGCTTCGCGTCGGTGGTGGGCTCGAGCGCCAGCCGCTGGGTGAACTGCTCGATGGCGCCGTCGAAGTCAGCGCGCGCCTCGAGGGCGTCGCCGAGCGCCTCCCGGGCCGAGGGGTCCTTCGGCATCTTCTCGACGGCGGTCTTCAGCGTCGCGACCGCGTCATCGACCTTGCCCATCGAGAGGTACGTCAACGCCAGCCCGCGGTACGCGTCGGAGTGCCGGCGCGTGTCGTTCAGCTTGCGCAACTGCGAGAAGGCGCTGGCCTTCGCGTCCTCCTCCTCCACCGTGGAGATCGCCTTCTTGAAAGCCTCCAGCGCGCGGTCCTTCTTGCCCTGCTTGAGGTACAGGCCGCCGAGCTGCACGTACGGGCCGTCGCTGCCGGGCTCCAGCTTCAGCGCGCGCTCGAACATCTTCGTGGCCTGCCCTTCTTGATTCAGGCGCATGTAGCTCATGCCGCTGTTGAACCAGGCCTCGGCGAAGTTGGGGTCGGCCAGCGTGGCCTTCTTGAACCATTCGAGGCCCTTCTTCGTCTCGCCGCGCGCGTCAGCCGCGACGCCCAGGTTGTTGAGGGCCTGCGCGTGGCGCGGGTTGATGGCCAGCGTGCGCTGGAACTCGGTCACCGCCTGCGTGACGTTGCCCTCGCGCATCAAGATGACGCCGAGGTTGTAGTGGGCCTCCGCGTCGGCCAGCGTCTCCTTGTTGACCGACGCGAGCATCTCCTTGGCCTCGCCGTAGAGCCCCTTCTCTGCCAGCGCCTTGCCGAGGTTCACCTTCGCCTGCGTGAGGTCGGGGGTGATGGCCAGCGCGCGCTTGTAGGTGGCGATGGCGTCGTCGAGGTGGCGGCCCGCCTGCTGCGCCTCGCCGAGGTTGAAGAGGAGCTGCGCGTCTTGCGGTGAGAGCTCGGTGGCCTTCTTGAAGTGCTCGATGGCGCCGGAGATGTCCAACGTGGTGCGCGCCAACAACCCGCGCTCCGCGCGCAGCGACGCGTCGTCGGGCACGGAGACGATGGCCTCGTCGAGCAGCGACTTCGCCTTGTCGATGCTGCCCGCGCCCCGGTAGGCGCGCGCGAGGAGCAGCTTGCCGTCGACCGACTCCGGGTCGGCCTTCACCAGCTGCTCGAGCGGCTTGATGGCCTTCTGCGGCTGGCCGAGCGAGAGGTGCGCGAGGCCGAGGCGATAGAGGGCCTCGGTGTCACCGGGCGCGTTCTCCACGGTGGCCGACTCGACCTCCACGGTGCGCTTGAGCGCCGCCGGGTCGACGGGCTGCTGACTGAGGAGCAGGACGAGGAGCGCTTTCATCGTTCACTCCACGAAGGGGCTGGCGCGGGCGTCGAAGGTCTTCTTGGCGAGGGCGGCGCGGGCCTTGTCCCACTCCTCGCGCATCGCCTCGGCCTCCTTGCCCTCTTCCTTCGACTTGTCCTTGAGGCGCGCGTAGTCGTCTTCACAGCCCTTGAGCTGCTTGTCGAAGTCGGCGGGGTCGAGCTTCTCGCTGCCCTCGAGCTTCGCCTTCCGCGCGGCGCCGAGGCGCGCGACCTCGTACCGGGCCTCCGCGCAGACCAGGCCCTTCTCGGCGAGATCCTGCTCGCGCACGTTCACGCGCTGCCGCGCACGGAGCCACTCGACGCGCTTGTCGGCCTCCACCACCGCCAACTTCGCGACCTCCTTGGCGTTCGCGTCGGCGGCGTTCCCCACCTCGTCATCGGCGTCAGACGAGCGGTCCTTCGCGCGGCGGATGAGGTCGGTGGTGCGGCTCACCTCCGACTGCGCCTCGTCGAGGCGGTCGACGGCGAGCGCGAGATCATTCTCGGCCTCGAGGAGCTCGATCTTCGCCTCGTAGGGCAGCTGCTCGAGCACGTTGAGCGGCACGTGGCGAATGCCACAGCCACTGCCGAGAATCAGAAGCACCAGGAAGCCAGACGTTCGGGTCATGGTTGCACACGCGCGGTGAAGGCCTTCGAGAAGCAGGTGCGGCCGCTGGCCGTCTCCACGCCGGTCACGAAGGTGATGTGAAAACTACCGGTGACGAGCTCGCCCTCGGTGAGGGCCCTGTCGAACTTCAGCTCGCCGATGTCGATCTCGGGGAAGACGTTGCGCGGGTCGTTGGTGACGTTGCGCTGCGCGACGCCGCGCTGGTTGCCGCTGTCATCCAACGCGGTGAGGTCGAGCACGATGGGCCCCTGCGGCGCGTCTTGCCCGGCGAAGCGGTACGCGACGCGAAACGGGTACTCCTCCGACACGCCCGCCGTGCCGCCGTCGGTCGCGTCGCCCAGCGGCTTGATGCGCACGAAGAGCAACGCGATGTCTTCGGGCGCCTTCAAGATGCGCGCCTCGTCGTACCCGAGGTCCATCACCTGGGTGAGGCTGCCCTCCAGGTGGAACTTCGCCGGAGGGTTCTTCGGGTCGCCGCACGCGGACGCGCCCAACGCGACGCCAGCGAGCAACAGCGCGCGTGACAGCGACACCGTCACTTGCACGACCTCCACTCACCGTCGACCTCGGCGCCGTTGAGGGCCGCCTGGTCTTTCACCACGCCCAGCTCGCGCTTCGCGCCGTCGACGTCGAGGTAGCGACACAGCAGCGCCGCGAGGTTGCCACGCGCCTTGTCGAAGGTCGGGTCGGCCTCCAGCGCGCGGCCATATTCGGCGCGCGCCGCCGCCGCGTCACCGCTCAACAGCAGCGCGTAGCCCAGCGCGGAGTGCGCCGACGCACGCGCGTCGTCGATCTCGATGGCCCGGTTCAGGTTGAGGATGGCGTTGTTCACCTGACCGGCGCCCAGGTAGGCGAGGCCCAGCGCTTCGAAGTCGGCGGCGCCCTGCGACGTCTCCGCCTTCTTCTGGAGCTCCTCGACGTTGACCGCGCGCTCGGCCGGCGGCCCCTTCAGCGGCGACTGCGCCTCGTCGACGCGCTTGCGGCAACCGATGGCCGCGGGCGTGAAGACCTCCAAAGTCTCCGCGCGGCTGACGCAGGTGGCGTACGCGTTCTCGGCGTTCGCCTTCAGCGGGTCGACCTGCGCCTTCACCGCCGCGCGGAACTGCTCGATCTCCGCAGGCTTCAGGCCGGCCGGCACCGGCGTGGCCTCGACCGCGTCGGCGATGTTCGCCAGCCCGTTGCCGATGCGCCACAGCGACGCCACGGCCCACTCGGCGCTGCCCATCGACGCGGCCTGCTGGAAGACGCCCTGCATCTGCTGCAGCGCGGCCACCTTCTCCTCCACCTTGTCGGCGGGGAGCGCCTTGAACTGCCGGTAGAGGATGTCGCCGACGTACCAGAGGCCCTTGGCGGCATCGTCACCCGTGCCGTTGGGCGAGTTGGTGACGGTGGTCATCATCGCCACCAGCGGCTCGATGCGCTCGTTGGGGTTCGCCGCCGCGACCTCCGCCACGATGCCCGCGGCGGTGGCGTTGGTCTTGTCCAACTTCAGCGCCTGCTCCGCAGTGGAGCGCGCCTTCGCGGGCTCCTTCATCTTCATCTGCGTCTGCGCCATCAGCACCAGCACCTCTGCCTTGCGCGGGCCGGCCTGCTCGAGCGTCGACTCCAGCACCTTGATGGCGCCCGGGTAGTCGCCCATCGCCGTGCGCAGGCGCGCCGACGAGAGCAGCGAGTCGAGCCCGGTGGCGTCGCCCGCGAACTGGCGGCCCATCTGCTCGAACCACTGCGCGGCGTCCTGGAAGCGGCCCGCTTCGGCCGCGTGACGCCCGAGGGTGATCATCACGTCGGAGAGGAACTGCGACTTCGCGTACTCCTTCACGAAGCGCTCGCCGATCTCCCGCTCCTTGCGCAGGTCGCGCTTGTCACGCGCCGCCGCGAACGCGCCGTACAGCGCCTTCTCGCCGATCTCCTGCCCCTTGTTCTCGTCGGCCACCTTGAGCAGACCGGTGATGACGTCGCCCGTCTCTTCAGACGACTTGAGCGCGAGCTCGCCCAGCGCGTCGCTCTTGCTCTGCGTGAGGATCTTCTGCACGTCGGCCTTGAAGGGCGCCGGCAGGTTCGACGCGAGGAAGGCCTTGCCGTACTCCTCGATGCCCTTGAAGTCGTTGATCTGGCGCAGCGAGTCGAACGCCAGGTTGCCCGCCACCGGCGCGTCCTTGTGGTCGGGGTGGCTGAGGGCGAACTCCTTGAAGAGCTCGGCCGACTTCTTGTACTCGCCGTCTTCGTAGGTGGCGCGCGCGATGTTGAACTTCACCTCCAGCGCGTGCGGGCTGGTGGCGTAGCGGGCGATGTACTGCGCGCCCAGCAGCTTGAGCGCCTGGCGCGCGTCGGCCACCTCGAACGCGTTGAGGCGCTCGACGTCACCGGGCTTGAGCGCCGAGTAGTGCGAGAGCAGCGCGCCGTAGAGCGCCTCCTCGTGCGTCTTCATCTCGCCGCCGATGGTGCGCGTGCCCGCGGAGGCCACGCTCGCAGCGGCCGCCAGTTTGGAGTTCTTCGCCGCGTCCTTCACGGCGGCGTCCTTCGCGGCGGCCTCTTCCTTCGTCTCCTTCGCGCCAGCCCTGGTGGAGTCGAGGTACTTCGCGAGCTCCTCGAACTGGCGCGCGGCCTCCGGGTAGCGGCGCGCGGCGAACAGCGCGTCGGCGCGGTTCTGCATCATCACCGTCGCGTACTGCTTCGGGCGGAAGAGGCTCAGGTACACCTCGTAGGCCGCCGCGGCGTCGCCGTAGAGCGCCTTGTCTTCCTTCTTCTGCGCCGCGACGTGGATGGTGGTCGACAGGTCGCGCGCCATCTCCTCGAGCTCGGTGAGGATCTTCTTGCGGTTGGGCTCGTCGAGCGCCGGGTCGGTCTTGTTCTGCACCGCCGCGCGCACCAGGTAGCCGACGTCTTCGGCCTTCGGCAGCACCTTGCCCTTGCTGGCCTTGAGCGAGTCGTAGAGCTTCTCCACGCGCTCCACCTCCAGCTCGGGGTCGGGCTGGATCTCGAGCAGCTTGCGCAGCGCGGGGATGGCCCACTCGTACTGAGACTTCACGAAGTAGCGGTTGCCGAGCTTGTCGAGCGCCAGCGAGAACGTCGCGCGCGAGTCAGAGAGCTTCTCGAAGTACTGCAGAGCCCCCTTCGGCGGGCGCGCCTCGGTGTACGAGTACACGAGGTCGAGCAGCGCCTCGCGCTTCACCGACAGCGCCTTCTGCACGTCGACGCCCGGCAACGGCGCCGAGGCAGCGGCGGCCTCGAAGTACGTGACGGCGTCGTTGAAGTTCGCCTGGTTCACGCGGATCCACCCCATCTTGTAGCGGGCGAGGTCGTGCACCGGAGACGGCGGCGCGTCGAGGATGGCGCGGTAGTGCGCCTCGGCCTGCTTGAGGTCGGCCTTGTCGAACCAGTAGTCACCGAGGATCTGCTCGGAGTCGAGGCGCAGCGGCGAGCTCGGGTACTTCGCGATGAGGTCGGCCTGCGTCTTGAGCATCGCGTCGAAGTCGCCCATCTCGCGCTGCTCGTGCGCCAGGTAGAAGGTGACCTTGTCCGCGTCCTTGAAGTCGGGGAACTCGCGCAAGATGCGGTTGTAGATGCTCATCGCCTTCTGCTTGAGCAGCTTGGTCTCGGGCGAGACCATCGCGCCCTTCTGATCGGGCGGCCGCGTCTCCGCCTGCAGGTAATAGACGTAGCGGCTCTTCTCGACGTACAGCTCCGCGAGGCGGAACTGGAGGTCGGGCAGGTACGGCGCGTTGCGCGACTTCGCGATCAGCTTGTCGGTCTCGCCGATGGAGCGATCGACCTTGAAGATGTCGCGGCGCAGCTTCTCGACGAGCTCCGCCTTCTCCTTCTGCTTGGTGACCAGCGGGTTCTCGAGCTTCGAGTTGGGCGCCTGCGAGAGTGCGACGGCGAGGAGGAGGGCGATCATTTCGCGGTCTCCTCGATGCAGCGCGACTTGAGCGAGAACCGGTAGTCACGGAGCTCGTCGTTCCAGTATTCGTCGTCGAACTTGAAGGCCACTTCGTCGTCCTTGAGGGGCTCCTCTTCGATGAGCGGCACGAGCTTGCTGCCCTTCTTCACGCGCTCGTACAGCTTGAGGCCCACTTCGTATTCCATGAGGCGCACCTGCTCGGCGGCGCGCAACAGGCGATCGGCCTCGTCACGCACGGCCTCGTCGAGGCGCTGGTTGTAGACGCGCAGCCCCTCCGCGCGCGCCAGGTCGTACAGCCGCGTGAGGTAGGTGAAGAGCTCGTTGCCGAACGAACCCGCGTAGCGCCCGACGTTCTCGCCCTCGCGCTCCAGCAGCTCGAGGAACTTCTTCGCGCGCCGGGTGCTGCCGTGCGCCGACGCCGCGCGCAGCAGCCGCGGGTCTTGCGTCAGATCTTCACGCTCACGCACCGCCTCCAGCGAGTCGGCGTACTTGCGCGTCAGCTCCTTCGCCGCGCGCTTGGCCGGGAGGTAGTGGCACAGGTCGCGGTAGACGAACGCCTTGAGCAGGTACTTGTCGGGCTGGAACTCGTCGCGGAACGACGGCGCGTCGAGCGTGGTCAGCAGGCCCATCGCGATGTGGATCTGCCCGAGCTGGTACCGCGTCCACGCCTCCTCCAGGTAGAGCGTCGCGCGGCCGGGGTCCAACTCCGACAGCTTCACGAGGTTGTACGCGTCGAGCGCGCCCTGGTAGTCCTGCAGCTCGTAGCGGAGCCGCGCGACCGCGAGCATCGAGTCGTTGCGCGCCTCCTGCGTGAGCTTCTCGTCCTTCCCCAGCGCGAAGAACTCATCGACCATCTCCTTGGGGAGATCCTTCTTCGCGCTGCGCAGCCGCGTGACGAGCATCGCGTACTTGGCGCGCGAGGCCTCGGCGGAGTCTTCAGGCAGCTTCGAGAAGTGCGTGGTGGCCCAGCGCTCGTTGCCGACGCGCAGGTCGACGAGGCCCTGCTGGTAGTGCGCGTAGCCTGCGACCTCCTCGGGGAGGAAGCCCAGGTCGAGCGCGCCGAAGATCTGCTCGTCGATGAGCGTCTCGTCGTGCGGCAGGTCGGTGAGCTTGCGCAGCTCCTCGAGCGCCTTGGGCAACACCGCCGGGTTGGTGCGCTCACGCGCGATGCGCGCCAGGTACACCGCGCCCGCGTGCCGCAGGTTCAGTTCGATGAGCGACTTCGCGAGGAAGAACTGCGCCCACGCGAAGTTCTCGTCGGTCGAAGGCACGTTCTGCACGTAGTCGAACAGCTTCGCTGCGGCGCCCTTCGGGTTGCCGCCGAAGTAGTCCTGCAGGGCGGCGTCGAAGAGCTTCGGGTCGATCTTCTTCGGCTGCGCGGGCGCGGCAGGCGCCGCAGCGGCAGCGGGGGTGCCCGACGAACCGGCCGCCGCAGCGGCCGCCGCGTCACCGAGGCCGGCGTCAGCGACGCCCTGCGCGAGCGCGCGCGCCGGAGCCAACAACATCAAGGAGAGAACGGGTCTCATCGCCTGTCCTCACTCCGTCGCGCTGAAGTTGAAGCCCAGACCGAACGTGATGGTCATCACGTTGGTGAGCTGCACCGAGCCGCCTCCGACAGGGATCACCACGTTGTCGGTCACGTCGAGCCGCAGGCTGACGTACTTGTTGATGAAGATGCGCGCGCCGCCGCCGATGTTGACGCCGGGCCGCCACACGTTGGTGAACTTGAAGACCGACGCGCCCAGCAGCAAGAACGCCTCGATGTGCCACACCGCTTTGTTCAGCACCGAGAGCTTTCCGTAGAACGGCTTCCACATCAGGTCGGAGCCGAAGAAGAACTGCACCTCGTCGAACGCCGTCGGCAGCACGCCGAAGTCGCGCTCGAGCTGCTCACGCAGGCCGGTCTTCGCCGAGTACGAGTAGCCGAACCGGCCGATCTGCCACGCGAAGTGGTCGGTGAAGTGCGCGGTGTAGCTGACCTGCCCGTAGAGGCCCTTGTAGAAGGCGTCGAGCGGCAGCACGCCGCCCGACAGGGTGATCTCATGCTGCATGCGGAACGCGCGCTTCTGCACCGCGCTCACCGTGCCCGGGTTCTCGAGCTCCTCGAGCTGCGCCAGCGCCGGCGTGGCGATCAACAGACACAACCCAACAG
>CAMLFP010000199.1 GCA_946479335.1 uncultured Archangium sp.
CGTCGATGTACGCGGTCGGGAGTCGCTTCGCGAGTTCAGAATTGCTCTCGAGGTCGGCCGCAACGTTTGCGCGGAAGTCCGCAAGCAACCCGGGTAACGCGCCGAGCATCGCGGTGAGGTGCGCCGGCGAGACGCTGCTGAGCACCTTGAGGTACCCGGCGATGCTGCGGTGGAGCGCCTTCACGCGCGCGCCCTCGAACGCCGCGAACTTCCCGCTCAGCGTCTCCGGGCCATCGGGGAAGGCCACGTACCGGGTCGCCTCGTACGTCGCGGCCGGGAGCGCGCCCGTCTTCCACGCGCGCACCAGCTCCTTGACCGACGCGCTCACCGCGCGCACCGGCTCACGCACGTGCGGCTGACTCGTCGCGCCCGGGTACAGGAAGAGCTGGCCGTCGCAGAACGTCTTCCAGCGCGCGCCGGCGGCGTTGCGCACCGCGAGCCCGTCGTTCGTGCCGTGATGGTCGCTGTCACCGTGCAGCGTCTCGACGTGGCCGTCCTGGTCGTGCAGCACCTTCGACAACACGCCGGTGAGCCGCTCGGAGTAGCCCCGCGCCGCGCCCCACGCGATGAGCTCCCGCCGCGGCACGCGCACGTGCCCGGCCGCGAAGCCGTCGGTGAGGAAGTGGTCGGCGAACGCGTTGTAGGTGAGCGCGCGTTGCCACAGCTCACCGCCGCGCCCCTTCGCCTGCCGGGCCAGCGTCAGCGCCGCGCCGTGGTAGCGGCAGTACGCCTTCATGTTGTGCCAGCCGAAGTGGTCGACGTTCTTCTGCGCGAGCTCGGTGTACGACTTCGCGTTCCACCAGAAGCGCACGTTCTGGTCGGGCCACGCCGTGCTCCCGCGGCCGCGCTGACGCTCCTCGATCCACCCGAGCTCGACGCGAAAGAGGTCGCGCAGCTCGCGCAGGTCGTTGGCCTCGAAGAGCCACGGCATCGGCGCGGGGTGCTCCTCGAAGAGCTCCGACGGTGACTCGTAGAAGTCGCCGGAGAGCGCGACGAGCTCGCCATATTGCAGCGCCTCGTCACCGCGGAGCCGGGTGATGGAGAGGAACTCCTCGTCGGCGAGGTCCACCCCTTCACGCCGGAGCTCGACGCAGGCCTGCTGCGCGCCCGCGTTCCCCAGCCAGGTGTGCTCGCCACCCTCGAAGCGCTTCGCGGATCGCCGCGGCTTCGAGGCCGCACGCGCCAGACGCCGGAGCGGATCTTCCACCTCGCTCACCTTCACGCGCTTCGGTGTCGAGGGCGGGTTCTTCTTCGGCTTCGGCCCCTCGAAGGTGATGACCGTGTCTTCGAAGAGGCCGGTGAAGTCTTCGGTGTCGAGGAGACGCGTCTCCTTCTTCAGCGCATCGACCAATCTGGAGCGCGGCACCTCGGTCCCGCGCGCGTCGTCACCGTGCTTGCCCTTCATGGTGGAGAGCAGCGACTGCAGCGGCGCGGTGGAGCGCGACTTCTTCTTCTTGAAGCGGCTCCACAGCAGCTGCTTCGGGGTCGCGTTCAAGCTGCCATGGTGGCCGACCTTGTAGACGTCGACGTCTTCCAACAGCTCCGCGACGCCGGGCATCGTCACCGCGTAGGCCCAGTTCTCGAGCTGTGCGTCGCCGGGGAAGAGCAGCTTCTTGCCTCCCACCTCGAACAACAGAATGACGCTGGTGTTGTTCATCGCGTCGTCCAGCACGCGCACCAGCTCCATCAACGCGCCGCCGTGCGCCTCGGTGATGCGCTGACTGAACCAGCGCGCCGACGGCGGCTTGTCTCGCTGCTGCCAGATGAACTCGTCGGAGAAGAGCGCCTTGCCGCCGTCGCGCGTCTCCACCGAGGCGCTGCCCGCGGCGGCGCTCTTGCGCCAGAAGTGCCAGAACTGCGTGTCGTCTGACGCGCGCTGCTTGCGCACGGTGTCGGTCTGCTCGAGGTCGGGCGGGCCGAGCACGTGCACCTTCACGCCCGGCAACCACGCGGAGAGGTCGAGCTTCATGCCCGCGTTGACGTAGTGCGCCTCACCGCGCGCCCCCATCGCGGCGAGGTTCTTCACCGCCGACTCGTTCGGGAGGTTGTCATCGGCGATGAACTTGAGGCGGTCGGCGGTCTCGAAGCCCAACGCGAGCCGCATGCGCGCGTTCACCTTCGTCGCGGCCTGGGCCACGGCGCGCATCTCGTCGAGCGAGGTGACGTGGAGCGCGCGTCGCTGCGAACTCGTCAACGCCTGGCCGGCGCCCTTCGTGGTGGCCTTGAGCGCGTCGCGCTTCGCGTTCGGGTCTTCGGTCCACGGTTGGATGACGGCGCGCGGCTTGAGCGCCGCGATGATGTCGCCGGTGCCCTTCCCGTCGGCGGCGGTCGCAAACCCGCTGATGTGATCTTTGTGACGGTGCGTGGCGACCACCACGTCGAGCTTTCCGCCGGTGCGCGCCTGAATGTCGGCGGCCACCGCGAGCATGTGCTTCTTCGCGGCGGCCTTCGGGAGCCCGGTGCTGCCGAAGTCGACCAGCACATGCGCCTCGTGCCCGTCGGCGTACGCGAACGAGAGGAGGAAGCAGTCGCCGAAGCCGACCTGGTAGGTGCGAATGGAGAGCGAGGTGGGCGTCATCACCAGCCCTCCCCGGTGAAGCGCGCCATCGGCAGCGCACGCTCGAGGTGGAGTTGCGCAAACCTCCGCAGCGGCTGTTGCTGCCGCTTCTCGCTGTAGAAGCCGCTCTGCCACAGCGCCTCGAGCCGGTCGGTCTGTTTCTGGCTGCGCACGCCGCTCCCGATGTGGAACTTGAGGCGGCCGAACTCGTCGAACACCAGCACGCCGCCACCGTTGAGCCGCACCCGCGTGTCACCGGGCATGCCCTTCGGCGCCTTGAGGCCGAACGCGCGCAGCTCGCGGGCGCGGAGGCTCAACGACTGCACGTATTCCGCGACGGTCTCGCGCAGCGTGAAGCCGTCGACGTCGACGCGCGTGACGGGCCGCACCGACGAGACCCAGGTGTACGCCTCGGGGTGGAGCTCGAGCAGCTTCTGGTTCTCCCAGACGAACGCGAAGGCCTCGTCGGCGTCGTGCTTGAGCGACTCGAAGTGGTTGCGCGCGAGCGAGATCTTCGCGGCGTGGAGAGGCGGGTCCCACGCGCCGTGGCTCTGCGTCTTCACCGGGTGGATGCCGTACGCCGCGCACGAACTCACCAGCGCCTCGCGGTAACGGTAGCGGCGATCGTCGGGGTACAGCTCGGCGTCGGCGGTCAGCAGCGCCGAGAGGAAATCGGAGAACTGCACGTCGATGGGCGGCGTGTAGTCGATGGCGCGGATGACCATGCTCAGCAGGTGGCTCGCAGCGTCGGCGCCCTCCTCCACCACGCGGCCGCGGTCGACCTCGGCGCGGTCTTCGACGAGCGGCGTGAGCCGGCGCACCCACACCTCGAGGAACGCGCGCATCACCGCCGCCACCAGCACCTCGCCGCGCCGGTGCGGCTCCTCGCGGTACAGCGAATCGCTCGCGTCTTCGGGCTTCAGCTCCACCGAGCGGCGCAGCGCATCGCCGCGCACGCCCGTGAGTTCGCGGCCGACCTGCTTGGCCAACCCCAGCAACACCGACGTCGCGAGCTTCTCGACGGTGAGCGCGTCGCGCCTGATGCGCTCGCCCTTCGCCTGCAGCGCGGTGTTGATGACCTCGTCGTGGCGGAAGACGCTCAGCAGCGCGACGACGTCGGCGAAGCCTTCGTGGAACGCGGCCTGGTCGACCGACGACGGCTCGGTGAAGTGCGGCCGCAGGCCATCGACCAGCGCGTGCGTCGTCTCGTGCACCACCACGTCGTGCGAGAGGCAGGTGAAGACCGGTTTGCCATCGCGCGCGGGGAAGTAGCCGAACAGCAGGCCCTCATCGCGTCGCGAGTAGTAGGCGTTGGCCTCGGCGAAGGCGTGCGGCGCCACCTTCAAGATGTGCCCGTGCCCCGGCGCGGCGCCCGGAGAAGAGCCGCCTCCCGGCACCGCCCACGACGCGCGCCGGCCCAGCGCCGACTCGAAGCGCGTCAGCGTGGCCATGGTGATGGCCCACACGTTCTGCGCGTGGAAGTGGGGGTTCGTCACCAGCCGCTCGAGGTCGCGCTCGTCAGCCCACGCGTCGTCGTCGCCGAGTTCGAAGGGCCGGTAGAAGGTGTTGGTCGACGCATCGAAGTCGACGACGTGCACCCGCGCGCCACGCGGCCCGGGAGCCAGCGCCTCCACCGGCACCTCCACCTGCACCGTGAGCGCCTTGCCGTCGCGCGCCAGCACCGATGGGTCCTGCCCCAGCACCGTCAACCGCCGTGTCCGCCCCGTTCGCTGCACCTTCCGCGCACCCATAGAGCTCCCCTCGAGAGGCGCCGAGCGTCGCGCGCGAGCTCCACGCGTGGCAAGCGGCTTCCTCAGGGCCTCAGGAAGAACGGGCGAAGGCGAGCCACGCGCGCACCAACTTCGTGAACGCCGCCTGGTGTTTCGTGACCTGCGCGCGCGTCGAGAAGCTGACCGTCGCGCGGTCGGTGCCCTTCCACGTGAGCAGCTCCGCGGGGTCTTCGAGCAGCCGCTGCTTGGAGGGCGCACGCACCTTCGCTCCGCGGTGAAAGACCACGAGCACGCGGTCGTCCCTCGCGAGCTGGAACGTGAGGAGGTGCTCTTCCAACCGGTAGCTCGGCGCGTTCCACTTCACCTCTTCGACGAGGGCGACGTCAGCGGCGCGAATCAGCTTCCGCAGCGCGGTGATGACGTCCTGGAGCGGGTGCGCCCGTTCCTCGAGCAGCGCGTCGACCTCCATGCGTCACCCCGTCAGCGCGGTCATCACGCGGGTGAAGCGCGCCGCGGTCTCTTCCTGCGCGGCGTGGCGACCGTCGGCCACGATGCGGCGGCCGGCGACGAACACCTCACGCACCGAGGCCGAAGGCGCGCTCATCAACACCCGGGCGTCGTCGACGCCGAGCACCGTCGGGTGCTGCAGGTCGAGCGTCACGAAGTCGGCGCGCTCCCCCGCGCGCAGCGATGACGGCGAGAGCCCGAGGCTCCGCGCACCTGAAGCCGACAGCGAGTCGAGCAGCGTCGGCCACACTCCGCCGGGCGCGTTCAAGACGTTGCGCCGCAAGCGGAGCAGCCGGAGATGCCCTTCGAGCATCTGCGCTTCTTCGAGCATCCCCACGTGCGCGTGGCTGTCGCTGCCGAGCGAGATGGACGCGCCGGCCGCCAGCAGCTCATCGGCGCGCACGATGCCATCGCCGAGGTTCCGCTCCGTTGACGGGCACGCGCACACGTTCGCGCGCGCGCGGCCCAGCGCTGCAACCTCGTCGGGAGAAAGATGAATCGCGTGCACGCCGGTGAAGCGCTCCGACAACAGCCCTTCGCGCGCCAGCAACGCGACGGGCGTCACGCCGTACTCGGCTTCACACGCGCGCAGCTCCGCGGGCTGCTCGGCGACGTGCATGTGCAGCGGGCCCGACGTCCATTCCCGCGCCACGGTGCGCAGCCAGCTCAACGGCACCGCGCGCACCGAATGCGGCGCGAGCCCCACCGTCACCAGCGGATCGTCTTTCATCAGCGCGGCGAGGTCGTGCGTGCGGCGCAACATCGTCTCCGCATCGGGGTCGATGAAGCGTCGCTGCCGCGCGTTGGGCGCGACGTTGAAGCCCGCGCGCGCGTAGCCCACGCGCAACAGCACGATGCGCAAGCCCACGTCTCGCGCGGCCGCGATGACCTGACGCGCGAGCAGCTGTGCGTCGTCGTACGGCGCGCCGCCCGGTTGGTGGTGCACGTAGTGGAACTCGCCGACGGTGGTGACGCCGACGAGGGCCATCTCCAGGAAGCACTGCTTCGAGACGTCGTAGAGCTGCTCCGGCGTCAGCGAGTCGGCGGCGGCGTACATCGCCTCGCGCCAGCTCCAGAAATCGTCGCGCTCGTTCCCCGGCGCGAGGAACTCGGTGCGCGCGCGCAGCACCCGCTGGAACGCGTGCGAGTGCGCGTTGACGAAGCCGGGCACCAGCAGCTTCCCCGGCAGGGGCACGTCTTGAACCGGCCCGTTCGCCTCCGCGGCGACGAGGCCGTCATCGCCGACGAGCAACGCAGCCCCGCGCTGGAGCTGACCGCCCACCACCAGCGCGTCGGGCCGGTAGCGGATCATGCCGGGTAGTACGGCCGCAGCATGAGGAAGACGACCACGCCGGTCACCGACACGTAGAGCCAGATCGGCCAGAGGATGCGCGTCACCTTCTTGTGGCGCTCGAACTCCTTCTTCCACGCGAAATAGAAGGCGGTGAGCGACATCGGCACGATGCCGATGCTCAGCAGCACGTGCGACGCGAGCAGTGTCAGGTACACCGTGCGCACCGCGCCCTCGCCGCCGAACTTCGTGTCGCCGTGCACCGCGTGGTACGCGAGGTAGCCGACGAGGAAGAGCGTCGACGCCGCGAAGGCCGCCACCATGAAGTACCGGTGGATGTCGGAGCGCCCGCGCTTCACCGCCACCCAGCCCGCCACCAGCAGCGCCGCCGCCGAAGCGTTGAAGCACGCGTTCACCGCGGGCAAGAAGCGGAGGTTCAAGCCCGTGCCCTGCGTGCCTCCATGTAGGAGCAACAACCACGCGAGCAAGGCGAGCGCGGCGGCAGAGATGACTCCGTTGAAGACGAAAAAGCGCTTGTCACTGAGGGGCGGAGTCAACGTCGGCATGGGGTGTTCTCTACAGAGTGTCCTGAGTCCATCCATAGCGATTCTGTTGCTTGATCTCACAGGAGAATTCGCGCCAGCATCACGCCGCCTCTCTCTCGTCACCAAGGTGGTCCGATGCGACTCACACCCCTGGCTCGCGCAGCGCTTGCGTGCGTCTGCGTCAGCAGTGCTGCGATTGCGCAGGAGGCCGCGTGCCTCTCGCGCTCAGAGGTCTCCCTGGAGCGGCGGCTCCGTCAGCTCTCCCTCGACCTCCTCGGTCGCCCGCCGACCATGGAGGAGTACCGCTTTGTCCAGAACAAGGGCGGCATCCTCGAAGAAGACATCATCGCGCTCACCGGGCGCGAGGCCTTCTACAACCGCCTGAAGGACTACCACCGCGCGCTGCTGCGCTCGAACGTGAGCAGCTCGGTCAGCAACGACGAGAACAACACGCTGCTCTCGCCCGACTCGACCTTCAGCAAGGCGCTCGACATCCGCGGGGTGCCGGCCAACGCGCTGCGCGGCCACAACGGCGTCGGCTGCAACACCTACGTGCTGCAGGACTCCTGCAACGACAGCGTCGAAGACCCGCACCTCGAGCCCGCGGTGAAGACCTGCCGCGACAGCAAGGGCGTGCCGCTGCCGGTGTCCGTCGACTACGACTCCGACAACTACGCCTGCTACGCGCTGACCATCCCCTCCGGCGTGGGCTGTGACGGCGCCATCAACGGCGGCTCGTACAAGCTGCCCGGCGCGGCGCCCGACGGCGGCAGCCTCACGGTGATGCTCGACCCGAAGTACTACTACTTCTGCGACGGGCGCCGGAGCGCGCTCACCGATGGCGGCGCGAGCATGAGCTACGTGTACTGCACGCCCAACTCCGCGCTCGTCGCGCAGGGCCTCACGCAGGAGGTGCTGGACACCGATGGTAAGGTCATTGTGTACGTGAACCTCGCGCCGTTGTCGGGCGTCATCTCGCGGTTGGATCGCTGCTCGCTCGACCTCGTCAACTCGGGCGGCGTCACCGGCAACTACGCGGTGCAGAACGGCTGCATCCAGCGCGAGGGCTACGTCACCAACGCCCAGGCCCCGTACTGGGACGAGCTCAACACCGCGTCGCACACGCCGGTGAAGATGTGCGCCATCGAGGCGCAGGCCAACGACGTCAACCCGTGGACCGGCGCGTCGTGCGAGACGCGGCTCACCTCTGACCGCACCTGTGGGTGTGGCGTCGCCGCGCGGCGCTGCGAGGGCGCGGGCAACTTCAAGGCGCGCGTGCTCTCGGTGAACGAGGAGCCGCTGCGCATCGCCGACTCGGTGGTGCGGCGCGATGAGAACTACTTCAGCATCCTCACCACGCGGCGCGGCTTCGTGAACGGGCCGCTGAGCCAGCTCTACCGCAACGCGCAGTCGCCCCGCGTGTGGATGGCGACGCCCCCGGTGCGCGCCGACCTGGTGCCCAACGTGCCCATCACCGAGACCGACACCTGGGTCGAGTACACGCGCGACGAGTACCACTCGGGCGTGCTGACCACCGCGGAGTGGCTCTACCGCTTCCCCACGGTGCGCTCGCGCACCAGCCAGTTCTGGCAATCATTCCTCTGCAAGTCGTTCGTGCCGCCGGCCAACGCGCCGGTGCCCTCGCCTGAAGACTCGTGCAACCGCGAGAACAACCTCGCGCAGCGCTGCGGGTGCAAGGGCTGCCACGCCACCATGGAGCCGGTCGGCGCGCACTGGGGCCGCTTCGGCGAGCGCAGCGCGCAGTACCTCGACCCGATGGAGTTCCCCAAGGTGTCGGCCAAGTGCCGCGACTGCGCGCTGGCCAACAACGTCAGCTGCGACGGCGCGTGCGCCAACTACGTGATGCAGGCGTACGACGGCGACGGCGCCGCGTCGCTCGGCCTCTTGAAGACCTACCTGTACCGCACGCCCGACGAGGAGCCGAACATCACCGGCGGGCCGAAGGCGCTGGTGGAGAAGCTGCTGCAGACCGGCGACCTCGAGCGCTGCGCGGTGCAGAACATGTGGAACCAGCTGCTGGGCCGCCCGATGACCGACGCGGAGGCGGCGCTGTACCTCCAGCCGCTGGTCGATGACTTCGCGCAGAGCGGCCACAACCTGAGAAAGCTGATGGTGCGCATCGTCTCCACCGACGCGTACTGGAGGGTCGACTGATGAAGCGCTTCCTGTTCGCCGCACTCGCGCTGGGCCTCGCCGCGTGTTCGAAGTCTTCGCCCACCGCGACCTCCACCGGGTCGGTCACGCCGGTGCAGCTGCCTGACAACCACCCGCCAGTGACGCCGCTCCCCGACCCGGAGATGAACGGTGGCCACGCGGGCCGCGCGCCGCGCCGCATCTCGGTGGCGCAGTTGGACCAGAGCATCATCACCACCACCGGCCGCGCGTGGGCCGACCTCCCCGACCTCGCGTCGTCGCTGGGCCAGGCCGACTACGCGCTGGTGGTCTCCGACAGCACCGAGGCCAACCTGGTGTTCGCCAAGTTCCTCGACGACGGCGCGCGCAAGGTGTGCCTCGCGGTGTCGACCGACGACCTCACCAAAGCCCCCGCCGACCGCGTGCTGACCTCGGCGCTGTCGTTCACCGGCACGCCCGACTTCACGGCGCTCTCTGACGAGGAGATCCACACCAACCTGCAGTCGTTGGCGCTGCGCTTCTGGGGCTCGCAGCTGACCGACGCGGAGCTCGCGCAGTGGACCGGCAGCTACAAGACCTTCGCGGCCCGCGCCAAGGCCATCAACAAGCCCGCGCAGGCCTGGGCGCCGGTGTGCGTGGCGATGATGACCGACCAGCGCTTCATCACCTACTGAACGAAAAGCGAGCGACTCATGAAGAAGACTCCTGACTTCTCCCGCCGCACGCTGCTCCGCGCGGGCGCCGCCTTCGCGGGCTCCAGCATCATGGGCGTGCTGCCGCTGCGCGCCTTCGCCCAGCAGATGGCGGGCCTCGCGCCGGCCGACCACTGCTTCATCTTCGCGTACTTCTCGGGAGGGTGGGACGTGCTGCTCTCGCTCGACCCGCGCGACCCGGCGGTCTTCACCCCGGAGCGCGTGAACGAGACGCGCATCCTCCCCGACTACGCGGCCACCACCGCCATCACCGCGGCCGACCGCGGCGTCATCAAGCCGGCGGGCAGCAACATCGAGTTCGGCCCGGCCATCGGCAACATGCGCAACCACTTCGACGTGATGGCGCTGGTGCGCGGCATCGACATGAAGACCGTCGCGCACGAGGTGGGGCGCCGGTACTTCATCACCGGCAAGGAGCCCGCGGGCTCGGCGGCGCGCCTACCTTATCGGA
>CAMLFP010000200.1 GCA_946479335.1 uncultured Archangium sp.
TGCGGTCGAAGAGGTTGGTGAAGCTGGGCCACTTCTCGGCGCTCGCGTAGTGCACGGAGCCGTCGGCCATCGCCCAGGTCGGCGCCTTCACGCCCGCCTGCGTCAGCGAGTCGCCGACGAACTGGTTGCACTTCCAGTTGTCCTTGAGCCAGCTGGGCTGCGTGACGCCGGGGTTCTTGTTGCCGGAGAGGTTCTTGAGCGGGCTCGTCGGCACGTTCTCCTTGCCGTAGTTGACGCCCTGCTTCGCCGCGCGGTCGTGCGCCGCGTCGAGGATCTGCTGCGCGAACTTCCCCGGCCGCGCGGGGATGGTGCCGCCCGCCGCGGAGACCAGCGCCTGGAACGTCTGGCCCGCCTTGCCCGCGAGCTCGAAGCTCTTCGACGAGCCGTTCCGGTCGAACGCGTCGACCTGCTTGAAGATGGCGTCCAACTCCGGGCCGCTCTTGATCCATCCGTCGTGGTCGATGTCGCCCGCCGCCTGCAGCTTCGCGAGGTCGACCCCCGCCGCCTGCAGCTTCTGCTTCACGCCGGCGTCGTTGAGGTTGATGCCGTTCTTCAGCGCGCTTCCGAAGGTGCTGCGGTCGATCGAGGGCATGGGGGCGATCTACCTCGCGTGCGGAGCTTGTTTCCACACACCACCGCGTCTTCGGAAATCAGCGGAAAATTACAGCTTCAGCCACCGACCTCGACGCAGGTCAGCCCGTTGGCCGGCGTGCAGTTCTGGCCGATGAGACACGCGCCGACGCCGTTGTCTTCGACACAGCGGATGGTGCGGCACTGCGTGTCGTCGACGCACGGCAGGCGCGTGACGCTGCACTCGCCCTGCGTGCAGGTGTCGGTGACGCAGTCTGAATCCTGCTGGCAGGAGCAGAAGCCGAAGTCGCTGCCTTCACGCAGCCGGCACTGGCCCGCGCAGTAGCCGCTGGTCGCGCCGGGCAGCTTCGCGCACGTGCCGCCGCGCGCGCACTGCGTGTCGTCGGTGCAGGGCAGCGTCGGGTCTCCCTGGCAGGCGGTGTTCACGTCACACGACCAGCGCGTCAACACCACGCGGATGTCGCGACACTCGTACCCGCGTGGGCACGCCTGCCCGGAGCTGCAGTCAGCCCCGCAGTACGTGGAGTGCGTGCGCGTGTCGGTGATGCAGAAGTTGGCGCCGTGCCCGCAGGTGGTGACGCCTCCGCCGCTGGTGCAGCGCGCGCAGTACGGCCGGTAGTCGAAGTCGTAGTCGGAGTAGCAGGTGTTGCGCGGGCTCCCCGCGTCGGGCTGCGGGCCGCAGAGTTCGCCGAACTTGCAGAAGGTCTCGTCGCTGCAGAAGTACGGGTCGCAGGTGCCGAGGGCGCAGCGCGCGAGCTCCTCGGGCGTCTCGCCGGTGCACGCGCAGGGCACGTCACCGCAGCGGCAACTGGTGCCCGCACAGTCACCGTCGCGGCGGCAACCGATGACGCACGAGCCGCGCGCGGTGTCGCAGACCTCGCCCAATTCGCACTGGAGGTCGGTGGTGCAGCGGCCCTTGGGCACGCACTGGCCCGAGGCGGTGTCGCAGTACGTCGTGGTGTCGGTGCAGTCGAGGTTGGTCTGGCAGCCGGCGCGGTCCTGGCAGAAGCCGAGGCCGTTGCAGAACTGCGAGCCGGGGCAGGCGAGATCGGTGCGGCAGTAGCACAGGCCGCTCTGCGTCTCGCAGCGGAAGGCGCTCGTCGGTGCGCCGCAGTCTTTGTCTTCGTGGCAGCCGCCGGAGGTGAGGCGCGTGTCTCTGCACGCGGACAACAACAGCAACACCGCCAGCGACGCGCGCATGGGAGTTACAGCGCGCCCCCGTCGGGCACGATGCCGGCGTCTTCACCGATGAGCCGGCCCAGCGACGGCGCGACGTCTTCTTCAGGCGCGAAGTCGAGCGCCTCCAGCGCCACGTTGCCGTGGAGCCGCATGCTCATCACCGAGAGCGCCTGACGGTCGGGCGCCTCGAGCAGCTCCTCAGACACCGAGCCGGCGTTGAGCTTCTGGCTCGAGAAGAAGACGTAGACGCGCACCGGGCCTTCGTTGAACGGCGTCTTGAACGCGTGGCCGCCGATGGGCCGGTTCGCGGCGCACTCGAAGCTCTGGTTGGTCTGCGACATCGTCAGCAGGCGCGTGAGGCCGGCGCGGTTGACGGAGTACGCGAGGCAGTACGGCTGCTGGCCTTCGGCGGGGAGGATCTCGAAGGTGGTGCCGCCGGTGCGGTTCAACGACGCGCGGCGAACCGGCGTGGTCTCCGGCTTCGAGCACGCGGCGATGAAGAGCAACGCAATGGTGAGGGCAGAGCGGCGCACGGCGCAGCACTCTACACGGCACGGCGTCGGCGGTCACAACGGCGCCGGCGTGCTAACGCTTCGCGTATGGGCGCTCCCTTCCGCGTCGTGCTGTCGCAGCTGTGCCGCTTCATCTGGCCCGTGCTGGGGGGAGGCTCGGTGCTGGCGCTGCTCGTGCTCGTGGTCTTCGGGATCGCCGGCGGGCACTACGGCGAGTTGCTGCTGCTGTTCTATGGGCCGGTCGCGCTGGCCCTGGTCGGCGCTGCCGCGGTGCTGCGGGTCGCCGCGCGAAAGCTGGCGCCGCCCGCAGCGTGAGCTTCAGCGCGGCCGGCGGTACACGATGATCTGCGGCGTCTCGTCGAGGTACAGCCCGTAGACCGGCCTCGTCGTGCCGAACGCCTGCCACGTGAGGAACTCGTGCTCGCGGAACTCCTGGTGGTACTGGTACGCGACGAAGTCCGCCTGCTCCGGGCCGCCCACCGCGACGACGTCGGTGCGCAGCATGCCGTTGCGCTGGAGGTCGCGGATCTGCCCGCCGTGGTTCTCGTGGAAGTAGATGCGCGCGCCCGGCCACGCGTTCTGGTTGAGCCACGGCAGCACGCCCGAGAGGTTGTTCGCCCAGTACTGCCGCTGCATGCCCAGCGACGCCGCGCCCGGGAGCCCACCGGCGATCTCCCCGTACGCGCTCGTGCCGTACTCGTAGACGCGCGCGGTCGCGATGAAGGCGGGCACTGACAGCAGCACGCTCAGCGCCACCATCACCCGCTGCTCCGTCACGAACTTGAGCTTGGGCTGGAGCCACTCGAAGAGCGACTTCGCGCCGCGCTCCACCGAACCCGCCGCCAGCAGCGCGAGGAACGGCATCGACGGGAACCAGTGCTTCACGCCGCCGAAGTGCGGCACCTGCGGGTGGCTGATGAGCAGAATCGACGCCAGCGCGTTCGCGCCCATCAACAGCTCGAACATCGTCGCCTTGCGCTGCACCGCGCGCGCGCCGACCCACCCCAGCCCGATGGCCATCGGCACCACGAAGCTCGCCGGCGCCGTCAGCGCGGTCTTCACGAAGACGTACGAGAGCGGGAAGGGCGGGCCCCGCAACAGCTCGCCCAGGTAGAACCACGCGTAGTGGTTGTGGGTGAGGTGGAAGTTCAAATACCAGGCGGTGCGATCCACCGGGTGGTGCCAGAGGTACGGCCAGTGCGCGTAGAACACCACCGGCCCGAGGATCGCCATCGAGACCAGCGGCGCGATGGTGCGGAACGCGCCCTCGTGGATCGAACGCAGCTTCCACGTCAGGTACGCGCCGATGGCGCACGCGATGACGTAGACGGCCAACTGCGGGCTCTGCACCGCGAACGAGTCGAGGAATCTCTGCGGCCCGAGTGACGCGACCAGCACCGCGTACAAGACCGCCGCGAACGCGAACACGCCGTTGATGCCGAAGAAGTACGCGCGCGCTTGCGGGTGCTGCTTCGTCAGGTCCCACCCGCGCCACAGCACGAACGGCACCAGCGTCACGGGGATGAAGTACGCGTTGTGCTTCGCCGCCAGCGCGAGGCCCCACGAGAGGCCGGCCCACAGCCACCAGCGCGGCCGCTCCAGCGCCTCGATGAAGCAGTACACCGTCAGCACCCACATGGTGGCGATGGGCACGTCGAAGCACGCGAGGTGCGCGTGGAAGAACTGCCGCGGCACGAGGAGGAACGACACCGCCGCGAAGATCGACGCCGTCTGCCCGAAGCGCTTGCGCGTCAGCAGGTAGATGAGCGGCAACATCCACGCGGCGACGGCGAACGCCGGCAACCGGAACGCGGCCGCCGGGCGCAGCAGGCCCAGCTTCTCGTGGAAGACCACGTACGAGATGCCGTACAGGTTCTTCATCAACGCCGGGTGCTCGTGGTTGAAGTCGAAGGCCTGCGTGGTCGCCGCCTCGCCCATCGCCGTCGACGGAGACGACAGCAGCAACTGGAACCAGTGCCCGTGCGACTCCGCGGCGTGGAAGTAGACGCTCTCGTCGCGCCCGAAGCCGACCTCCTTCTCGGTCAGCAGCAGCGAGAAGAAGGCGATGAAGAACAGCCCCCAGACGATGCGCTTCTCGGTCACGGGGCACCTCCGGCGACGCGCAACGTCACGCACACCACGCGGTCATTCGGGCGGTCGGCCTGCACCGCGACGCGAATGCGCGAGCCGGCCTGCACCGCGCCGCCGTCGAGGCGATGCATCAGTTCGCTGCGCGCCGGCAAGACGAGCTGCATCGGGCGGCCGTCGATCTCCAGCGTCACCGGCACCGGCGCGTCGATGCGCGTGCCGTATTCCCACGGGAAGCCGGCGGAGAGGCTCACCGTGCCCGCGCCGGGCGAGACGAACTCCACCACCTCGCGGTTCGGGCCACCGGGCGCGTCCATCCGCACGCACTCGTAGGGCGCGAAGTGCACGTCGTGCCATTCACGCGCCACCGTCTTGTTGTTGCTGCAGCGGTGACCGCGCCCGTCCCAATTGCAGGGCTGGCGCTGGCCGTCGGGCGACTCGAGGTACACCTGCGCGCTGGGCAACGCGTCGGCGCCTTCCAACACCCCGGGGCGGTAGCGGCCATTGGTGAAGAGCTGCAGCCGCAGGTTCCCGAACTGGCGCGCGCTGCCGACCTCGCTGCGCTGCGGGAGGAACGCCTTCTCGAAGTCGCCGATGCCGGCGCGAGGCAGCCGAGGCTCCGACAACACCCAGATGCGCGGGTGCCGCTCGAGCGCATCGCCGTCGCTGCCGATGTACCCGACGACAGGGAGCCCCTCAGGCACGTAGATGCGGGCGCGCTCGGTCCACCACGGCGCGAGCAACACCGCGTCGCCCGGTTGCCGCTCGTTGGTCAGCGTCTGCGCGACGGCCTGGTAGTCGCTCTCTGCGACGTGCGTGGAGGGCAACCAGAGCTGGAAGCCCAACGCCCACACGCCGGCCACGAGGAGGATGAAGCCTTCGACCCGCTTCACGACTTCGTGTTTCGAATCTTCGCGTCGACGGTGTCGCGACAGAAGGTGCAGAAGCTGGCTTCGCCCTCGATGTACGACGGCGTCCACTGCGGGTACATCGCGCAGCGCGGGTCGAGGCAGTGATGGAGGCCGTAGGTGTGCCCGACCTCCTGCATCGCGAAGCGCGCCAGCGTGCCCACCGAGTCGACCGAGAGGCCCTTCAAGTGCGCGGTCGTCACCACCGCCCGCTGCGCGGAGTAGCGCGCGAGCCCGAAGGTCGGCGCTTCACCCGACTGCAGCTTCCGCGGCGCCAGCTTGCGCGAGGTGAGGAAGAGCACCTTGTCATCGGCCAGCGCAGACACCTTCGGCAGCGTGTCGAGCAGCTTGTTGGCGTCGTACGGCTCCTGCTGGCCGTGCGGCGCGGTGACGGCGCCGCTGTGCTCCGCGCCCACGCCGAAGGCCGTGTAGAGCGACTTGTTGAGCGCCTTCAGCAGCGCCGGGTCGAACTCGTCCAACGTGAAAAGTCGAATCATGGCTCTCTCACTTCACCTTCGGAGGACGACCACGTTTTTTGGGCGCGGCGGGCTCGGCGACCGCGGGCTTCGGCTTCGGCGGGCGGCCGCGCTTCTTGGGCGCCGCGGGCTCCGTCACCTCGGGCTTCGGCTTCGGCGGGCGACCGCGCTTCTTCGGCAACCCCAGCGCGAGCGCGGTGGCGGCGGGCGCGGTGACCTCGAGGTCTGACACGAGCGTCTTCTTTCCCTTCGCGGCCTTCGGAGGCGCGGCGGCGGGCTTCTTCTTGGGCTTCTCCTCGTCGCCGTCCTCGCTGCTCTCCTCCGACGACTCCTCGGCGCTCTCTTCTTCCTGCGCCTCCTCGCCATCGATGCCCAGGAGGTCGCCCTCGAGGCCCAGCTCGTCGCCGTCGCCGCCCATGAGGCCCTGGAACTCCTCGATGCTGCGCTTGGGGCGCTCCTTGCCGGGCACGAAGAGGAGGATGTCTAAGGCGTCTTCGGCGTCGGCGGCGGGCACGCCCATCGCGGCCGCGAGCTCCTCGACGAAGAGGTGCCGCGCGTCGTTGTATTGTTCGCGTTCTTTCGGCGGCAGCGGGCGGAGCTCGGAGAGCACCTGCAGCCCCTTCACCACCTCCGCGAGGCCGATGAGGCCGCCTTCAGAGAGTCGCGCGGTGTTGTCGCGGGCCCGCTTCTTCCAGTCGAGCGACGCCTTCTCGGAGTCACTCTTCAGGTAGTCGATGACCTTCTTCACGTCGGCGGGCGAGGAGACGCGCCGCACGCCGTTCTTCTCCAGCTTCTCGCGCGGCACCTTCACCTTGGCGCCCGTCTCATTGATGATGAGACTCACGAAGGTGAGCTTCTGGCCGGCGATTTCTTCGGTCTTGATCTCGGTGACCGTGCACAGGCCCTGGTTCGGGTAAACCAGCCTGTCGCCAACGGCGAGCGGCGTGTCAGACATGGCCGCGGTTTCCACCATGCCTTGCCGGGTGTGTCACTTCTTCTGTGCGTTCAGCTTCACCAGCATCTCGTGGAGACGGGCGTCAATGACGCTCTCCACCTGCGCGTCGGTCACCGACTTCGTGTGCCCCGCGAGCGCCGCGCCAGCCGTGAGCCCCAGAACCGCAGTCATCATCATCAGGAAGTTCTTCATGCGTTCCTCGTGTAGGTGAAGGTGCACACAAGGTACGCGTGATCAGCGGGTGATCAATTTTTCAGCTACAGCTCGCGACAGTTCCGATCAGCGATGTCGCTTTTTTTGACTCGCGACCTGCACCTCGCGGAGCTCGAACGCGATGCGGCCTGACTCCGCGTCGGGCTGGTCGTCGAGCAGCGTGACGAAGAACGAGCTGGCGCCCGAGAAGCGCGTCACCTCGTTGAGCGGCGCCAACGTGAGGCCCGTGGGCAAGCCGAGCACCACCCGCGAGATGGGGATGCCGCCCTCGCGCGCGACCGCGAGCGGCGAACCCTGGCGTGGCGTGAGCTCGTAGGTCGACGTGGAGCTCAGGTTGTTCACCGTCACCCGCGCGCTCTCGGGGAAGTCGAACTTCGCCGGCACGTTCTTGATGGTCGCCTTCTTCGAGCCCTCGATGGCGAGGGTGATGGGGCGCGCCTTCGCGTCGTCCTTCCCGAGGTGGAAGGCGAAGAGCTTCGACGCGCTCTTGATGAGCAGCGGTTCGGTGCCGAACACGCCCGGCATCGCGCCGCCTTCGCTCACCACGTAGAACGCCCAGCCCACCGGCTTGCCCTTGCCGCCCAGCGTGACGCGGTAGGTGTGCTTCGGCTCCAGCGTGAACGCCGTGGCGCCGGCCGGAGCGAGCTCGATGCGGTGCTTCGCGGCGTCGAGCTGGAACTCCTTGAGCGGCCAGCTCACGAGGTCTGGCGCGGGCGGCGGCGGAGGCGGCTCCGCTGGCGTCTCTTCGACCTTCGGCGCAGGTGGCGGGGGCGGCGGCGGGAGGCGCTTCAACTCCGCGTTCACCACCAGGTCCTGGCCCGGCTTGAGGGGCACGTCGTTGCGCCACGGCTCGTAGCCTTCGAGCGTCACCTCGAGATGCACGGTGTGCCCGCCCTGGAGGCCGGTGAGGTTCGCCGGCGTCTTCAGCGTGTGCCCGTCGGCCAGCACCGTCGCGCCCGGCGGCACGCTGGTGATCTCCAGCGACGCCTCGCGCATGCGCTGCCACAGCGTCACGCCGGCGAAGCCCACCGCGGCCGCCGACAGCAACAGCACCAGCGCGCGGAACCAGGGGAAGGGCGCGACGGGTTGCGGCGGCGGCGTGGGGCGCTGCTCGTGGCCGAAGCCCTGCCGCGCGGCCTCCTCGAAGTTCACCATCTCCGTCGTCGCTTCCGAGGTGTCGCTCTCGCCCTCGGGCGGCGGTGGCGGCAGCGGCTCCTTCCACTTCGCGACGCGCTCCATGTAGTCGCGCGGCAGCTGCACCGGGCGGCCGGCCTCCACCAGCTCCGGCTCGAAGAGGAACTGCAGGAACACCGAGAGCTGCTGCTGCGTGAAGTCGGGGTAGTTGGTGGAGACGAACCGCGTGAGGTCTGACTGGAAGGCCTCCGCCGACTGGTAGCGCTGCGCCTTCTCCGTCGCGAGCGCCTTCAAGACGATGCGCTCCAGCTCGGGTGCGATGCGCGGGTTCAACGCGCGCGGCTTGAGGAACTGCCCGCGCACGATCTTCGCCAGCACGTCCATCAGCCGGCCCTGGAACGGCAACTGCCCGCACAGCAGCTCGTACAACACGATGCCCGCGGCGAAGACGTCGGTGCGCGCGTCGAGCTCCTTGGCGCGCGCCTGCTCGGGAGAGAAGTAGGTGTACTTGCCCTTCACCGCGTTGGCGGCGGTCTCCTCGCTGCTCAGGTGGCGCGCCTTGGCGATGCCGAAGTCGACGATCTTCACCGAGCCCTCGAAGCCCAGCAGCACGTTCTGCGGGCTCACGTCGCGGTGCACGATGCGCAGCGGCCGCCCGTCTTCATCGAGCCGCGTGTGCGCGTAGTGCAGCCCCTTGAGCAGCTCCGCCACCACGAAGGCCGCGAGCTCGGGCGGCAGCACCGGGAGCCCCAGCTCCCTGCTGCGCTTCACCACCTTGCTCAGCGGCTGGCCATCGACCAGCTCCATCGCGAGGAAGTAGTCGCCGTCGATGGCGCCGAAGTCGAAGACCTGCGCGATGTTGCCGTGCGACAGGCTCATCGCGATCTTCGCTTCGTTGGTGAACATGCCGATGAAGCCCTTGTTCTCGGCGTAGTGCGGGAGGATCCGCTTGATGACGACCTGCTTGCTGACGCCCTTCGCGGGCTCGTACCGGGCGCGAAAAATCTCGGCCATGCCGCCCGCCGCGATGCGGTCGAGCAGCTCGTACTTGCCGAAGCGGGTGGTTTCTTCTGACGACACGTGAGGGCCGCGGGAGAGGCGCGCGGAAGGTAACATGGAGCACCATGCGCTCCGCACTGCTTGTTGCCGCCCTGGTCCTGCTCTCGTGCACTGAGAAAAAGCCTGCTGCTCCGCCGCCTCGCGAGAAGCCGCAGCCCATGGAGCCGCTGCTGCAGGTGCGCTCCGACGCCGGCGACGACGACCCGTTGATGCGCATCGTGCCGTTCACGCCGGTGGGCCCCGCCATCCCCGAGGGGCTGACGCGGGTGACGCTGACCGGCGAGCAGCACAGTGAGGTGCCCGCGCAGGGCGGCGTGCTGCTGGTGCCCGACGCGGAGACGTACCTCTCGCAAGCCGCGCCGCTGCTCGCGAAGCTGGCCGACGAGAAGCGCGAGGTGTGGCTCAAGCACCCCGACGCCGACCTCGCCTTCAAGCTCACGCTGCGCGACGCGCCGCAGTTCCAGGCGTGGATCGACGAGCTGGTCGCGGGGAAGGTGCGCGTCATCCACCGGCAAGACGGGTTCGAGCTGACCAGCAACATGGGCAAGCTGCCGGGCGGCGACCCCAACGGCCCCACGGTGCCGGTGCGCGGCGGCCAGATGGACCTCACGACTCTCCAGCGCGGCTTCATGAAGATGCAGGACCGGTTTCGCGACGCGCCCGACGTGTGTTTCGCGCCTGCGTATGGGCTGGAGCTGGCGCAGATCGCCCGCGCGATGTCGGCCAACTACTTCACCGCCGACAAGCCGTACTTCAAGGAGCTGTGCCT
>CAMLFP010000201.1 GCA_946479335.1 uncultured Archangium sp.
GGCAAGGCGGCGCCGGCCCCCCAGCCGGGCGCGATGCTCCCCGCCCGGGGCTGACTCGCTTTCCCGATTTCAGGAATCTGATTCTTGAAAACGCGCGTGGTGGTCGCCCCGCCCGCGCGTCACGCTTTCGCCCATGACACGAAAAGTGCGATTCATGACGGGGTGATCGCGGTCCTGCTCCTCACCAGCGCGGCGCTGGGCACCTGGGTCGACCCACGCGGCTGGTGGCTCACCCCGCTGACCGCGCTCATCATGTTGCAGAGCGCGTTCACCGGGTTCTGCCCGGTGCACTTCAGCATCAACAAGCTGCTGCGCGACTGAGCGCCTCAGCCGAGGAAGGTGCGCACCAGCGCCTTCGCCAGCGCGTCGAGCCCGGGCAGCGTGAAGAGCGCGCCCGCGGGGAAGGCCTGCGGCGCCCACTTCTTCCAACTGAAGTCGTCGGTGTGCTCGACGATCTTCCCGTTCTCCACCTTCATGGTGGTGGAGACCTCGTTGTGCACCGGCCGGCCGCCCACGTGGTAGTCGGCCACCCAGTGCCCCTTCACGGTGGCGCCGTCGGTCGAGTCGAGCGTGAACGCGAGCTTCGCGTTCGGGTCGACCTGGAAGAGCTTGCGCCACATGTGCGCGGCGCCCGCGGCGTCGTCGAACTTGAAGATCGCGTCCTTGAACTTGAGGTTCGGCGCGTAGAGCTGCTCCATGGCGTCGACGTCCTTCGCCTCGAACGCCCGGTAGAACTGACTCACCACCTCGGCGGGCGACGGCGCGGCCCCCGCCACCGCGCGCGTCGCGCTCGCCTTCGCCACCCAGCCCTTCGAGACCGCCTCCGCCGGTGCACTGCGCGCCGCGGGCGCAGCGTCATTCACGCGAGAGACCGTCGATGCCGCCGATGAGCCGGAGATCTTCATGCCCTCGTTGTCGCACGAAGCCGCCGCGCGACGTGTCGAAGATATGAGACTCTGATTCCTGAAATCAGGAGACCACCATGACCGACTTCCAACTCTCGTGGGATGACCTGCGCGCGCTCGAAGCGCTGGATCGCCTGGGCGACGTGCGCAGCGCAGCGCGCGACACGCGCCAATCGGTGTCGACCTTCTACCGGCGGGTGGCGGTGCTCGAAGCGGGGCTGGGCCGCGTGTGCCTCAACCGGCGGGCTGATGACGTGAGCCTGACGCCCTTCGGCGTGTCGCTGGCGCGCGTGGGCCGCCAGGTGCGCGGGAGCCTGAGCGACGTGTTCTCGCAGCTCCGCGCCGACGAGGAGACGATCGCCGGCGCCGTGAGCCTCACCACCGTGGAGTCGCTGGTGCCGTTGATCGCGCCCGCGCTGGTGAAGCTGACGCACACGCACCCCGGCCTCACCGTCGAGCTGCACCCCGGCGACAACGGCCCCTCGGTGCGGCGCCGGGAGGTCGACACCGCGCTCGCCGTGATGCGCCGCCCACCCGAGGGCTGCTGGGGCCGCCGCGTGGGCATGCTGGAGGCGGGCGTGTTCGGCACCGCCAGCGCGGTGAGAGACGGGCATCGCTGGGTGCTGCGGAGCCAGAGCGAAGCGTCCTCCCCGGAGTCTGCGTGGGAGCGCGCGCACGTCACCGACGCCCCCGTCATCCGCGCGCCGTTCCACACGCTGGTGGCGATGTGCGCCGCCGGCGCGGGCCTCGGGCTGATGCCGCGGCTGGTGGCTGCGCATCACGGGCTGGTGGAAGCCGAGCAGCACCGCGCCTCGACGCGCACGTTGCAGCGGCCGCTGTGGTGCCTCACCCACCCCGACCTCAAGAAGTCGCCGCGCGTGCAAGCGCTGTTCGACGCGCTCTCCGCGGCGGTGCAGGCGCGCGCCGGCTGAGACTGCGCAGAGTCTTCGCGTCACCCGTGAGCCACGCACGGCTTGCGTCGCCGCGCAGCGAAGCGCCCTCCCGGTGACCGCGTGGCACGCCCGATGCTCGACGCAGGTGCATGAACCCACTCTTCGACCTCAGCGGGCAGAACGTCATCATCACCGGCGGCGCGATGGGCATCGGCTTCGGCATCGCGAAGCGCTTCGTGGAGGCCGGCGCCAACGTGCTGCTCGCCGATCTCGACACCGGGGCCATCGAGAACGCGGTGACGGCGCTGCGTGGGGCAGGCCCGGGGAAGGTGGCTGGCTTGCAGGTCGACGTCTCCGCTGACGACGCCGGAGAGAAGACGGCCGACGCCTGCGTGCGCGCGTTCGGCGGCGTCGACGTGTTGATCAACAACGCCGGCATCTACCCGCAGGTGCCGTTGATGCAGATGAGCACCGAGCAGTTCGATCGCGTGTTGAAGGTCAACCTCCGCGGGCTGGTGCTGATGAGCAAGGCCGTCGGCGCGCGGTTCATCGCGGAGCGCCGGCCGGGGCGCATCGTCAACATCGGGTCGGTCGACAGCCTCCACCCATCGATGGTGGGGCTCGCGGCGTACGACGCGTCGAAGGGCGCGGTGCTGATGTTCACCCGCGCCTTCGCGCTGGAGATGGCGCCGCACGGCGTGCGGGTCAACATCATCCTCCCGGGCGGCGTGGCGACCGAGGGCACCAACAAGCCGCTCGCGCCCGGCGTCGACCCCGCGGTGGCGAAGGCGCAGATCGACGGCTTCATCAAGATGAAGGTGCCGCTGGGGCGCATGGGCCAGCCCGATGAGATCGCCGGCGCGGCCATCTACTTCGCCAGCGCCGCGTCGTCGTACGCCACCGGCAGCGCGCTGGTCATCGACGGTGGCCTGCTGCTGACCTGAGAGCGCTGGAGCGACGAATGCGGGGAACGGGGCGGTGCGCGCGTGGGTTGAAGCCGCGTGCTGCTCTCGTTGCTCCTCGCCGCGTGGCCCGCCGACACGTCTGGGCTGCATCACCTCGAGCTCCCCGCGCTGCCGGTGAAGAAGGTGCGCGTCGTCATCGACGCCGGCCACGGCGCTCCCGGCAACGTCGGCAACCACGGCTGTCATTGTCAGGAAGAGCAGGCGCACACGCGCTTCGTCGCCGACTTCATGGCCGCCGCGCTGAAGGCCACCGGCCGCTTCGAGGTGCTGCGCACGCGCATCGACGACGCGACCCCGAAGTACGCGGCGCGCATCGCGCAGGCGCAACAGTGGAAGGCCGACGTCATCATCAGCCTCCACTCCGACGCGCGCGGTGAAGCATTCGCCGCGCGGCAGCCCTCGGGCGAGGTGTGCTGGCAGAACCCCGACGTGCCGGGCTTCGCCGTGCTGTGGAACGACGAGGGCGCGGCGCTGGCGGGCCGCGAGAAGCTGGGCCGTGCGGTCGGCGTCAGGCTGCGCGAAGCCGGCTTCGTGGCGTACTCCGGTGAAGACTACGGCGGCCTCTACCGGCAAGACGCCATCGAACCCTCGGGGTGGATCGACCAGCGCCCGCTGAAGCAGCGCGTGTACTTCTTGCGGGCGTCGAAGATCCCCACGGTGATCATCGAGACGCACCACGCGCTCGACGTCGAAGAGGCCGCGCGGTGGACGCAGGTGAAGACGCTGGAGACGTTCGCGGCCGCGGTCGGCGCGGCGGTGCTCGACTTCGCAGCGAAGTGATTCAGAGCCGCGTGAAGTCGCGGCGCAGCTGGTTCAGCGCGTCGCTCAACTGCGGGCTGCTCTGCTCGAAGCGGATGCCCATCTTCTTCCCGGAGGCCCACATCACGCGGCCCAGCAGCTCGATGGGCGCCTGGGTGTGCGGCACCTCCATGCGCAGCGAGACCAGCGCCATCGGCGGCAGCGGGCGCAGCGTGCGCACGCCGATGCCCGACTCGGAGATGTCGTTGGCTCGATCATTCACGCGCAGCTCGTCGGTGATGACCTGCACGGGGAAATCAGCGGGCACCCGGGAGAAGCCTCGCGCCTGCGTGTAGTGCAGCGACTTCGACATGAAGAATTCGACGGTCATGACTTTCGCGCCCCCTGCGAAGCACGAAACATGCGCGCATCAATGTGCTTCCGCAACGCCGCGCAGCCGCATTTCAGTCGGCTTGCAACACGACCATCGTGCGCTGCTTCGCGGTGTACGAACCGGTCGAGACGGCCTCCGGTGCGTCGAGCCAGATGTTGTTCGACGCGCGCTGCGCCTTGTTCTGCGAGACGAGCGTCTCAGGGAGATCGAAGTACGACTGGGTGTCGATGACGCGCTTCCACGTGCGGCCGGCGGGCAGCGTGAAGGTGACGTCGTTGGCTTCGCCGTTGATGAGCACCGCCAGCTCCGGGCCGCGTGACGCGTCGTAGAAGTGCATCATCAACTGCTTGCTGTTCCAGTCGACGGCGTCGGTGTTCTGCGGGCTCTTCCACGCGAAGGGCGCAGCGTCGCCGTAGTTCTCCGGCGCGAAGGCGTACTGGTGCGACTTGCGGAAGGCGATCACCTTCTTGACGAAGTCGTGCATGCGGTGGCGCTCGTCCTGCGCCTGCCACACGCCCCAGTCCATCCAGTTGTACGAGTTGTCGGCGCCGGTGGAGTACGCGTTGTTGTTGCCGAGCTGGGTGCGCATCCACTCGTCGCCCGACCAGATCAGCGGCGTGCCCTGGCTCACCATCAGCACCACGAACATGTTGCGCATCAGCTGGCGCTTCTGCACCTCGTCGTTCCAGTTGCGGCTGCGGTTGTTGCTCTCGCCCGACTCGAGCTCGCACCACGCGGAGTTGGGGTTGGTGCAGCACACGGGGTTGAGCGGCCCGCACGCGTTCTGCTTCAGGTCGTAGCTGAACACGTCGTACATCGTGAAGCCGTCGTGCACGGTGACGAAGTTGATGCAGTTGTAGGGCTTGCGTGAGTTCCACGTGTACCAATCGGCGGAGCCGGTGAGGAAGAAGCCGCCGTTGCGCACCTCGGTGGAGTTCAGGTTCCACCCGTCGTTGTTCCAGAACGCGCGCCACCAGTCGCGGAAGCGGCCGTTCCACTCTCCCCAGGCGGTGCCCGGCTTGTTCTGCGACGCGGGGAAGAGGCCGATGCGCGTGCCGTAGCCGTTGGCCAGCACGTTGTTGTCGGGCCCGTTGAACGACAGCGAGAGATCGTACCCGCCGGCGGCCCACGGCTCGGAGATGAGGCGCGTGTTGTACTGCTGCAGCACCGGGTCATCGGCGATGTCCTGCAGCACGGTGTTCTTGGGGTCTTCCCAGACGTAGTACTGGAGGTCGCGCTCACCGAGCACCGGCGCGAGGTCGAAGCGGAAGCCGTCGACGTGCATCTCCGTCACCCAGTAGCGGAGCGAGTCGACGATCAGCTTGCGGAACGGGGTGTGGTTGCAGCGGGTCTCGTTCCCGACGCCGGTGTTGTTGATGTAGCTCTGCTTGTCGTCGCTGAGCGCGTAGTACGCCGCGTTGTCGAAGCCGCGCAGGTTGTAGAGGCCGACCACTTCTTTCGGATCGATGTTCACCAGCGAGGTCGGCGTGGAGTTGTCGGGCACGAAGTCGTACGCGAGGCGATCGCGCCAGAAGCCGCCCTCGCCGGTGTGGTTGTAGACGACGTCGAGGTACACCTCGATGTCCGCCTGGTGGAACTGGTCCACCATCCACTTGAACTCGTCGATGATCTCCTGCTGCTCGCGGCGCGCCGCGTACGTGTTCTCGGGGATGAAGAACGACAGCGTGGAGTAGCCCCAGTAGCCGCCCTCGGCCGGCTTCTCGAACGGCGGCATGATGTGCACCGCGGTGACGCCGAGGTCCTTCAGGTAGTCGACCTTCTCGCCCAGCCCGCGGAACGTGCCGGGGTGCTCGACGCCTGACGCCGCGCTGGCGGTGAAGCCCTTGGGGTGCAGCTCGTAGATGATGCCGTCGTTCCACTTGTGGCCGGGCGCGTTCTGGTCTTGCCGGCGGGTGCGGTAGACGGTCTCGTTGTCGCTCCAGGCGTAGCGGCTCTTCACCACCACCGACTTGCTGGCCGCGGCGAAGGTCGACTCGGCGCGCGCGGGGCCGGTGGCGAGGCTGCCCTTGCTCCAGTCGTGATCACGGTGGATCGCCTTGCCGTACGGGTCCCACAGGAGCTTGTTGGGGTTGAAGCGGTTGCCGTCGACGTCGACGTCGGCCTTGAAGCCGGTGACGCTCCCCGGCTTCCACGCGGGGTCGTACGGCCAGTTCGGGCCCCACGCGATGAAGCCGTAGTACTGCCCGATGCCCACGCCCTCGACGTGCACGCTCCACACGTTGCCGAAGCGCGTGAGGGGGAACTGCTTGGCCGGCAGCACCGACTCGGGGTCATCGAAGAGCAGCAGCTCGATGCGCTCGGCGCGCTCGCTGTACACCGCGAAGTTCACGCCCTTGTCGACCAGCGTCGGGCCGAGGAACTCGAGGTTCTCCAGCGCAGCCTGATCGATCGAGGGCGCCTTGGGGCTCGCGTAATAGAGGCGCGCGGTGTCGGGGCTGCTGCACGACACCAGCGCGAGGAGGAGCAGGACGTACCGACGCACGCCCCGATGCCTACCAGACTCGAGCGGTGAGCGCTGTGACGCGCGGCAGCGTCACGCGCGGAGTTCAGCGCAGGCGCGTGTGGAGGAGATCAGCGAACGCGCCCAACGCGTCGGTGGCGGTGAAGACGCCCACCACGTGGCCGTTGTCGATCACCACCGCGGAGCCGTACTTGTGGTTCGCCATCTCGCCGACCACCTCATCGACGGGCGCGTCGGGCGAGACGGTGTACGGCTTCGGGATCATCACGTCGCGCAGCGCCACCTTCGACGGGTCGGCGCCGCTGAGCGCCGTGGCGCGGTACAGATCGCCGTCGCTCACCATGCCCACCACGCGCTCGCCTTCACACACCGGCAGGTGGCGGATGCCCTTGTCTTTCATCACGTCCTGCGCCTCCCACAGCTTCATCTCGGGAGGGAAGGTGAGGGGGTTGGTCGTCATGTACTTGCGCACCGCGGGGATGGTCTTGGACATGCGGAGCTTCAGAGCATCGCGCGTGCCACGCGTGCTCCCGAGCGGGCGGTGCCGGGCGTCGCGCAAACGCTGCGGTTGCGGCGCAGCGACTGCAAACCACGCGCGCTTCAGGGCACGCCCGCGTCGGTCTGCCCGACGTACCACTGCGAAGCGCCGAACAGCACCGGCGTCACCACGCCGCCGTCGAAGCCGAGGCCGACGCTGAGAATCCCCAGGCGGGCGAGCGCGACGCCGTGGGGCTCCATCGTGTGATCGGCGAGCTCATGGAGCGTCACCTGCGCGTCGACTCGCAACCCCTTCGCGGTCAGCGCCACCGGCGAGAGACGCACCCGATCGTGGTCGACGTCGAGCTCGGCCGAAGCCGCCACGTCGGGGATGTTGAGCAGCGCCACCACGAGGCCCGGCAGCGGCACGTTCGCCGACACGATGCCCATCAACGGCTGCAGGTTGCTCACGCCCACCGCTACCGTCGCCTGCACCGGGTGCTGGGTCTCGGGAGAGAAGAACGCGCGCGGCGCCACCGCGCTCAGGCTGACGTTCTTGTACGAGACCTCGCGGGTCTTCACCGTCACGCCGTTGAGCTTCACGCCGGTGCCCGCGAGATCGAAGTTGCGCCGCTTCAGGTCGAACGCGTTGAGGATCGCCGTGAGCTCCGCCGCGCCCTTCACCACCGCGCCACGGTTGCGCAGCTCGATGTCTGACGCCGTCAGCGACAGCTTCCCTCGCGCGCGCTGCGTCCTCGTCGACAACGTGGCCTCCACCTCCGCCCGCCCGGCGCCCCCCACCAGCGTGATGCCGGACCCCGCGGGGATGAAGCGATCGAGGAACGAGAGGTCGTCGCTGCGCGCCTCCTGGAGCTCGAGGTGGACATCGACGTTGCGCACCTGCGTCAGGTCGAGCGGCGCCACCGCGGCGATCAAGCGCGCGCGCTGCCCCGTCGCCACCCGCGCCTCAGGCGCGCGCGTGCGGAGCTCGAAGCGCGGGAGCGACACCTCCGCCACCGCCTTCCCCTCCTTCGCCGTCACGTCGATCGACGCCTGCCCCACGATGTCGAAGTGCGGCACGCGCACCCCGAGTTCCCGCGGGGCGATGCGCACGGCGCTGCCCTCTTCCAGCACCCCGGCGTCGACGTGCAGGTCGAGCTCGATGTCACCCGCTCCGCCCAGCAGCCGCACGTCGGGGATCTCGTCGAACAAGATCGCGTTGAAGGAGTTCAGGTTCGGCGTGTGGAAGGCCAGCCGCACCTCGGCGGTCAGCGCACGGAACATCTCCTGCTTCGGCGGCACGTCGATGGGCATGGCGTCGAGCTCGCCCGTGACGTGCGACGGCGCGAAGCGCGCCTCGAGCCCGTTGGGCAGCGCCACCACGCCGCCGTCGATGGAGAGCTCCGCGGGGAACACCCAGAGCCGCTCCTTCGGCTGCAGCGCGAACCCGCCAGAGGCCACGATGTCACCGGAGTAGCGGAACCCATCGATCCACACCTCGCGCACCTGCACCTCGCGCAGGCGCGTCAGCTCGACCGCCAGCACCGGCTCCGGCGTGGGCCGCGCGGGCGCGAAGTCATCGATGGGCGGCAGGCGCTCTTCCGGCGTGCCGTTGCTGTCGTCCGGGAGCCGGACCTCGACCGAGACGCCGCGCGCGGTGATGTCGTCGAAGGCCACGCGCTTGCGCAGCAGCTTCGAGGGCACGAACGTGCCGCCCGCCGCCTCCGCCCTGATGCGCACGTGGAAGCCGTCGGTCTGGATGCGCAGCTCCAGCCCCTCGACCGACACGCCGAGCGGCGGCCGCCAGCGCGCGGAGCGGTACGACATCGCGAAGACGCCGGGGTCGTAGCTCGCGAGGTGCTGCAGCACCCCGCCGTTCACCAGCACCAACAGCAGCACCGCGGGGAACGCGAGCACCACCACCGCAGTCATCACCCGTCGCCGCGACATCGCGCGCACCCTAGCGGCATTCGTGCGGGTGACAGCGCAGCGTCTCGCCGTCTTGCCCAGCGTGTGCGCGTTCGGCTACAGGGCTCCTCGACTTTCAACTGTCGGGGAGGGATCACATGACCTGGAGAACGCTGACGATCGCGCTGTGCGCGTTCGGGCTGTATTCGCTGACGAGCTGCGCACCGGAGTGCACGACGGCCACTGACTGCGGCAACGGGTCATCGTGTGAGTCGGGGGCCTGTGTCCCCGGCAGCTCGACCGGCGGCGGCGACGGCAGCACCGGAGGCGGCTCCGCGATCACGGGTGGCGGCTCCGCGATCACCGGCGGCGGCGATGCCGGCGTGCACGTCAACCCCACCGGCACCGGCGCCACCGAGACCCAGGCGATCGACACGAACGGCGGGTCGATCTCGCTCGAGGGCACGACCCTCGACATCCCCGCGGGAGCGCTGCCGGCCGGCGAGTCGATCTCGATCACCTCGTCGAGCACCCCGGCCCCGACGGAGTACCAGGCCGTCACGCCCGTCTACACCTTCGGCCCCGACGGGCTGGTGTTCGAGGCGCCGGTCACCGTGGAGTTCCAGGTGGCCGACCTGCCGACCGAGAACCTGACGGTCTTCTGGAGCACCCTCGACAACCCCGACGTCTACGAGGCGCTCCCGACGACGCGGAATGGGCAGCTGCTGACCGCCGAGACCACGCACTTCTCGAGCGGCTTCGTGGGCACCACGCCTGCCGATGCGGGAGTCCCTGAAGTCGATGCGGGCACGACCGGCGGCGGTTCTGGCGCGAATGACGCGGGCTCGACCGGTGGCGGCTCCGGCGCGAATGACGCGGGCGCGACCGGTGGCGGCTCCGGCGCGAATGACGCGGGCTCGACCGGCGGTGGGTCGGGCGCCAACGACGCGGGCTCGACGGGTGGCGGATCTGGCGCACCTGACGCGGGCTCGACCGGCGGCGGTTCTGGCGCGAATGACGCGGGCTCCGCTGGCGGCGGTTCTGGTGCGAAT
>CAMLFP010000202.1 GCA_946479335.1 uncultured Archangium sp.
TGCGCCTTCGTCGCGCTGGTGGTGGCGGTGCAACTGGTGCGCGGCACGAAAGCCGGGGCGCGCTGAATGGCCTTCGTCGAACTCCAGGGCGTGCGCAAGTCGTACGGCAGCACCGCGGTGGTGAAGGGCATCGACCTCACCATCGCCAGCGGCGAGTTCCTCTCGCTGCTCGGGCCCTCGGGCTGCGGGAAGACCACCACCCTGCGGATGATCGCCGGCCTCGAGACGCTCGACGCGGGCGCCATCCGCATCGGCGGCGCGCTGGTCGACGGCGGCGGCGTCACCGTGCCACCTGAGAAGCGGCAGCTGGGCATGGTGTTCCAGAGCTACGCGGTGTGGCCGCACCGCACCGTCGAGGAGAACGTCGCGTACCCGCTGCGGCTCCAGAAGGCGGCAGACCTCGCGGCGCGCGTGAAGGAGGCGCTGGGATGGGTGCGCCTGACCGCCCTCGCCTCACGCATGCCCTCGCAGCTCTCGGGCGGGCAGCTGCAACGCGTGGCCATCGCGCGCGCGCTGGTGGCGAACCCGCGCGTGTTGTTGCTCGACGAGCCGCTCTCGAACCTCGACGCGGCGCTGCGTGAGGAGCTGCGCGGAGAGATCGCCGCGCTGCGGGCGCGCCTGGGCACCACGATGATCTTCGTCACCCACGATCAACACGAAGCGCTCGCGTTGGCCGATCGCGTCGCGGTGATGAACCAGGGCGTCATCGAACAGTGTGCGTCGCCGCAGACCATCTACACCGCGCCACAGACACCCTTCGTCGCCGGCTTCGTCGGCGGCGCCAACATGCTCGAGGGCCGCGTCGAGGGGCGCACCTTCATCACGCACGAGCTGCGCTTCGAGCTCCCCGCGGACGTCGCCGCGAACGATGGGCCCGCGACGCTCGCGGTGCGCGCCGAAGACGTCGCGCTCGGCGCGGGGACGCTGCTCAAGCTGCAGGCGCGATTGTTCCTCGGCAGCGCCACCGAGTACCGGCTGCAACTCGGTGATTCGGTGTTGAGAGCGGTCGGGCCTTCGCGCGACTGGAAACCCGGTGAGAGCATCGGCGTCGCGTTCTGTGCTGCGCGGCTGTTTCAACCCTGATTCGCCCCTCACCCCTCGCTCCGCGAGACCCTCTCCCCATGGGAGAGGGAAGCAGGTAGAGGAACAGCTCCATGTCGGAGCCCATTCGTTACCGCGTTTCGATGTCGCGTCCCCACTCGCACCTCTTCGAGGTGGAGGCCGAGTTTCCCGCGCAACCCGGCGAGCTCACCGTCTGCCTCCCGGTGTGGACGCCCGGCAGCTACCTGGTGCGCGAGTACAGCCGCCACGTGCAGGAGTTCACCGTCGTCGACGCGGCCAGCCAGCCGGTGCCCTTCAAGCGCCTCGACAAACGCAGCTTCGTCATCTCCGCGCCGGGCCGCGCGGTGCGGCTCCAGTACAAGGTGTACGCGAACGAGCTGACGGTGCGCACCAGCCACCTCGATGGCACCCACGGCTACTTCAACGGCGCCACGCTGTTCTTCTACGCGGAGGCGCTGCGCAACCGGCCGCACCACGTGCGCGTCGAGCCGCCGCCGGGGTGGATCGTCACCACCGCGCTCGAACAGGAAGACGACGTCTTCCTCGCGCCCAACTACGACGAGCTCGTCGACTCGCCCTTCGAGTGCGGCACGCACACGCCCATCACCTTCACCGCCGCCAACGTTCCGCACGAGGTGGTGCTGTGGGGAGAGCCGCAGCTCGACGAGAAGAAGCTGGTCACCGACCTCACGCGCGTCATCGAGACCGAGGCCGCGATGCTCGGAGGCCTGCCCTTCAAGCGCTACGTCTTCTTCGTGTACGCCACCGACAAGGGCCGCGGCGGCCTGGAGCACAAGGCGTCGACCGCGCTGCTCTACCCGCGCACCGGGTTCTCCACCGCCAAGGGCTGGGAAGACTTCCTCACGCTCTGCGCGCACGAGTACTTCCACTTGTGGAACGTGAAGCGCATCAAGCCGAAGGCGCTGGTGCCCTTCGACTACGCGCAAGAGAACTACACCGAGCTGCTGTGGTGGTTCGAGGGCGGCACCAGCTACTACGACAACCTGCTGGTGCGCCGCGCCGGGTTGATGAGCGCCGCGCGCTACCTCACGCGCTTCGGTGAGTCGCTCACCAGCCTCCACACCACGCCGGGCCGCAAGGTGCTGCCGCTGGTCGACGCCTCGTTCATCTCGTGGACCAAGCACTACCGGCCCGACGAGAACTCCGCCAACACCGCCATCAGCTACTACTTGAAGGGCGAGATCGTCTGCGCCCTGTTGGACCTGCAGCTCCGCCGCGCGACGAACGACGCGAAGTCGCTCGACGATCTCCTCCGCCTGCTGTGGAGCCGCTACGGCGACGAGTCGGGCGTGCCCGAGGGCGGCGTGGAGGCCGCGGCCGAGGAGCTGGGCGGCCCCGGCGTGCGCGACTTCTTCCGCGACGCGCTGCGCGGCACCGGCGAGCTGCCGTACGACGTGTTCTCCCACGTGGGCCTCGAGGTGAAGTTCCGCCCGCGCGAGTCGAACAGCGACAAGGGCGGCACCGCGCCGCGCAAGAGCGCCAACAAGGTCGAAGGCTGGGTCGGCATCGTGCCGCGCGGCAGCTCGATCGGCGGCGTGCTCGAGGGCAGTCCGGCGATGGCCGCGGGCCTCTACTTCGACGATGAGATCGTCGCCCTCGATGGCTTCAAGTGTGACGCGGCCGGCCTCGTGAACCGTGTCGAAGACAAGAAGCCCGGCGACACGGTGCGCGTCACCCTCTTCCGACGAGATCGCCTGCTGGAGCTGCCCGTCACCGTCGCCGCCAAACCGGCCGACGGCGTGTACCTCCAGCGCGTCGAGGGCGCGACGGAGGCCCAGAAGGCCGCCTACCAGGCGTGGCTCGGCGCGCCGTGGAATGAACTCGACTCCTTGAATGCCGTGGCCCCCAAGGTGTAGGCACGCCGCCCCATGCGCCTCTCCGCCCTGTTCGCCTTCGCGCTGCTGTGCTCCGCCTGTGACCTCCGGTCTGCGTACCTGCCCGACGGCGGCCGCGCGCGCGTCAACTGCGACGAGAACTCGGTGAAGGTGCCGGTGACGTTGCTTGACAAGGCGGGCGCGCCGTTCGCCGGCGCTGTGCTGGTCGCCGCCTGGCCGGACGACACCCGCGAGTCGCTGACCGCCAACGCGCAGGGCGTGGTGATGCTCACCGACCACGGCCCGGGCACGGTGTTCCTCCAGGGCAGCTACAACGGCTTCACCACCGACGCCGCCGAGGTGCAGTTCAACGGCGGCGAGTGCTCGACGTTCGCGTCGCCGACCCAGTTGACGCTCCAGTTCCACTGATGCCCAGGCGGTCGCTCGCACCCCTCGCGGAACTCCGGCAACGCTACCTCGTCGAAGGCGCGGCGCTCCCGGCCGGGCTGTTGACGCAGCTCGAGAAGGACCCGCGCGACGGCGCGCAGAAGCTCGCGGCCTCGCTGCGCAAGCGTCAGGCCGCGAACCGCGCCGAGGGGCAGCGGCTCCGCCACATGCTCAAGTTCGAAGCCGAACTCTGGGAGCAGGGGCACGTGCACATCGCCGGCGTCGATGAGGCTGGCATGGCGCCGCTGGCCGGCCCGGTGTGCGCGGGCGCCGCGATTCTGCCGAAGGGCTACAAGCTCAAGGGGCTCGACGACTCGAAGAAGATCCTCAACGAGGAGACCCGCGAAGCGCTCGCCGCCGCCATCAAGCGTGACGCGCTGGCGTGGGCCGTCGGCTGGGCCGAGGTGCACGAGATCGACACCCTCAACATCTACCACGCGGGGTTGCTGGCCATGCGCCGCGCGGTGGAGGGCCTCTCGACGAAGCCCGACTTCGTGCTGGTCGACGCGCGGAAGATCCCCGGCATCGAGGTGCCTCAGCGCGGCATCATCAAGGGCGACGCGCAGTCGCTGTCGATCGCCGCGGGCGCGATCCTCGCGAAGACCACCAGAGATCGCCTGATGAGCGAACTCGACGCGAAGCACCCCGGCTACGGCTTCGCTGCGCACAAGGGCTACCCCACGCCGGTGCACCTCGCCGCCATCGCCAGGCTCGGCGTGTTGGACTTCCACCGTCGCAGCTTCGCGCCGGTGCGCGAGGCGCTGGGCCTTGCGCCGAAGCAGGCCGAGCTCTTCTGACCTCGCCGCGGGTCAGAGCCCGGTGGCGAGGTACAGGCCCGGCCGGCTCTTCTCCTTCACCAGGTACGCCACGGCGCCGTTGCTCAACAGCAACGCGGGCCACTCGACGTACTGGTCGATGATCGTCTGCTGGCCGGTGGCGAAGGTGCGCATCGCGATGTCGTAGGTGAGATCGGTGAGGTGCGCCGACGCGATGAGCGCGCGGCTCGCGTCGGTGGTGAGCCTGAAGGTGTAGACGCCGTCCGACTCCTTCTTCGGCTTCTCGTCGGCCGCGGGCGTGGCGGAGATGGAGTTCAGCTCGCACGCGCGCCCCTCGCGAAGACACCCGCTCCGGTAGAAGAGGCGATCGCCGGCCTCGGAGAAGCGGTACTCGTAGAGCCAGTCGACCAGCGCGCGCGGCTCCGTCGCGCCCACCGGGTACAGGTAGAGCCGGCGCGTCACCTCGGGGCGATCGATGCGCGCGGTGAACGCCAGCGCCCCGCCCGACGGCGCGAAGGTGAAGTTCTCCGACTGCCGCACCAGCCGCTTCGCCTCGGCGCCGTCCTTCATCTCCAGCAGCATCAGGTCGGCCACCTTCGCCACCAGCGCCTCGCCGCGCGACGCCTCGGCCCCCATGCGCGGCACCTCCGCGTAGTTGTCGCGGAACAAGAAGCGCGTGCCGTCGGGCGAAAAGTCGAAGTCCTTCACCTGCTTGCCCAGCACCTTCGGGTTCGACCCGTCGATGCGCGCCAGCGTCAGCTCGCCCACGTCGTTCTCGCGCGGGTTGTTGCGCCACGCGATGAACTGCCCGTCACGCGAGATGCGGTAGCGCACGGCGTCTTCACTCAGCCGCGTGCCCTTGAGGGTCTTCACGTCGAACACGTGCAACTCGGTGGTCGACGCTGACGGCGTCGCGCGCGCGTTCACCACCACGTGCTTGCCGCTGCGCAGCACCGTGAACTCCGTGACCTGATCGAGCAGGCGCTTCGGCTCGGGCCGCGCCTGGCTCAAGTCCAACTGGTACAGGCCGCCCGCGGCCGCCAGCTTCCGGCGGAAGTACAGGTACTTCGTGTCGGCCGAGAACTCCGCCGTCGACACGTCACCCGCCAACTGCGGGAACGGCCCGTCGGGCAGCTTGCCGGCGTGAAGCACGCCGCCCTCGATGAACGCCACCATCGACCCGTCGTCGCTGGGCACGAAGTACGAGGCGCGCGGCGACAGGCGCTGCCGCTCCGCGTCGGGGTTCTTCGCGTCTTGCACGAAAAGCTCGCCGGTCGCCTGCTGCGGGTCATAGCCGCCCGAGAACAGCACCCACCGCGAGTCTTGCGAGATGAGCCAGCCGCCCGGGGTGTTCACCACGCCATTGCCCAGCTTCCGCGGAGCGCCCGCGCCCGTCGGCACCAGCCACAGCGCGCCTTGCCGCATCGGCGGCGGCACCCCGTTGATGGTGGGCTTCACCGCGTCGAGCAGCACCGTCACGAACGAGCCGTCGGGCGCGCCGCGGAGCTCCTGCACGTCGCCCTCCAGCACCCGCTTGCCAAGCACCGGCGCGCGCTTGGCGTTCTTCTCCTGCTCGACGCGCTTGATGATGCTCACCGGCTCGCCGTTGGCGTTCTTCTTGTCTTTGCACGCGGCGAACAGCACCAGCGCGGCGACGAAAACGTTGCGGTTCATGCGACCTCCTTCACGGCTGCGGGGCTCTGCATCGGCGTCACGTCATGCGGCGCGGAGGGCGCCCACGCGTCGAACGCCTTCACCGCGCGCCCGGAATACGCGACGCGCTTGTCGGCCTTCTTCATGCGCCCATCCAACGGAGGGAAGAGCGCGAACACCACATTGGTCGGCTGGTAGCGGTACCCCTCGGGGTGCGCCTCGCCGGTGACGTGCCGGTAGATGGCGCCCAGCGCGGTCTCCGCGGGCGGCGGAGTGAAGGGCGTGCCGCTGACCCGCGCGTGCACCGCCAACGCCGTGAGGTAGCCGCACGCCGTCGACTCCACGTAGCCCTCCACGCCGGTGATCTGCCCGGCGAAGAAGAGCCGCGGCGAATTCTTGAGCGAGAGGTCCTTCGACAACAGCCGCGGGCTGTCGAGGAACGTGTTGCGATGGATCTGCCCCATGCGCACCCACTCGGCCTTCTCCAACCCGGGGATCATCGCGAAGATCCGCTTCTGCTCCGGCCACGTCAGCCGCGTCTGGAAGCCGACCAGGTTCCACGCGGTGCCGCCCTTGTCTTCCATGCGCAGCTGCACCACCGCGTACGGGCGCACGTTGGTGCGCGGGTCCATCAACCCCACGGGCTTCATCGGCCCGAAGGCCAGCGTGTCGTCTCCGCGTTCGGCCATCACTTCGATGGGCAGACAGCCCTCGAAGTACTTCGGTTCTTCGAACGCGTGCGGCGTCACCTTGGCGCCTGCCCGCACGGCCTGCACGAAGGCGAGGTACTGCTCCTTGTTCATCGGCAGGTTCAGGTAGTCGTCGCCGCCGCCCTTCCCCCAGCGCGACTGGCGGAAGGCGATGGTCTCGTCGATGGAGTCGGCCGCCACGATGGGCGCGATGGCGTCGTAGAAATACAGCTTCTCGCCGACGTGCGGCGCCAGCGCGTCGGTCAGCGCCTGGCTGGTGAGCGGCCCGGTGGCGAACACCGTCAGCCCCTCGGGGATGTCGCTCACCTCGCCCGCCTCCACGGTGATGTTCGGGTGCGACTTGAGGCGCTGCTCGATCTCCGCCGAGAACCCGGCGCGCTCTACGGCCAGCGCGTCACCCGCCGGCACGCGGTGGGCGTCAGCCGACGACAGAATCAACGAGCCCACCCGGCGCAGCTCGGCGTGCAGCAGGCCGATGGCGCTCTCCGGGTTGTCGCTGCGCAACGAGTTGCTGCACACCAGCTCGCCGAAGCCGGGGCTGACGTGCGCGGGAGACCGCTTCTCGGGCTTCTGCTCGCGCAGCACCACGCGATGCCCGAGCCGGGCCAGCTGGTACGCGCACTCGGAGCCCGCGAGCCCCGCGCCGACGACGGTGATGGTGTTGCCGTTCGAGTCACTCATGCCGGGAACCTCTCCCGACGCGAATAGCTCAATCCGGGTTCTTCTGGAGAATGATGAAGCGGAACTTGTCCAACTCGTTCTGCCCGGCCGTGTAGAGCACCTTCGAGAGCAGGTCGTACGAGATGCGCTTGTCGCCGATGATCGACACCTCGCCCGAGAACGGCGCGCCCGGGTTGCGCTCGGCGATCTTCTTGAGCTTCTCGACTTCTTTCTTCAGCGCGGCGTCGAGCGGCAACACCAGGCTGCCCTGGAGGTCTTCGGGCCGCGCGGCGCCGCCCACCAGGTCGACCCTGCGCTTGTCGCCCACCATCACGCTCTTCTGCGTCACGGTGATGGCGATGGTGTCTTTGGGCGTGGCGCGCGCCGACGACGCCGGCGGGCGCACGTCTTCAGACGCGGTGACGGTGATCGACGACGCCGAGAACGACTTGATGAGGAACACCAGGATGATGGTCATCAGGTCCATCATCGCGGTGATGTTGAGCTCCTTGATCTCGCCCTCCGCCTCGCGATCGCGGCGCTTCTTGCGCGCCATCGCCTTGCGGAACCGCATCCGCTGGATGTCGTCCTGGCTGAGCTCTGGGGCCGAAGTCGGGGTCGCCATGTTCTAGAAGCTCGCCAGCGTCACGTCGGGGAAGAGGATCTTGCGGTCAGCCGTCTCGCGCGTGGCGTCGAGCGTCTGCACCAGCGTGTCGTAATCGGTGGTCGCCTCGGCCGCGAGCATCAGCTTGGTCTCGGTCGGGAAGGTGCTCTTGATCTCCTTCATCTTCTCGGTGAGCGCCGCGTAGTCGTACTCACCGTTCGCCTTGCGGGCGATGGTGGGCGCCGTGGTCCCCGGCACCGCGTTCTCCGCGACGCCCGGCAACACGCCGCCGGTCGCGGCGATGAAGAAGCCGTCTTTGCCGATGGCGACGGTGAGCGTGAGCGGCGGCTTCTCTTGACCCGAGCTGCCCGCGCCCGCGCCGTACGACGGCGGGTTCACGTTCAACATGCCGAACGTGGCGAGGCCCGCCATCGAGAGCAGCATGAAGATGATCAGGTTCATGAGGATGTCGAGGTACGGGACGATGTTGAGCTCGCCCGACTCCTCTTCTTCCTTCGGCCTGATCTTGCGCTTGGAGAAGTAGAAGGCCACGACTCGCCCTTACGACGCCTTCTCGAAGTCCATCGCGCTGGTCTCACCGGCGGCGCGGCGGCCCAGGAGGTTCTCGAGCTTCATCGCCTGCAGCTCGACGGTCTCGATCATCTTCTTCGCGTACGCGGTCAGGAAGAGGTGCGCGATGATGCAGAGCACGGCGATCGTGAGGCCGAAGAACGTGTTGTACATCGCTTCGGAGATGCCCTTCGACAGCAGCGCCTGCTTCTGGTCGGCCGGCACGTTGCCCAGCGAGCGGAAGGTGTTGATGAGACCGAACACCGTGCCGACGAGGCCGACGAGGGTCGCGATGTTCGCCAGCGACCACAGCCACTGAATGCGCGCGCCGATGTGCGGCACGTTCTCGAGCGTCGCCTCTTCGATGGCCTTCGCGACCTCGATCTCCCCGCGGTTCGCGCGGGTCAGGCCGGCGCGCACCACCTTGGCCAGCGGCGAGTTCGGCGCGGCGCCGCACAGCTTCACCGCGCGGTCGGGGTTGCCCGCCATCACCAGCTTGGTGATCTGCTCCATGAACGGCGGCGCGTCGAGGTTGTAACGGAAGAACAGCGTGATGACGCGCTCCACCATCACGGCGATCGCCGCCGCGAGCCAGAAGATGTTGATGTAGAGGAACGGGCCGCCGTCGTGGAAGAAGGCGACGACGAGGTCCTTGAAGGTTTCCTTCTGGGGAGCTTCCGCGGCTCCAAGCGCCACCGTGAGTGCGTCGTGGAGCAGGGTCTGTGCGAACATTGTGTAGGAGTTTCCTTTGACCAACACCGGGCGAACGAGCGACGTGTTTAATGGACGCTCTCTCGACGCGTCAACACACGAGAGTGTCTAGCGTTTTTCGTAACGACGCGCCCCCAGATGCAGCACGCCGCCTCGAACTTCCAATTCTACCAAAGCCGCGGAGATCTTCCCCGGGGTCAGCGCGGGCAGGCGCGCGATCAACGCCTCGAACTCCGTCGCCGCAGAGAGGGCGTCGTACACCTGCCGGGCACCGTCGCTGAGCACCGACACGTCGAAGACCGGCGCCTCGCGGGGCGAGCGCGAGGCCGTCACGCCCAGCGCGTCGAGCACGTGCTGCGGGCGGAGCACCGGGGTCGCGCCTTCGCGCAGCAGCGCGTTGGAGCCCCGCGAGGTCTCGTCCCACGGGTGGCCGGGCACCACCAGCACCGGCCGGCCCTGCTCCCGCGCGAACACCGCGGTGTGCAGCGCGCCCGACTTCTCGCCCGCGCGCATCACCAGCACCGCGTCGGCCAGCCCTGAGATGACCGCGTTGCGCTGCACGAAGCTGTTCAGGTTGGCGCGAAACCCGGGAGGGAACTGCGAGAGCAGCGTCTGCCCGGCGTCGCGCATCGCGTTGACGAGCTTCACCTGCGGCGCGTCGACCTGGTCCAACGCGTGGCCCAGCACGGCCCACGTCTCGCCGCCGGCGTCGAGCGCGCCGTAGTGCGCGGCCTGATCGCAGCCGATGGCCCCGCCCGACACCACGCCCACCCCGGCGTGCGC
>CAMLFP010000203.1 GCA_946479335.1 uncultured Archangium sp.
GCTGCGTTCAAGCTCCGCGCAGCTCGGGAGCTTCCGCTTCTCAGACCTGATGACGCTGCAGCAGCGCGAGTTGTTGGCGGTCGCCGATCGCATGGGCGCGCGGGTGCTCGCCACCGCCGTCGCGGGGCTGGGTGACGCCGCGCCGGAGTTTCTCGGCAAGCTGCCGCCCGATCAGCGCCTGCTGGCGTCGAAGGCGGCCGAAGCGGGCGCGGCGCGTCGGCTCACCGAGAAGGACGCCAGGCTGGTGCTCGACATGCACGGCGCGCTCGAGAACCCCTCCCTGGGGCTCCGGAGCGCAGGCGTGCAGCGCATCATCCGCGCGGCGTACGCCCAGTCGGCCGACTTCGCGAAGAGCCTCGCGGGCCGCCACCAGGGCGACCTCGGCAAGTTGCTGCAGCGCTGGCTGCGTGACGAGAAGGGCAAGCCGGTGAAGGGCGACGGCGGCCGCATGGACATCGTCGAGCAGCTCGAGCGGCTCGCGCAGAAGGGCGTGGTCGATCGCCCGATGCGACTCCCGCCGCCGATGCCTGCGCCGAAGCCGGTCGCGCCGCCGCAACCTCCGCCGCGACTCGAGGCGCCCAGGGGCCTGACCGCACCGCCGGCGCGGAAGCCGACCGGAGCGCTGCAGCCGCCGCCTGTGCGCCGGTCGCTCCCGGAGCAGCCGGCGAGCAAGCCGCCGGTGCTGGCACGGCGGCCGGTGCCTGTCGCCGAGGCCGCGCCCACCGATTCGCAGGTGCGGCGCAAAGTGCTGCGCGACGGCAAGCCGCTCCCGCCACGGAGCAATGACCCCCTCGACACCCAGCCGCCCCGCCGCGGGACCTCACCGCTCCAGCCGATCCCCCAGCGGAAGGCGCCTGCGGAGCGTTCGAGCGCGGGGACCAACCCCAGTCGTTCGCCGGTGGTGAAGGGCCCGCGGCGTGGACCCGGCGACGGTTCGCGTTAAGCTGCCCTCACGATGGATGACGGATCCGAGAGGCGAGTTCCAGGGTCTGGTGCTTCGCGAGTGCTGGGCCGGGTGATCAAAGGCGACGCCGGTGAGTCGTTGAACGAGAAGCCGATTCTGCCGCCGCCGCGCCGCGCACAGGTGGTGAACGCCGAAGAGTTCGAGGCCAAGACCGTCGGCAAGCAGATCATCGCCGAGGCGCAGGCGCGGGCCGAGGAGATCAAGGCCGAGGCGTTGCGCTTCAAGGAGGAGGTCTTCGCGAAGGCGCGCGAGGAGGCGAAGGCCGACATCCAGGCCCGGTCGGCCGAGGAGATCGCGCGCGCCAAGCTGCAGGCCGGGCAGATCATCTCCGACGCGCAGAAAGACGTGCTCGAGCTGGCGTTGATGTGCGCCAACAAGATCATCGGGCGTGACCTCGAGCGTTCGCCGGAGCTGGTGCTGGAGATCGTCGCCAACTGCACGGAGGCCGCGCGCAGCTCGAAGGCGATGGTGATCAAGGTGAACCCGGAAGACGGCAAGCTGTTGCGCGCGAAGAACCCTCGCTTGATGGAGCTCATCGGGCGCACCGTCGACGTCTCCATCCGCGACGACAACGACGTGGAGCGCGGGGGCTGCATCATCCGCACCGAATACGGCACCATCGACGGGCAGATCCGCACGCAGATCGACATGCTGCGCAACGTGCTGACGCCGACCGAGACCAAGAAGGAAGTGAAGTAGATGGGCGCCGCGCTCGACCTTCGGCGCTACGCCGACATCATCAAGAACACGCAGACGGTGCGGGTGCGTGGGCGCGTCACGGAGCTGACCGGCCTCGTCATCAAGGCTGCGGTGCCGAACGTGCGCGTGGGCGAGGTGTGCCTCATCCGCCGCGGGAACGAAGAGGTGCGCTCGGAGGTCGTCGGCTTTCAGGGCGACATCGTGATGCTGATGCCGTTGGGCGAGCTCTCGGGCATCGGCCCTGACTCCGAGGTGATCCCCACCGGGCGACCGCTGACCATCTGGGCCGGCGACGGGTTGCTGGGCCGGGTGCTGAACGGCATCGGCGAGCCGATCGACGGCAAGCCGCTCCCGACCGACACCATGTTGCCGTGGGCGGTGGACCGCGATTGCCCCGACCCGTTCAAGCGCCAGCGCATCACGCGGCCCCTCGCGCTCGGTGTGCGCTGCATCGATGGTTTGCTCACCGTCGGCGAAGGCCAGCGCATCGGTTTGTTCGCAGGCTCCGGCGTCGGTAAGTCGACCTTGATGGGCCAGATCGCCCGGCAGACCGCCGCGGAGCTCTCGGTCATCGCGCTCATCGGCGAGCGTGGTCGCGAAGTGCTGGAGTTCATCGAAGACGCGCTGGGCCACGAAGGCATGAAGCGCTCGGTGGTGATCTGCGCGACCTCCGACCAACCGTCGCTGGTGCGTCTGCGCGCGGGCTACGTCGCCACCGCCATCGCCGAGTACTTCCGCGAGCGCGGCGGCAACGTGCTCTTCATGCTCGATACCGTGACGCGTCTCGCGCGCGCCCAGCGTGAGATCGGCCTCGCCATCGGCGAGCCTCCGGCGCGTCAGGGCTACCCGCCGTCGGTGTTCTCGATGCTGCCGCGCATGCTGGAGCGCACCGGCAATTCAGAGAAGGGCAAGTGCACCGCCATCTACACCTGCCTGGTGGCCGGCGGTGACATGGAGGAGCCCATCGCCGACGAGGTGCGCGGTATTCTCGACGGCCACTTCATCTTGAACCGCGCGCTCGGTGAGCGAAACCAGTGGCCCGCGATGGACGTGCTGGCCTCGCTCTCCCGCGTGATGAGCCAGATCGTCTCGAAGGAGCACAAGAAGGCCGCCGGCAAGCTCCGCGAGACGCTGTCGACCTACGAGAAGCAGCGCGACCTGATTCTGCTCGGCGCGTACCAGTACGGCACCGACCCCCGCACCGACTACGCCATCGACAAGTACGACACGATCATCAACTTCCTGAAGCAGGACACCTTCGAGAACACCCCGTTCGAGGAGACGGTCCAGCGGCTGGTCGACATGTTCGCCGACGCGGAAGGGTGATGACGGTGTAGGCTCGGGGCGATGCCTCCCTATCGGCTCCAGGCCCTCCTCGACATCAGGACGAAGGCTGAGGAAGACGCGAAAGACGCGTTCTCCGCGGCCGTCAAGGAGGCCGAAAAAGAGAAGAAGCAGCTGGCCACCATGCAGCAGACGCTCGAGCGCATGAAGGTCGAGCGCAAGGCCAAGGTGCAGGCGTTCTTGAACGAGATGACCGCCAAGGGCGGCGGCATCAACGGCTTCCAGCAGATGGGCCGCTTCGAGGCGCGGCTGAAAGACGAAGAGGCGCAGCAGGCCCTCGAGGTCGAGCGCCAGAAGGAGGTCGTCACCCAGGCGGAGAAGCTCGTCGAGCAACGCCGTGAGGAGATGGCCACCGCCGCGATGGAGAAGAAGGCCATCGAGAAGAACAAGGAAGCGTTCTTGAAGCAGGTGAAGGCGGAGCGGCAGGCGAAGGAGGAGATGAACCTGGCGGTGATCGGCACCGTCCTGCAACCCCAACGGTTGCGACGGGAGAAGAAGCATTGCGCGGGGTCGATGAGCGCGCGGCCGAGCGCACCGCTGCGCGCCTCCAGGAAGCCAAGCGTCAGGAAGACGCGCAGAAGACCAAGAAGTTCAACGAGAACAGCGCCTTCAAGAAGCTCGTGGGCTCGCAGCAGCAGCAGGCGCAGGCCAACCAGGCGCAACGGCAGCAGGCCACGCAGCAGGAGAGCGGCCTCGCCAAGTCGGCCATCGCCGAGCTGTTGGGTCACGCCGACGCCGAGAAGATGGGCGAGTCGAACCGCCAGGAGGCCTCGACGTTCAAGTCGCGCCTCGGCGAGTCGCAGACGGGCGAGCGGGTGCAGACCGGCGCGCGTCAGGAGAGCGAGGTCGCGGGCCACGTGCAGGAGCAGTCGTCGCAGAGCACCGCGCAGAGCAACGAGGCCTCGAAGTCTGACAAGTCGGGGAGCGCGCGCAGCTCCGAGGCGCACAAGTCAGACCGCGCGGCCGCGACGGAGCGTGCCGAGGAGCGCAGCGAGGCGAGCTCCACGTCGTCGAACGCGGGCGCCGCGGGGGCGCGCGGTGAGAAGGGCGACATCAAGGCCGACGCTGACAAGGGCGGTGGTGGCCAGCAGGGCAGCAAAGACGGCAAAGACGGCGCGCCGATGGCGAACCCCAGCTTCCGCTTCAACCCGGCGTTGATGGCGCCGGTGTCGGTCGCGAAGACGAAGGAGGCGAGCGGCTCCGAGCGCCTGCGCAAGGTGGCCAACGAGCTCGCCCAGAAGATCGTCGAGCGCGTGCGCATCGGCACCAACGCGGCGGGCAAGATGGAGTTCCAGGTCGATCTCAAGAGCGACGTGCTCTCCGGGCTCTCGCTCAAGATCTCGGCGCACAACGGGAAGATCAAGGCGGTCTTCCAGGGCTCTGACAAAGACGTGCTCAAGATGATCGAGGAGCAGGGCGAGGCGCTGAAGCAGGCGCTGGGCGCCCGTGGCCTCACGCTCGAAGATCTGAAGATCGAGGCGCGCTGAAGTGGCCGATCGTCCCGAACACACGATGTTGATCCGCGCGCCGACCTCGCGGCCGGTCAAGCCGCCTCCGGAGCCGGAGCCGCGTCACGAAGAGAGCGCCGGGCGTGAGTGGCAGCCGTTCGTCTTCAGCGGGCTGGAGCACGTCAGCAAGCGCGACGCGCGTCTGGTGAAGAACCTCGAGTGGTTGCTGCCGCCGGTTCGGCCGTCGGGCGAGGTGGCGAGCTCGGTGCGCAAGCGCCTGCAGGAGATGATCGAGGAGCAGGTCTCGCTGCAGACCGAGTTCGTGCACGTGGTGCCGATGTCGCAGCTGCAGCACTACATCGGCGACACCACGTTCCTCGCCGTGCTGGCGCCGGCGCCCAACAAGACGCGCGGCCTGCTCGAGGTGGAACTCGGCCTCGCCCACCACACCATCGACCTGCTGCTCGGCGGCGTCGGTGACGCAGTGGGGATGCGCCCGCTCACCGACATCGAAGACGGCGTGATGACCTACGTGCTCATCGAGCTGCTCAAGGTGCTCTCACCGTCGTTGGACCCCGCGCTCCCCACGTTGCGGATCGAGGGCGCGGTGAGCAGCTTCGGAGAGATTCGGGGGCTCATCCCCGACAATGAGCGGCTGACGGTGTTGCAGCTGAAGGCCGTCTTCGGGAACACCGCGGGCTACGTGCGGGTGGTGCTGCCCGAAGATGTGTTGAGCGCGGTGAGTCCTCCGTCTGACGCGGCGCTGCGGCGCGCCCGGCGAGCGCGCGACGCGGAGCTGCACCTCGGGCGGCTGCGCAATGTGCCCGCGCAGATCCGCGCGGAGATCGGCCGCGTGGAGATCGCCGCCGGAGACCTCGCGCAGCTGGGCGAGCGCGACGTGGTGCTGGTCGACGCGCTGACGTGCCGGCCCGATCAAGGTGAAGGTGGTACGGCGCGGCTCCGCATCGGCACCGGCCAGGTCGGGCACCTCGACGCGGAGATCATCGTCGAAGACGGGCGCTGCCAGGCGAGGGTGACCGGCGTGACGGTGGGCACTCCGGCGCCGCCGAGCGAAGTGATTTCGAGTGAAGGCTCGGGTGGCGAGGGCGCCTCCGAAGAAGATCCATCAACCAATCCGGGTTCAGGGAGAGACGACTTGGAAGACGCGCAGGGCGCCGCTGGCGCCGACTTGATGAACGACATCCCGCTGCAGATCTCCATCGAGTTGGGGCGCGTGGCGACCACCGCGGAGGAGGTCGTGGGGCTGAAGGTCGGGCACGTGTTCGATCTCAACCGCGTGGCCGGAGAGCCGCTCGACCTCTCGGTGAACGGCAAGATCATCGCGCGTGGTGAGCTCGTGGAGATCGACGGCAACCTGGGCGTGCGAATCCTCTCACTCGCGGGGTGACGCGCCCGCGCGCCTCGCATACCGTGCGCCGCGTGTTTCGCGTCGGAGTCTTGCTGTTCGCGTTGTTGGCGCCCGCCGGGTTGGCGGCTGAACCTGTCGCGCCGGCCGTCGAGGCGAAGGCTCCCGAAGGCGCGCCGGTCGTGGCGCCCGCGCCGGCGATCATCCCCGAGCCGGAGATCCCCCACAGTGAGCCTCCCGGGCTCGGCCCCGATGATGACCTGAGCGTCGGGTGGACGCTCATCCGCACCATGTTGGTGCTGGGCATCGTCATCGCGCTCGCGTGGCTGACCTTGAACGTCGGCCTGCGCCGGTTGATGGGCATCAAGCCGGTGGTCGGCACGCCGGTCGTCACCGTGCTGGAGCGCGTCGCGCTCGACCAGAAGCGGGCGCTGTTCGTGGTGGAGGCCGCCGGCGAGGTGCTGCTGATCGGCGGTGGTGACGGCTCGCTCTCGTTGCTGACGAAGCTCGAGCGCGGACAGATCGAGAAGCTGCAGCGGGCTCGCGAGGGCGCGGGCGTGCAGCTCAGCCCGTTCCTCCAGAAGCTCCTCGGGCGAAACAGCGCGCCGACGCCGGGCGAAGCGAAAGTTCAATCGGTGGCCGCCGACGTCGAGGGCGCCGCCCCCGTGAAGGAAACGAAATGACCGCACTGATGCGTGCCCGGCTGTGGCTGTTCTCGCTGGCGATGTTCCTGACGCCGGCGTTGGCCTTCGCGGCGAAGAAGGGCGGCTCCGAGGGCGCACCCCCGACGGGGCTCGACAGCTCCGACTCGTTCGCCAACCGCCCGGTGGTGCTGATGTTGGCGCTGGCGGCGATGGGCCTCGCGCCCTTCGTGCTGTTGATGGTGACCAGCTTCGTGAAGATCTCGGTGGTGTTGTCGATCGTGCGTTCAGCGCTCGGCACGCAGCAGATCCCCCCGACGCAGGTCATCACCGGCCTCGCGGTGATCCTCACCGTGTACATCATGGCGCCGACGGGGCAGGCGATGTTCAAGGCCGCCGACGCGGGCAGCATCACCGAGTCGGGCGATCTGATGCAGGCCAAGAACGTCGACACGCTGCTCAAGGCGGCCGACCGCGGCAAGGAGCCGCTGCGTGACTTCTTGATGAAGAAGGTCACCACCAAAGATCGCACGCTCTTCTATTCGCTGGCGCTCAAGCTGCGGAAGCCGGAGGACCGCATGAACATCGCGGAGCGCGACTTCCTGGTGTTGACGCCCGCCTTCGTGGTCTCGGAGCTCAAGGAGGCCTTCCAGATCGGCTTCCTGTTGTTCGTGCCGTTCCTGGTCATCGACATGGTGGTGGCGAACATCCTCCTCGCGCTCGGTATGCAGATGTTGTCGCCGACGACCATCTCGATGCCGTTCAAGTTATTGCTCTTCGTGATGGTCGACGGTTGGTACCTGATCGCGAAGGGCCTGGTCATCGGCTACCTGTAGAAAGGCGCGTATGCACCAACTCAGCTACGTCATCTCGCAGGCGCTCATGATGGTGCTGGTCATCTCCGGCCCGCCGATTCTGCTCGCGCTGATCATCGGCTTCGTGGTCTCGGTGTTCCAGGCCGCGACCCAGATCCAGGAACAGACGCTCTCGTTCGCGCCGAAGCTGGTGATCATCTTCGGCGTGCTGGGCCTCGCCGGCCCGTGGATGGGCGCCACCCTCCTGCGCTTCACGTTCAACATCTACGACCGGTTCCCCGCGTTGATCGGCCACTGAAGCGACCATGGGCTCCGAAGAGGTACAGGCACTCGTCGCGCAGCTGCAGCACGAGTTCGGCATTCAGGTGAGCTTCACGCAGCTCCTGCTCGCGTTCGCGCTGCTCATGGCGCGGGTGCTGCCGGTGATCATCCTCACGCCGTTCCTCGGCGGTGAGGCGGTGCCGCAAGAAGTGAAGATGGGCCTCGGCGTGATGCTGGGCATGGTGCTCTACCCGGTGATCATCGCGCAGGTCCGCGAGATCCCCATCTCCGCGATCCTCTTCATCGCGCTGATGCTCAAGGAGCTCTTCATCGGTCTGACCATCGCGTTCATCGTGGGCATGGTGTTCGACGCGGCGAACTCCGCGGGCGTGCTGATGGACACCATCGGAGGCACCAACCAGGCGACGTTGTTCGTGCCGCAGCTGGGCACGCAGGCCTCGCTCTTTGCCAACCTGAACCTGCAGATGACGGTGGTGCTGTTCCTCTCGCTCGGTGGGCACCACATCGTCATCGGTGCGTTGGGCGACAGCCTCCAGGCCATCCCCCTCGATTCGTACCCGCGCTTCTCCCACGGCACGTGGCCGTTCTTCGAGACGGTGCTGCGCGTCTTCGGAGATCTCGTTCGCATCGCGTTGGCGCTGGCGTCGCCGGTGCTGCTCGCGGCCTTCATCACCGACCTCGGGCTCGGCATGATCAACCGCGTCGCGCCGCAGGTGCAGGTGTTCTTCGTGTCGATGCAGATCAAGCCGGTGGTCACGGTGCTCATCGTGTTCACCTGCATCCACCTGCTGCTCAACCGCATCACCGGCGAGTACGGCGTGATGTTCCGCTGGCTGAAACAGGCGCTGTACCTGCTGACGTGAGAGGAGCCTCGACGCGTGTCTGAAGGTGGCGACAAGACCGAGGAGCCGTCGCAAAAGAAGCTCGACGACGCCCGCAAGGAAGGCAACGTCTGGAAGAGCAAGGACCTCTCCAGCGTCGCGGCCTTCGCGGTGGCCATGGCCACGGTCAGCGCGTCATGGGAGAGCGTGGAGACGCGCATCAAGCAGCTCTTCTTCTTCGCCATCGAGCACACGGCGCACCCCGAAGGCATCACGCTCGCCACCCAGCAGTTGATGCTGTTGGCGTGGCAGGCCCTGCTGGTGCTCAGTGTCCCCATCGTGCTGGCGGCGGCGGTGTTCGGCGGGGTGATGGAGTTCCTCCAGGTGGGCGCGCTGCTGGCGCTCAAGGCGGTGATGCCGAAGTTCGAGAAGCTCAACCCCATCTCCGGCCTCAAGAACCTCTTCGGCAAGAAGCAGGTGGTCGAGCTGCTCAAGTCGATGTTCAAGCTCGGGGTCACCGGGTACGTGGTCTACGGCGTGGTGCGTGACGCGATGGGGCTGGTCGCCGCGACCATCAACGGTGACGCACAGCTGACGATGAACGTGATGGGCGAGCTGGTGGCCCGCGTGGTGAAGAAGACCACCGGGGTCTTCGTGGCCTTCGCCATCTTCGACGTCTGGTGGCAGCACAAGAGCTACATGAAGGACCAGATGATGTCGAAGGACGACGTGAAGAAGGAATACAAGGAGTCGGAAGGCGACCCGCACCACAAGGCCAAGCGCAAGGAGATGGCGCACGAGCTCCTCGAGGGCGCGCAGATGGAGGCGGTGAAGGGCGCCGACGTCGTCGTCACCAACCCCGAGCACGTGTCGATCGCGCTCAAGTACGACAAGCAGAAAGACAACGCCCCGCGCGTCATCGCCAAGGGCATCGAGGGGCGAGCCGCCTCGATCCGCGAGCTCGCGAAGGAGCACGACGTGCCGCTCCTGCGCAACGTGCCGCTCGCGCACGCGCTGTTGCGCATCGACTTGAACGACGAGGTGCCGGAGGCGCTCTACGACGCCGTCGCCGAGACGTTGAACTTCGTCTACCAACTGCGACAGCGCGCCGCGTAAGTGGTTGACGGCATGGCGCGGCTCCGAATCTGATGGCCGCGATGCCCGTCGACGCTGGCCACGATCTGACGAACTTCGACGAGGTGTGGGACCTCATGGCCGCCACCGAGGTGCCGCTCGCGTGGCGCATCGGTCTCCAGGCGCCGTTTCAGGCCAGACGCGTTCGGGCGCGGGCCAGCGGCGAGCCCGGCGCGCGGGCGCTGCTGCTCTACAGCCCGACCGACGCGTGGCGGCAGGTCGAGGT
>CAMLFP010000204.1 GCA_946479335.1 uncultured Archangium sp.
TGTCGCCCGACGCCGGGAGCGCGCTGTGGCTCTTCGAGGCCACCGGGCGCGCGAGTGAAGTCACGGTGACCGGCTGCCAGTAGACGGCGCGGCGAACGCACGCAGACATCGAAGGCGTGCCGCGAAGGGAGCGCGCCTTTCGCAGTTCGCGGCTCGCGCCCAAACCGCGTTGAGGTCGGAGCCACGCGGCGCGCGAGTCGAACCGCGAGGGAGCGACCACCGACACCGCGTCGACGTCGAAGCCGCCCGATGACGTACACGAGTCGAGCTGCGGAGACCGCGCTCCGGCAGCTCGCCGCGCGCGAGCATATTGCGTCGACGTCGGAGCGACTCGGCGCTCGCGTCGGTGACACGCACGAGCCGAGCCGCAGCACCGCCCTCGCTACGGCAGCTCGCCGTTCACCACCGCCACCGCGTCGAGGTCGAAGCCTCCGCCCGGCGCGGCGTAGAACGCGTTGGTGCCGGTGTCGGTGACGCGCACGAAGCGCACCCGCGTCAGGCCGACGTCGGCGAGGTCGAAGCCATCTCCGCCCGCCACCGCGGGGTCGGTCGCGGAGACGCCGGTGGCCGGGTTCGCGTACACCGGGTGCAGCCCGGCGCAGCCGCCGTCGCACACGAAGTCGCGCCACTCGACGCCGTCTTCGCTGACCGCGACGTCGCCCCGCTCGAGGAAGCCCCGGAAGCCATTCTCGAAGACCAGCAGGTCGACGCCGGGGCCATCGATGGCGAGGAAGTCGGTGAACTCCAGCTCGATGACGCCCGCGCGGCCCAGCGACACCACGTCGGTGCTGCCCGCGGTGTCGCCGCCGCCGCTCGGCGGGCCCAGCACCACGCCGGGCATGCGGTCTTGCCCGAAGCCCGCGCCTTCACCGGGCGTAAAGCGCGTCACCGCGTCGGCGTAAGGGTCGAAGCCGCCATCGGAGACGCCGCGGTCGGGCAGACCTCCGTCGTGCGGCTCGGCCGCGTCGGGGAGAGACGCGACCGGGCCACACGCAGAGAAGACGACGAGCAGCAGCAGCGCCGCGCGCACTTACGGCACGACCTTGAGGAGCCGGGCGCCGGTGCGGTCTTGCACGCCGACCACCACGCCGCCGTCGTGGCCGGTGATGAAGAGCAGGCTGGTGCAGGTGTCGACCGCCTCCAGCATCGGCACCGCCGCGCCCGCGTCGATGGACGACCCGTCGAAGTTGAGCGGCAGGCGCTCCACGCGCACCGGCTTGTAGTTGACCGAGCGCAGGTACACCGCGTCGTCACCCACCCACGCGAGGCCGGCGAGACCATCGGCGCCGTCGAGCGGCAGCTCCGGCGCGCCCGTCAACGCGAACGAGGTGCGCCCGGAGAGCGCGCTCGCATACAGCGCGGGCGCCGCCGCGGTGACGTGGTTGTTGAAGCTGCCGTCGGCGTAGCCCAGCAGCAGCACTCCGTGGTCGGTGGCGGCCGTGTAGCCGCTGGCCCAGGTCGGGTCGAACTGCGCGAAGACGAAGGGGCCGGTGTCATCGAGCGCGTACACCCCCGCGCCGGTCGCCGCGCCGACGTCGAGGCTGTTGACGAGCCACGCGTCGCCGACGCTCGCCGCGGTGAAGTTGCCGGTGGCGCTGACGTACTGCTGCCCGCCGTCGGTGGTCTCGTAGATGAAGAGCTCGCCCGAGTAGTCGAGCTTCGTGTACCCGGTCATCACCTGCGTGCCCTTCGTGACGACGAAGGGGCTGCCGAAGATGACCGCGCCCGCGTCGGTGTCTTCGGGAGAGCGGATGGGCATCGCCACGCCCGGCGCCAGCGTGGGCAGCGTGCCGAGGATGCGCAGTTGGTTGAGCGCGTTGAGGCCCCAGAAGGTGTCGCCCATCGCGCCGACGGCGATGAAGTCGCTGGGCATGTTGCCGTACATCGCCACCGTGGCGCCGTTGCGCAGCGCGAGCGTGCCCAGCGCGGGGTCGAGCGCGACGGTGCTGCAGTCGACGCCCGCATCGGCGGTGCCGCCGCCGGTCGCGCCGGAGCCTCCGCCGGTGACCGCTGAACCGCCGCCGGTGACGGCCGCACCGCCGCCCGTCGCGCCATCTCCGCCGCCGGTGGTCGCCGCGCCGCCGCCCACCTGCGCGGAGCCCCCGCCCGTCACGCCCGCACCGCCGCCCGTGAAGCCCACGCCTCCGCCGACGCCACCGTCATTGCCCGACGGCCCGGGGCACGCGCACAGCACGCACGCGCTCAACACGACAAACGACACTCTCAAGGTCTGCATTGACACTCCAGTGAGCCGCCCTCGGGCTCAGGACTATGGGTGAACTCCACCGTCGTCGAAGTGTCGGACTCGCAGGCCAATTCCTGCATACCGTTGCGGGGCAGCGCCGGACTCTCACCGGCTTCCTTCGGGCGACGACGCGGCGGGCTTTCTCACCGCGCGCGCGAAGCGTCAATCAACTTGGTATGTGCGCCCTCATGGGACGCATCTTCGAGACCCGTAAGCACACGATGTTCGCGCGCTGGAACAAGATGGCGAAGGCCTTCACGCGCGTGAGCAAGGAGATCACCATCGCCGTCAAGGCCGGTGGCACTGATCCGCACTCCAACCCGGCCCTGCGCCGCGCCATCCAGAACGCGCGCCACGCCAACATGCCCAAAGACAAGGTCGACGCCGCCATCAAGCGCGCCGCCGGGCAAGACCAGAAGGACTACGAGACCATCATCTACGAAGGCTACGGGCCGCACGGCATCGCCGTCATCGTGGAGACCGCCACCGACAACGTGGTGCGCACGGTCGCCAACATCCGCAGCCACTTCAAGAAGGGCGGCGGCAACATGGGCAACGCGGGCGCCGTCGGCTTCATGTTCAAGAAGATGGGCGTCTTCCGCCTCGACCCCGCGGGCATCGACGCCGACGCGCTGGAGCTCGACCTCATCGACTTCGGCCTCCAGGAACTCGGCGAAGGTCAGGGTGAGAAGGGCGAGAAGCAGCTCATCATCCGCTGTGACTTCCCCGACTTCGGCAAGCTGCAGCACGCCCTCGAGGAGCGGAAGCTGAACGTGCTGGCCACCTCGGTGGAGTACGTCGCGCAGACGCCGGTCGACCTGCCCGCCGACCAGGCCAAGGAGGTGCTGGAGATGGTGGACCTGCTCGAGCAGGACGACGACGTGCAGAACGTCTTCCACGCCCTGGCGTGAGCGCCCTCAGGGCAGCGGCTTCAACGTCTCGTCGCTGGTGTCGATGAGCAGCTCCTTCACCAGCAGCTCGCCGTCGGCGATGCGCTTCGCGATGGCGGGCCGGGCGAGGAACGCGGCCCACTGCGCCGGGCGCTGGTCGACCATCTGCGCCAGCGCCGGGTACTTCGCGCGCGCCGAGGGGTCGTTGGCCACCGCCTCCGCCGCGCACTCGGTGTGGCGCGTCAGCACCACCACCTTCACGCCGTTGTTCACCGCGAGCTCCAGCATGTCGCCCTCTTCGGGGCCCATCACCGAGCCGGCGGTGCGCAGCACGTAGGCGTTGCGCCGCGTGTCGCCGCTCAGCTCGTTGGTGTCGATGCGCGCGTCCATGCAGACCAGCATCGCCACCACCGGGTGCCACGTCGACCGGGGGAAGCGGTGGCGCACCGCCGAGGCCAGCCCGTTCTGCCGCTGGAACTCCTCCCACACCTCGGCAGCGGTCAGCGCCTCGCCATGGCCGAAGTCGTACGCGTGGAGGTGGTCCTGGAAGCGGTAGCCCAGGTTCACCAGCGCGCCCCCCACGAGGAACTGCACGCGCGGCACGGCCAGCGGCGCGAGGCACGCCAGCACCACCCCGGCGATGACGAGGCGTCGTCTCATGGCTTCCTGAAGAGGTGACAGCTGGCGCACTGCTTCGGCAGCGTCGGGTGGTTCTCCTTCGGCAACGTCTTGTGACACGCGAGGCAGCTCTGCGGCCCGAAGCCGGGCTCCGGCGGGTGTGGCGCGTGACAGCTGGTGCACTTCTCGGCGTGCTTCGCCACCTGGTGCAGGCCGCCCAACGACTTCAGCTCGTGGCACTGCGCGCAGCTCTTCATCGTCACGCGCCCGGAGTGGTCTTCGTGACACTCGGCGCAGCGCGTCTGGTGCGCGACCTGCGTGGGCTTCACGTCTTCGTGGCAGGCGAGGCACGGCTTCACCGGCGCCGTGGTGTCGTGCGGCAGCCCCGCGTGACACGTCACGCAGTCGGCGTGGCCCGCGTTGCGCGCCGTCTTCGTCAGCTGCTCCTGGTGGCACTGCTTGCACAGGCCCGGCTTCGGCTTGCCGACGTGTGGCTCGTGACACGAATCGCACGTCACCGTCGCCGCGTGCACCACGTCCTGCTTGAACGGCCCGCCGGAGTGACAGGCGGTGCACGGCCGCGCGAGCGCGCTCTCCACCTCTGGCGCGTGCGGCGGGTGACAGCCGATGCACGCCTGCTCCGCGGGCTGCGCGCCGGGCACGCCCTCCGCGGGCGTCTTGGGGTGCGTCACCTGCACCTTCTTGTGACACGAGAGGCACGCCACCGGCGCGGCCTGCTTCACGTGCGGCTGGTGACAGCCCACGCAGCTGTGCACGTCATCGGCCAGCACCGGCTTGTTGGTGTGGCAGGTGGTGCACGCCTTCACCGCCGACTTCACGAAGGTGTGCGGGGTGTGGCAGCTCCCGCAGCCGGTGTGCCCGTTGGCGAAGAGCGCCTCCGGCTCCACGCGCCCTGACGCCGGCACCTTCGAGGTCGCGTGGCACGTGAGGCACTGCTGGCTCGCCACCGCCGCCTTCGTGTGGTGCGGGTGACACGCCATGCAGGTGCCGGCCATCGTCGACGCCTTGAAGCCGTGCTTCACCTCGACGTCGTGGCACGTGCGGCAGTCGGCGGCCTGCGTGAAGGGCTCGAGGTGCGGCCGGTGACACGCCACGCACTGCTGCGCGTGCACCTCGATGCCCGGCTTCCCCTCCATCGGCTCACGGTGACAGTCGAGGCAGCGCCACTTCTCGAAGCGCTGGCCCACCGCCGCGGTGAAGGGGTGGCAGGTGAAGCAGCTCATCTTCTGCTTCTCGTTGAGCGGGTGGTGCTGCTCGCTCTGCGCCTCGTGGCATGTCGCGCACACCTCGGTGCCGGGCAGCGAGAAGCCGCCGTCGTCGAGCGCGTGACAGTTGGTGCACTGGAGCTGCTTTTCCCCCTTCAAGCCCAGGTGCGCGACGTGCCCCGGCGTGTAGCGCGCCAGCTGGTACTTCCCGGAGATGTGCACCGGCGCGTCCTGCGGGTCTTCCGCCACCACACCGCACGCCGCCGCCACCATCGCCACCGCGGCGAACGCCCACGCGCGACGCTTCACGGGCGCTTCCCGCGCGCGGCCTCAGCGGCGATGGACAGCCCGAAGAAGAGACACGCCGTCACCCCGAAGCCCTGCGCCAGCGACATCGACGCCACCACCGGCAGCGCGCGGCCCGACAGCACGCCCCACACCATCAACGAGAGCGCGAGGAGGCCCAGCACGCAGGCCACGCGCAGCATGCGCTCCGTCGGCCACTTCGCGAGCAGCCTGAGCAGCCGGTGCATCTAGAGCTCCTCCGGGCGCTTGCTGAAGGGGTGCGCCACGCCGTGACAGCCGGCTGACGCGCACGAGATGGAGCCCGTCGACAACGCCTCCGACGCCGCCATGTGCTCGCGCACGTTCTGGAAGCTGGCCAGCGACCCGGAGTGGCACTGCTGGCAATTCTGGTTCGGGAACGGCTCGGCGATGCGCACCTCGGCGAGGAACTTGTCGAGCGGCCAGCTCCGGTAGCCGCGCAGGTAGTAGTTGTAGACGTGCGACATGCCCTTCAACTTGGTGAGCGGGTAGCCCAGCATCCCGTAGTTGGCGTGGCAGGTGTAACAGGGGTGGCCGCCCATCAACTTGTTGTGGCTGTGCCGCGCGGCGAGCCCGGCGCTGTGCGGGTCGGCGAGGTCGGCCACGTGCGCCTCCATCACGTGGCAGGAGCCGCAGAAGTCGCGCTCGGTGGTGCGCTCCATGCCCGACGCGGTGGTGGCCACCGCCGCGATGAAGGGGAAGATGGCGAGCCCCAGCAGCAGCTGCAGCCGCACGCCCGGCGTCAGCGCCGGCCGGCGCACGAGGTAGTGCACGAGCAGGAGCGCTGCGATGAACGCAGTGCCCACCGCCAACGCGCCCGCCGGTGTCGCCAGACTTCCCATGCGCTGCGCGAGCCTACATCCCGTGCACGGTCTTCACATCGAAGGCCTTGCCCGGCCCGTGACACGTGGTGCACGTCTCGACGCCGCTGGCCGCGGTGTTCACCTGCGCGTGCGCCATGGTGTACGTCTGGTCGTGGCAGCTGGTGCACACCGACGTCTCCGGAGGAATCTGGATGGTGTCGGTGATGGCCCACGCGGAGCCCGTGCAGTAGCTGTCGGTGTCGGCCGCCGGGTCTTCGGAGCAGCTCAGCTGCTGGAGGATGCTCGGCGCGCGGCCCTGCGCTGCCGGCAACGCCCACGTGCCGGGGAGGTGACACGCTTCACACTCGTTGAGCGCCCGCGGGTAGCGCGTCTCGCCGAAGTTGGTGGGCGTGCCCGCCGGGTTGGCCACCGTCGGCGCCGGGAAGCCGTAGACGATGTACGGCTGGCTCAGGTTCACGCCCGCGTGGATCTTGTGGATCATCACGCGGAAGTCGACGCTCTCCGCCACCACCGTGGAGCCCTCGAAGCGCGAGATGCGCTCGTTGTTGGCGTTGTTCGGGTTGTGGCACATCACACAGTACTCACCGCCGCGCCGCGCGCCGCCGTGGAAGGTGAGGTCGCCGTGGCACGCGTTGCACTTCGCGGAGTCGATGACGCGCCGGCGCGCCACCGGCGTGGGGTCGGTGACGGCGAAGGGCTGCTTGGGCGACATGAAGGCGTAGCGCGGCTGCGCGGCGTTCACCGAGCCCTCCATGCCCACCGTGTAGCTGCCGGTCGCGCTCGGCGGGAGCGCCGACGCCACGGGGAAGGTGTAGTTGTAGACGCCCGCGTCAGCGTCGACCGCCACCAGCGTGCCGGTGGTGAGCATGTTCGCCGAGGTGTACGGGTTGGCGCCCCACATGGTGACGAAGTCGCTGTTGGGGCCGGCGAGCACCGCGCTCAGCGAGCTCAGCGGCTGCGCGGTGAGGTTGCGCGGCTGACCGTCATAGGTGACGTGGAAGGTGAAGCTCAGCTGCGAGCCCGGCGCGACCTGCCCCGCGATGGGGTCGATGGTGACGGCCAGCGCGTGCGAGGTGTCGAGCTCCGGCGCGGAGTGCACGTTCTCGACCTGGAAGATGCCCGTCGGCCCGTGGCAGGTGACGCAGCTCGAGTCGTCGGTGCGCGGCCCGGGCGGCGTCGACGTGGGGTTCGCGTTGGCCCAGCTCTGCCCGTGCAGCGTGAAGCCCGCCGGCGGGTTGGCGTCGGCGAACCACGTGCGGTCATGGCAGGTGGTGCACGCGGCGCGCGTGGGGTGCGTCTTCCACTGGTCGGCCGACGAGCCCTGGTGGCAGACCTGACAGTCCTCGATGCTCCGGGGGAAGGCCACGTCGCTGTAGTCGTTGACGGAGCCCATGTACCCGATGATTTCGTACACGCCGCCGTCGAGCACCGAGGGCAGGTTCGCGCCGCGGTGCAGCTTGTGGATGAGCGCCTTGAAGTCGACGGAGTTGCCGGTGTCGGGGTCGATGGTGCCCGGGTTGTGGCAGGTGATGCACAGCCCGACCTCGCGCCGCGAGCCGCCGTGCAGCTTGAGCGTGCCGTGGCAGCCGTTGCAGGCCTGGGTGGTGACGATTTCACGCGTCACCGTCACCGGCTGCCCGTCGGGCCGGAAGTTCTGCACCACGTTGGCCACGTACGAGGTGCCCTGGAAGGTGCGCGAGCCGTACATCGCGAAGGTGTGCGTGCGGTCGGCGTGGCCCGTGGTGTCGAGCGCGGTGCCGAAGGTGTAGCGGTAGCGGCCGCTCTGCAGCGGCTCCAGCTCGGTCCACGTGCCGCCGGTGTCGGCCGCTGACTGGCCCGCGGCGTTGCGCTTGTACGGCGTGTAGTCGAGCACCATGCCGTCGTTGCGCACGTCGAGCCACGCGGGCACGAACGAGAGCGACACCGCGCCCTCGGTGAAGGTGCCGGTGCGGTCGAGCGGCCGGTTGCTGTCGTCGGTGAGGAGCAGCTCCATCGAGCCGACGGTGCCGGTGATGCCCGCGTCCAACACGGTCACCTTGAGGCCAGCGCCCACGAGGCGGATGTCGCGCCCCGGCGCGCCTGCGTCACCCTGCGGCCCGGGATCTCCCGGCGTGCCGGGCGTGCCCGGAGTTCCCGGCGTGCCGGGCTCTCCTGCGTCGCCTTGCGGGCCCTGCGGTCCCGGAGCGCCCGTCTCACCGGGATCGCCCTGTGGACCCTGCGGGCCCGTCGCACCCGCGCAGCCGAACCACACCGACACGACCAGACTCACCAACGTGATCCGCAGCTTCATGACCGTTCCTCCCGCTTGGAAAACGTCAAGACGTTGAGGCGAAACGCGCGAACTTCACAAGCGCATAATATGCAGTCCATAAGCGCAGAGATTGCGCTTTCCGACCGCGCTTCGGGTCCGCTACGCGCAGGGTCTTTCGAGGAACCGGGGGTGGGGATGCGCCTTCATCACGTCATCGGAGGCTTGGCGTACTGCGCGGTGCTCGCGACGACGGCGCGCGCCGATGACGCGGTGTGGGCCGACGCGAAGGTGTCGACGGTCGCGCAGGTGTTTTCACAGGGGCTCGTGCCCGGGCAACCCGGCGCCGTCACCCGCGTGGAGCCCGCGTACCCCTTCACCACCACCGGCTTCATGCGCTTCGGCGGCGTCGACCTGCCCAACGCGAACGACAGCGTCAGCGGCGAGCTCTCGGCGTGGGGCCGCGTCGGCCCGCGCGATGGGTTGCTCGGCGACGGCGACGTCACCGCCGCGTGGATGCAGTTCAAGCAGGAGCACTTCCGCGTGCGCCTCGGGCGTCAGGTGACGCTGCCGGGCTCCAGCCGCTACGTGCGCTTCGACGGCGCGAACCTCGGCGTCACCTTCGGCGCATTCGACTTCGACGCGTACGGCGGCTGGGTGGCGCTGCCGCGATGGAACCAGCCGCGCGGCGCGCAGTACCTCGGCTTCGTCGGCGACGCGCTCAAAGACCCGCAGTACCTCGAGGCGCAGAACCGGCTCGGCCAGTTCGTGCTCGGCGCGCGCGCGGGCGTCACCTTCGGGCGCGTCGGCCGCGCCGCCCTCGCCTTCCACGAGCAACACGATGCGGTGGGCGTCGCCTTCCGGGTGTTGAGCGCTGACCTCGCGTTCCGCCCCACGTGGTGGATGCACTTCGGCGGCCGCGTGTCGTTCGACGCCGTCGCGCTCGCCGTGCCCGAGGCGCGCGCCTTCATCGACATCACCGCGCTGCGCGTATTGCCCATCTCGCTCGACTACAGCTTCCAGCAGACGTCGCTGCTGTTGCCGAAGACGTCGGTGCTCGCGGCGTTCGGCGGCGGCGCGTGGCACGAGCTCGGCGCGGAGACGCGCGTGCAGCTCCCCGGTTCGCTGGCGCTCACGCTGCGCGGCGCGGGGCAGGTCTTCGAAAAGAACGCGCTCGGCGGGCGCGGCACCGCGCGGCTGCAGTGGACGCCCGGGCTCGACAGGCGCTGGCTGATTCTGGGCGAGGTCTCGCGCGCGTGGGTGCCTCCGTCGGGCTTCACGCAGGCGCGCGTCGCCGCGCGGTGGAAGGCGCTCAAGGAGCTGAGCTTCTCCGCCGACGCCGCCGTCTATTTCTATG
>CAMLFP010000205.1 GCA_946479335.1 uncultured Archangium sp.
GCCACGTTAGTCACCGAGTTGGGCTTCGCGTCGGGATTCCAGTCGGGAGGCAGCCGGCCGGTGCGCTCGAGCTGGCGGTACTTCTGGTAGTGCGCCGCGCAGTAGCCCTTGCTGCGCGCGGGGCGGCCACAGCCCTGCAGCGCGCACTTGCGGCCGGCGTTGGTGGTGCGGCCCGAGACGTCCTTCACCGGGCGGCCCGGGCCACGCTTCACGGGAGTCGACGTCAACGCCTTGAGCTGCGCGCGAAGCGGAGCCAGCTGCCGCGCGACCTCAGCTGCGACCAGTTCCCGAATCGTGTTGTCGATGGACATGTGCCCGAAGGGCTTAGCACTCAAACCAACACAATCAATTGTCTTGTGTTGGCTTCAACTCAGACAGCGGGGGCAATGTTCTCAACTGTGGGAACACGACGAACACCACCGCGGCGACGACCAGCGTGCCCACGCCGCCGAAGACCACCGAGACGAGCGGGGTGAAGAGCGCCGCCACCGACGCCGACTCGAAGGCGCCGAACTCGTTCGACAGTCCGATGAAGACGCCGTTGATGGCCGAGACGCGCCCGCGCATCGCGTCGGGGGTGAGCGACTGCTCCAGCGTGGAGCGGATGACCACCGACACGTTGTCGAAGACGCCGGTGAAGAAGAGCGCCAGCAGCGAGAGCCACATCACCGTCGAGAGCCCGAAGGCGATGGTCGACACGCCGAAGCCCGCCACAGTCCATAACAACACCACGCCCGGGCGCCGCCACGGCTTGAGCCGGGTCTGCACCAGCGCCATGCACAGCGCGCCGAGGCTGGGGGCCGCGCGGAGCCAGCCCAGGCCTTCGGGGCCCACGTGGAGCACGTCCTTCGCGTAGACCGGCAGGAGCGCCACCGCGCCGCCCAGCAGCACCGCGAAGAGGTCGAGGGTGATGGCCGCGAGGAAGACGCGCGTCTTCTTCACGAAGCGGAACCCGGCCAGCAGGTCCTGCACGCCGTTGCTGGCGCCGGTGAGCGCCGCCGGCTTGTGCGGCAGCGTGTAGAGCATCGCCGCGAAGAAGAGGTGCGAGGCCACCGCGAAGCCGAAGGCCACCTGCGCGTTCGACGAGAGCGCGATGAAGAAGCCCGCCAGCGCCGGGCCGGAGATGGCCGCCAATTCGTACGCGCTGGAGAACCACGCGTTGGCGTTGGCGAACTCCTTCGGCGGCACCAGCTGCGGCAACAGCGCACGCACCGCCGGGCCATGAAAGGCCGCGCCCACGCCGGTGAGGAAGAGCGCCGGGTAGAACAACCACGCGTCCCACTTGAAGTGCGTCACCACCATCAGCGCCGCGGCGGCGGTGGCCATCAACAGGTGCGTGGCCATCGCCACGTGGCGGCGCGGGTAGCGGTCTGACGCGATGCCCGCGGGCAGCGAGAGCAGCACCACCGGCACCACCTCCACGAGGCCGACCCACGCCAGCGCCCACTTCGAGGCGGTCAGTTCATACAGTTGCCACCCGACGGCGACGGAGGTGGCGGTGGTGCCCAGCTCCGACACGAAGCGCCCCGCGGCGAGGCGCGCGACGCCGGGGTGGCGGAACGCGGCGAACCCATCACTCATGGCGCTACCTCGCGGTGATGGTGCAGGGCGCGCCGTTGAAGGTGCCGATGGTGCGCACCTGGAACTGGAGGAAGCCCTCCAGCGCGCCGGTGAAGATCGACTGCTCGTAGCTCGACGGCGTCGGGGTGGTGCGCAGCTCCTCCATCGTCACCACGGAGTCGCCGGTGTCGGCGTTGAAGAGGGCCTCGCCCAGCAGCGTGCCCGCGTCGGTGAAGGAGTCGCTCCACAGCCGCGTGACGTCGACGGTGAGCTCCGCGTTGGCCTTGCCGCCGGAGGGGATGGTCACGCCCTCCACGCAATGTGAATACAACGTGTCGGAGGTGAACGACCACGCGAAGGTCTTGTTTGTATTGTCTTTGCTGAGCGCGCCTTCGACCTCGAGCGAGACGCCGCCGTCGTTGCCGACCGACCAGCTCACCGCGTCCCACCGTTGGGCGGGCACGTTCTCGAAGACGCGCACCAGCCGCGGCGCGGGCTCGCGGAGGTCGACGGCCAGCGCGCCGTTGGTGGTGGGGCCGCTCTGCCCGGCGCTGGTGGCGAGCGTGAACTCACCGACGGAGAGGCCCACCTTCGTGAAGGTCACCGTGTAGCCATCGGCGGTGGTGAACCCGTTCTCGACGCTCGCGCCTCCGGAGGCCGTCAACGTCAACCGGCCCGGAGCGGGGCCGCAAGCACACAGCAACGACAGACACAGCAACGCGCGCATGGCGGCGCGGTTAGCACAGGAGTGGGCTGGGCTACTCGATGCGCGACACCGTGCACTCGCCCTCTCCGCGGAAGTGCCCGACGGTGCGCGCCAGCGCCTTCATGAACGCGCCCAGCGTCGGCGCGTCGAAACCTGAGGGGTCGTACGTGGTGACGTCGATGGGCGCCGCGTCGAGCTCGGCGAGGGTGATTTCTCCGTCGTGGTCCGCGTCGGCGGCGGCCTTCTCGTCGAAGCGGAGCGAGGTCTGAATCGACGAGTCGGGCGAGGCCTTGAGCCGGTCGTAAAAGAGGTGGTCACCGTGAGTGGTGAGCTCGCTCACGTCGGTGCCGCCGACGGTGACCACCACGCCTTCAATGGGCGCGCCGCTCTCCGCAGGCTGCGTGCAGTCGTGGTACCGCGTGGCGGTGGTGAAGCCCCAGTGGAAGGTCTTGGTGACGGCGCCCTTCGTGGCGGAGCCCGCGACGTAGAGCGAGAAGCCGCCCTCGTTCATCAGCACGCGGTCGTCTTCGGTGGCGCCGATGAGCAGCGCGTCGCCCGCCGCCGGGCGGATCTCGTAGCTCACGCGGTCCCACGCCTGCGCGTCGACGTCATCGAAGGTGACGAGGTCCTTGCGGCCGGCCTTCGTGTTGTCGACCAGCCGCGCGCCGGTCAGCGTCGCCGCGGTGGTGCCCTTCGCGTCGGCCACGGTGATGCCCGCGAAGGTGACGAGGAACTTGTCGTAGTGCAGTGCCCAGCTGTCGGCGAACTCCGTCGCGGGGATGCCGTGTTCGATGAAGTCCTCACCCCAGGTGGTGAACTTCTCGGTGCCGGTGCCGGGTGCGCACGCGGTGAGGAGACACAGCACAACACATGACTTCAGCTTCATTTTGTCTTCCCTTTGTTTGTATAGAACTGTGAATCGACGACGCGCGCCCCTCACCCCCGCTGCGCGGACCCTCTCCCCACGGGAGAGGGGATTCAGGGCTGGAGCTGGAACTCGTAGGCGCTGAGTTGCGCCAGTCCCAACGCGAAGCCGATGTGCGGCACCGACGCGGGGTCGACCAACGTCGGCGCGTCAGCGGTGCCCGGCGCGACCTGCGTGAAGTCCACGAGGTTGAACCAGACGCGCGGCTTGACGGTGACCAGCACGGTCTCGTCGCCGTCGATGACGTCTTCAGCGAACGTGCACCCGGAGATCTGCGCGTCGCTCGCGCTGCGCTCGAGGTCTGCGAGCGTGGCTTCGAAGGTGAAGTACACGACGCCGCCGTCGCGCTCCGCGGCGCCGCTGACGCGCGCGGCGATTCCGGCGTCATCTTGAGAGAACGAGAAGGTGGCCGAGCGCACGGGCCCGGTGAGCCCCGTGCCGTCGGCCATCGCGAACGGCCCGGCGGCCATCAGGTCGAAGGTCTGCGGCACCAGCATCTGCCCGACGGCGTTGCCCGGCACGTAGTGGCCGGGGTGCGCGTACGCCGTTTGTATTGGTTTGAGAAACTCGAAGCGGCGCCGTGGCGCGCGGGTGAAGGCCGGCTCGCCGTCGAAGTAGTACAGCGGCCCGGTGGAGAGCGTCGCCTCCGTGAGCGTGACGTTCCACCCAGAGGCGGTGACGAAGCCGCCGTCGAGGTCGGAGGTCAGGCGGGTGTGCAGCACCACCTGCTTGCCGGTGGTCGAATTCGCTCCGCAGCCCAGCAACAACAAACACATGAGTCGCTTCATCGGGTGTCCTGCTCAGAGAAACAGCGTGAGGGTGCCGCGCGCGGAGAACGGCGCGCCGACGGTGACGTGCTCCTGCGGCACGAGGCTCGCGGCGCCGTTCGCGTTCCACTTCGAGGCGTAGAGGAAATCGCCCTCGTACCAACGCGCGTTGGTGAGGTTCCAGAACTGCGCGCCCACCTCGAAGTGCCACCAGCGCACCGCGACGCGCGCGTCGAGCAACGCGAGGTCAGTGCCGAACTTTCCGTACGGGAGCGGGCGAATCGCCAGCACCGAGCCGCCGACCCCCATCGTCAACTTCACGGGGTGCGTCAGCAGCGTGCCGACCTCCGGAGTCACCGCGGCGTCGAGGCGCGCGACGAGCTGCGGCGAGTACGGCACCAGCGCGCCCACCGCGTACTGCGAATTCCCCTCGACGAATGACGCGCGGCTGTACGTGACGCTGGCGCTGATCAACATCCACGTGCGTGGAGTCACGACGGTCTCCGCGGTGCCGCCCACGCGCTGGGTCGCCGGCACCCAGCTGTTGCGCACCGTCGCCTGGTCGAAGACGAGGTCGTCGCTCAGGTGCGTGTAGAAGCCCGCGAGCGAGCCGCGCACCTTCTCGAAGTCGAGCCGCACGCCTCCCTCCACTGAGCGCACTGAAGTAAACGGCGTCGTCTGCCCGTCTTGCAGGCTGCGCGCTTGTGGTGAGCGGAAGCCCTCGCCGTAGCTGACGAGAATCTTCAGCGGCGCCAGGGGGTGCACCTCGACGGTGGCCTTCGGCCCGACGTGGAGGCCCTGCGACGCGCGCGCCTGACCACCAGCGTCTTGCGTGAAATAGCCGAGGCCGTCGAGGCGCAGCCCGCCGCGCACCGTGAGAAACCAGAACGGGTGCAGCGCGAGGTCGAGCCACGCGCCGACGTTGAAGCCGCGCACGCGCGCGTCGACCGGCGTGGCCAGCACCGCGTTGTCGATGTTGGAGACGTGCCGCTGCGACTGGTTGATGAAGTCTCCGCGACCGCTGACGCCCGCCTCGATGGTGTCGCGCTTCGAGAAGAGCGCCACGCGCGCGCGGTAGTGGCCGTTGAAGCCCACCACCGCGTCGTCGTTGAGCTGCTGCTGCCCGTCGCCCTCCGGGCTGGTGAGGTAGCCGGTGAAGTTCTCGCGGAGCTGCATGGTCCGGTAGACGAAGAAGGCCGTCAGTGCGCCCGAGGTGCCCGCGCCGTCGCGGCGCAGTTCTGCGACCACCTGCGTGCGCGACGCCGAGCCGCCCTGCGTCGGGTCGTACGTCGAGAAGCGGTCGACCGCGCCGCTCGCCACCTCGGAGCGCAGCAGCACCCCCGCCGTCGAATAGCGCGTGAAGTACGTCGAGGCCTGGAAGCGCAGTGAGAGCTCGTTGCCCAGCGGCACCAACACCTGCCCGATGCCCGCCGCACGTTGCGCCGCGCGCGAAGGCCCGAAGCCGTCAGTTGTGTACAACTCCGCGGCGAGGAATGTCTGGTTTGAAATTTCGCGCGGCTGGTACGCGAGGAAGGCGCGCCAGGTGTTGAACGAGCCGCCCTCGACCTTCGCGGTGAGCCCGGGGTCGTTGACGCCGAGGTCGAAGCGCAGCGAGCCCGCCACCGCGAAGTCGCCCTGCCGAGGGTCGTAGGTGCCCGGCGTCGCGGTGACCTGCTGCACCACCTCCGGTGGGAGGAAGTGCAGGTCGGCGTACCCCTGCCCGTGGAGGTTGGAGACGTCGTTGACCGGCGCACCGGCCGCGTTGATTTCAAGGTCCTGCCCGTGCACCGCGTCGAAGCCCCGGTAGAACATCTGCATCGCACTGCCCTCGCCGCCGTGCTGGGTGACGAACATCCCCGGCACGAGGAACAGCAGCTCATCGGCGGAGCGATGCGGTGCGGCCTCGATGACCGCGCGCTCCACGGTGACGGCCGATGCGCTGCGCTCCGACGGCGCCGCGCGCACGGTGGTGGACAAGCCCGGTGGCTCCACGCGCGGTGCGCCCGCATCGGGAACTTCGTCGGCGCGCGCAGACGCAGCGCACACCGTGCAAAGCAATACAAAGGCACGCGACACACGCGCTCCTTGAAAGGTGTTTGTGTTGGTTTGTGGGCGGCTTCGCGGCGCGGCTACGGCGCTTGCGATTGCTCGACCCGGCGCGGTGCTTCGACTGCAGGCGAGATCGGCGCCGCGTCACGCACCAGCGGGAGCCGCGTCACCACCGCCACCAGCACCGGCGGCGCGGCGGGCGGAGTGAAGCTCAGGCTCTGGTGTTCGAAGTTGCCCGCCGTCGCGTGGGTGTGTGCGTGCCCATGCGCGTGCGTCAGTCCGTGCAGCAGCGGCGCGACGAGCAGGCACCACGCCAGGGCCACCAGCCCCAGCACAGCCCACTCGCGTCGATCTGCCCGTCTGAACACGCGCCGCTCCCTAGCATGGAGACCCCGAAAAGCGGCGTTGGTCGTATTTGGTTGAACGTGTTTGAGGAGTGGTTGAACATGTTCAGCCAGTATGGTGACCCGACGAAGGGCTGTGACCCGCGCCGCCCAGAAACAGGAGACCCGCGCGGGCGTGCTGCGCGCCGCGCGTGATGAATTCGAGCGCGTGGGCTTCGAGGCGGCCAACCTCCGGGCCATCGCGGCGCGCGCCGGGGTCTCCGCGGCCACGGTGCTGCACCACACCGGCGACAAGCGAGAGCTGTTGTACGCGGCGTTGTTCGACGACCTCGAGGCGACGCTGGCGAAGGGCCTCGACGGGCTCGATGCGCTGCCGCTGACGGAGGCGCTCCAGAAGGTCGGCGCGCGCGTCTTCGGTTACTACCGCGCGCGCCCGAAGCTGAGCCGCGTGCTGCTCAAGGAGTCGCTCTTCGCCGACGGCCCGTGGGGCCAGCGCTTCGTGGGGCAGGTCGCCGGCGTGCACGAGCGCATCGCGGCGTTGGCGCGCGCAGCCGTCACCCGCGGTGAGCTCCGGAGCGACGTCGAGCCGGTGCTCGTCGCGACCGCGTGGTTCTCGTTCTTCTACTTCGCGCTCATCGGCTGGGTGCAGGGCTCGGTGCGCGACCCGGTGGCGCTGGTGGGGCAGCTCTTCACGCAGCACCTCGACGGCTTGCGCCGCGCGCGGAGGTCTCGATGACGCAGGTGATGTTCAAGAGCCCGGAGGCCCGCGAGAAGATTGCGCGTTGGCACGACACGTTTCGCGCGCACATCTCCGCGCCGCTCGAGAGCCGCACGGTCTCCACGCGCTTCGGTGACACGCACGTGCTCATCGGCGGGCCCGCGGAGGCGCCGCCGCTGGTGCTGCTGCACGGCGCGCTCGCCAGCTCTGCGCACCTGCTGCGGGAGCTGCCGGCCTTGCTGACGAGCTTCCGCGTCTACGCGGTCGACGTCATCGGCCAGTCGGTGAAGAGCGCCGACGTGCGGCTGCGCGTCGACAACGACGAGTACGGCCAGTGGCTGCGCGACGTGCTCGATGCATTGGCGCTCCCGCGCGTCTCGCTGCTGGGCGTGAGCTGGGGCGGCTTCGTCGCGCAGCGCTTCGCGGCCCTCGCGCCGGAGCGCCTCACGCGCCTCGCGCTGCTGGTGCCCGCGGGCATGGTGAGCGGCTCCGCGTGGGCCGGCTTCTGGAAGATGGGCTGGCCGATGACGCGCTACCTGCTCTCGCCCAACCCCGAGCGGCTGCGCGCCTTCGCCGCGAGCCTGCTCACCACGTTCGATGACGAGTGGCTGCCGTACATCGGTGATGCGTTCTTGAGCTACCGCCTCGACATGAAGGTGCCGCGGTGCTCGCGCGACGGGGAGTTTGCGCAGCTCCACGCGCCGGTGCTGGTGGTCTCCGCGGAGCACGACGTCAGCTTCCCCGGCGCGGCGGTGCTGGCGCGCGCGAAGCAGCTCTTCAAGGCCCCCGAGACGGAGCTCTTCGTCGGCAGCCAGCACAGCCCGCCCACCACCGACGAATTCCGCGCGTGGTTGGGCCGCCGCCTCACGCTCTTTTTCTCGGGAGCGCAGGGCGCGCCGATGCCGCCGTGGCGGCCGCTGTAGTAATGCCTCGTGGCGATGACCGAGGAAGCCCGCGCAGACGTGGTGGAGGTGCTGTTGGGCGCCCACATCGAGACGCGCCACACCCTGACGATGGCCGACTCGCTGGCGCAGGGCAGCGCCACGGCGGCCTCGCAGGAGCTCGCCGCGCAGGTGGCCGACTACCTCGAGTGGCTCCTCCCGTTGCACGAGGCCGATGAAGACGAGTCGCTCGCGCCGCGGCTGCGCGGCAAGCACCCGGTGGTCGACGAGGCGCTCATCAACATGCACCGACAGCACCTCGCGCTGCAGGGCCCGCTGGCCCGCCTCAAGCTGCTGTGTCGCCAGGTGGCCGGTGACATGTCGCGCCTGCACGCGCTGCGCTTCGAGCTCTCAGCGGCGGTCGGCGACCTGCGCGCGCGCCTGAAGGAACACGAGGCGATGGAGGAATCCATCATCTTCCCCGCGCTCAAGCGCACCCTCTACGTCGACGAGCTCGACAGCATCAGCGACGAGATGAAGGCTCGTCGCGCTTCGGCGTAGCCCGCACCTGCAGCGCGTCTTCCCACTCCCCCAGCACCTCCAGCTGCTTCACGTCGGCTTCGTCGGCGAAGAGCGAGTTGAGGTTGGCGATGAGCGCGGGCACGTCGGCCACCTCCCATTCCTCACGCATCGCGCCCCACTCAATCTCCATGCGCAGGGGCGCGCCCACGCTGACGTCCAGCACGCGCAGCCTCCGCGCGGCGCCGCCCATCGCGTACGTCAGCGGGCCGATGACCTCGTCGGGCGTGGCGCGCAGCGAGAGCGACAACCCGCCCTCCAGCTTGCCCTCGTGACAGTCGCGCAGCAGGTGGCGCGTCATTCCGGCGCCTCCTTCTTCTTGCGCGAGGGCTGCACGCGGCGCGGCTCGCCCGGCTGCTTGCGGTACTGCGGCGGCCACGGCGCGTCGCCTTGCCCTTCGGCCTCGTGCTTCGCCACCAGCTCCAGCAGCGGCTCCAGGGGGAAGGCGCGGTCGTCGATGCCGCGGCCGAGGTCGCCTTTTTCGGCGTAGCGCGCGGGCATGGTCTTCATGGTGAAGGCCTCCAGCTCGACGTCGGGCAATTCGCTCCAGAGGAACGGCGCCGACACGCGCGCGTCGGGCGTAGGGCGCACCGAGTAGACCGACGCCACCGTCTTGTCCTTCGCGTTCTGGTTGTAGTCGAGGAAGACGCCGTGCCGTTCCTCCTTCCACCACTTGCTGGTGGCGATGGTGGGGGCGCGCTTCTCGACCTCGCGCGCGAGGGCCAGCGCGGCGCGGCGCACCTCGACGAAGCCGTGGCGCGGCTCGATGCGCACGTTGACGTGGATGCCGCGGCTCCCGGAGGTCTTCGGGAAACCGACGTACCCCAGCTCGTCGAGGAGCGACTTCACCACCGCCGCCACCTCCTTCACCTGGCTGAAGGGCACGCCGGGCCCGGGGTCGAGGTCGATGCGCAATTCGTCGGGGTGCTCCAGGTCTTCGGCGCGGATGGCGTGCGGGTTCAAGTCGAGGCAGCCCAGGTTCGCCAGCCACACCAGCCCCGCCGCGTCGCGGATGACGACCTCATCGGCGGTCTGCCCGGAGGGGAACGCCAGCGTCACCGTCTCAATCCACTCCGGTTTGCCGGGCGGCGCGCGCTTCTGGAAGAAGAAGTCGCCGTCAGCGCCATCGAC
>CAMLFP010000206.1 GCA_946479335.1 uncultured Archangium sp.
GGCGCGATCTTCGAGCGCCTCCACCGCGAGCGAGGGGTCGCGCTGGTGCGCGTCGGCGAAACCGCGGGGCTCGGCGCCGCGGCGCTCGAAGACGCTGCCCTGGGTGATCTCCGCGAGCACCCAGTCGTACGCGCCGCTGTTGACGATCGCGCCGCAGTACTCGCAGGTGTTGGCGGCGCCGCCGCTGAACTCCGCGCCGCAGTTGGGGCACTTGCCTTCGATCAGCGCATGGCCGGCCCGGGTCGTCGCGCCGGGGCGGCGCACGAAGCTCCAGATCTCGATGAAGCGCTCGCTGTTTGCGCGCCGGGCGAGGGCCAACGCCTGCTCGTCGGTGGCGTCGCGGGGCGCCTCGGCGTCGCGCAGTTCGGCGGTGACGCGCACGTGCAGCGTGTCGAACGACGGCGTCTGCTCCAGCCCGGCGATCTGCACGTCGACCACCATCGGGTCGGCGATCGCGTCGCGCACACCCTGGAGATCGATCAGCCCCAGCTGCACCGTCAGCCGCTGGTAGGTCGCGTCGCTCAGGTACTTGCGCACCGGGTTGAGGTCGCGGCGGAACCACGCGTTCTGGATCGCGATGAACTGGGTGCTGACGCGCTCGAAGAACTTGATGAGGTCGAAGCCCGGGTCGGTGCGCTGCAGCGTCTTCACCCAGGTGCTGGCCTCGGTGGCGCTGACGCGGGTGTTGCGCTCTCCGTCGGCGCGCTCCATCGCTCGGCGCGTCGAGCCATCGGCGCGGCGCTGCTGGTTGAAGAAGTAGAAGATGGCGATGCCGATCACCAGGGGGATGCCGATCATCGGGTGGCGGAACACCAGCCAGATCAACAGCTCGGCGATCGCGCCGCCGTCACCACCGCCGCTGCCGCCCGACGAGTGCGACCCCGAGTTGAAGTGTTCGCCTCCGCCGACGCGCGCGAGCGCGGGCAGGGCGAGGAGCGGGAGCAGCCAGAGCAGACGGCGAGCCATTCGTGAGACCCTACTTCGCGCTACGCGCCAGGCGCGCGGCGATTTCAACGGTCTGCTACGAGCCGCCGCATGAGCGAGATCATCATCGAGGCCCGCGGCCACTACGAGGTGTGGACGTTCAACGGCGAGGCGCGGCGCAACGCGCTCTCGGTGGCGTTCATGAAGGCCTTCGACGCCAACGTCGCGCGCGTGTCAGGCAAGGACCGCACGGTGCGCGCGGTGGTGATGCGCGGCGCCGGCGAGAAGGCGTTCTGCGCGGGCGCGGATCTCAAGGAGCGCGCCACGATGAGGCCCGAAGACGTGCCGGTGTTCCTCGCCGAGGTGCGCCGCATCTTCCGCGCCATCGAGCAGTCAGACACCGTCTTCATCGCGTACGTGAACGGCGTGGCCTTCGGCGGCGGCACCGAGCTCTCGCTGTGCTGCGATCTGCGCGTCATCGCGCCGCACGCGGAGATGGGCCTCACCGAGGTGAAGCTGGGCATCATCCCCGGGGCGGGCGGCACGCAGCGGCTGCCGCGGCTGGTGGGGCAGGGCGTGGCGAAAGATCTGATCCTCACCGGGCGGCGCGTGGGCGCAGAAGAGGCGCTCCGCATCGGGCTCGCGAATCGCATCGGCTCCCAGGCCGACGCCGAGGCGCTGGCGAAGGAGATCTCCGGCAACGCGCCCATCGCCGTCGCGCTGGCCAAGCACGCCATCGATGACGGCGCGCACGTGAGCCTCGACGCGGCGCTCAGCGTCGAGCAGGAGAAGTACGCGCACACGCTGACCACCGAAGATCGGCTCGAGGGGCTGGCCGCGTTCATCGAGAAGCGGCCGCCCAACTACCAGGGCAAGTAGCTCAGTCGAGCTCGGCGGGTTTGGAGATGCCCTCGAACCCGCGCGCGGCGGCGACGTCTTCTTTGTCTCCGCCGAGCCCGCCGATGGCGAGGTGCTGCTCGATCACCGCGTCGCGCGCCGCGCGCATCAGCGCGAGCTGGTTGTCACCGAACTGCTCGACGTCGATCGGCTTGCCGATGCTGACGTGAATCGGGCCGGGTTTGATGTTCCACGAGTTCTTGGGCATCAACACGCCGGAGCCGTCGATGGCGATGGGCACCACCGGCACGCGGGCCTGCATCGCCAGCGCGAAGGGGCCCTTCTTGAAGGGCAGAATCGTGCGGTTCTCGCTGCGCGTGCCTTCGGCGAACATCACCACGCTGACGCCGCCGCGGATGCGCTCGCCGGCGAGCTTGAGCGACTTGATGGCCGCGCGGTGGTTCGAGCGATCGATGAACACGAACTTCGCCAGCGTCATGTACCAGCCGCTGAACGGCACGTACTGCAGCACCTTCTTCGCCACGAAGCGGAAGTCGTGCGGCCAGAGCCCGAAGAACAACGCGGGGATGTCGATGGTGCTCTGGTGATTGCTGACGAAGATGTACGGCTGGCCCTTGACGAGGTGCTCCTTGCCGGTGACGTGCAGCGTCGCGCCGCCCGCCCACAGCAGCAGCGGAGACCACCAGCGCTGCACGATGATCATCGACGCCGACGGGTTCAACGTCACCAGCATGAAGAGCACGGTGAACGGGAAGAAGAACGCGGTCGAGACCGCGGCGACGAACATGCAGAAGAGGTTGCGCAACATGGCTTTACGGGGCGGTGAGTGCCTTGAAACCGGGGGAGTCGGAAATGAATTCGAACGCCGCGTCCTGCGCGATGAGACGGGCGTCCCACCGCGCGCCTTGCGCCACCTTGGCCTTCGCGAGGTGCGTCAACGTCTCCTCCGGCAACGCGCGCGCCGCCGCGACGTGCGCCAACCCGGGCTCCCCCAGCGCCGGCGGCAACGCCGAGAACACCTTCGTCGCCTCGTCGTACTGCGCGTTCGTCAACAGCGCCGCCCCGAGCAGGTAGCGCGCCTCGTCGCCGGCGCCGAGGGTGCGCGCCAACTTGAGCGCCTCCACGTGATCGCCGCGCAGCAGCAGCGCGCGAACCCGCACCTGCGGGCTGGCGTTCACCTGCGCCAGCGCGGCCCCGGCGTCGTGGTTCTCGAGCGCGACACGGGCCAGCCCGTCGGCAGCCTCGGCGTTCGCGGGGTCGAGCTTCGCCGCTTCGCTCCACGCGCGCTGGGCGGCCGCCAGATCACCGAGCGCCCACGCGGCGTACCCGAGCCGGGTGCGCGCCTGCACCGAGGTCGCGTCGGCGTCGGCGGCCTGCTGCCACTGCGCGCGCGCTTCCTTCCAGTCACCGAGCGCGGCGGCGGCGTCTCCGGCTTCGAGGCGCACCTCGACGGGCTTGCGGCACGCGCTCGACAGCATCAGCACAAGGAAGAAGGCAAAGCGCCGCACGTGCGCGCGGGTCTCTAGCAGAACTTGCGCTCGACTGACGCGACTCGCGGGAATAAGTGAGAGCGCTCGTGTCTGGTCAAAAGTTCATCGCGATCGCGGGCAACATCGGCGCCGGGAAGACCGAGCTGACCGCCTTTCTCTGCAAGAAATACGGCCTCAAGCCGTTCTACGAACCGAACGATCAGAACCCGTACCTGGCCGACTTCTACAAAGACATGAAGACCTGGGCGTTCCGCAGCCAGATCTTCTTCCTCACGCACAAGTTCCGCCTGCACCGCGAGCTGGAGCGCTCCAGCGGCACCTCGCTGCAAGACCGCACCATCTACGAAGACGCCGAGATCTTCGCGAAGAACCTCTACCGGCAGCGGTACATCGACAAGCGCGACTGGCAGACCTACTGGGAGCTGTACGAGACCATCACCACCTCGCTCAAGCCGCCCGACCTGATGATCTACCTGCGCTGCCCGGTGAAGACGCTCAAGCAGCGCATCGCGCTCCGCGGCCGCAAGATGGAAAAAGACATCCCCACCGCGTACTTGAACCGGCTCAACGGGCTCTACGAAGACTGGTTCACGCGCTACTCGATGAGCCCGGTGCTGGTGCTGCCCACCGACACGCTCGACTACCTGACCAACCTCGTCGACCGCGTCGACCTCTTCCGGCAGATTGAGAAGCACCTGTGACCACGTCGTACAAAGAGGTCTACCTGGTCGCCACCGAGGCCGCGGAGCCGCTCGCGCCCGAGGTGGTCCGGGAGGCCTTCGAGGGCGAGGAGGTCGACCTCAACTTCGACGAACCCGGCGTGTGGTTGATCGTCAAGTCAGACACCACGCGCGTCGAGGTGCGCTTCGAGACCCGCCTCGACCCCCTGGGGTGGACACCTGATCTCCTCGTCGGCACGCCGGAGCTGCGCGAACGGCTCGCGGCCGCGCGCGGCTTCTACCGCGTCAGCTACGAGCCGGGGAAACCCCAGCCCAGCGTCGCCTGCTTCGAAGCGCTGTGGAGCGTGCGGGTGCTCGTCGATCTCACCGATGGCGTGGCGATCGACACCACCAGCTTCAAGCTCCACGCGCCGATGGACGTCGAGGAGATCACCGAGCTCGACTTCGACATCCGCGACCACCTCACGGTGCACGCGCAGGTGATGGGCGAGGGCGAGCGCCAGATCTGGGTGCACACCCACGGCATGGCGAAGTTCGGCGCGATGGACGTCGAGATGTTCCACATCTCCGAGGCCGATCTCTCCGCCGCGGAGACGTTCTTCTACGAGCTCGCGAGCGACCTCGCGTTCGGAGAAGGGCCCACGCCGCGCCAGCCGGTGTCGACCAGCGTCGGGCTCGGCTTCCAACTGCTCCCCAGCAACGAGGCGCGCTCCAACCTCTATGGCGTCGACCCCGACACCTTCGTCGGGCACTCGCCGGCCTCGTACCTCGCGGTCGTCACGCCCGAGGGCCGGCACGCGATGTCGGAGATCCTCCAGCACTACCGCGATCGCTTCACCGCCGAGAGCGACGCGGAGGCCGAGAAGAAGCAGAGCGAGGCCACCCGGCAGCTGCCGCTCTTCAAGGGCCGCTTCTTGCGCAAGGGGTTGATGGAGCCGCTCACCTTCCTGGTGCGCGCGCCGTTCGAGGTGCATCCCGAAGGTGCCAGGGCCGACGCCGAGCAGGAGCAACTCTGGGTCGAAGTCGTACAGTGGGGTGAAGATTCACTGATTGGGAAGCTGGTGGAGGGTGGCACGCGCACCTCGGAGTGGCGGAAGGGGTCGCACGTGGAGGTCGACGACGCGCAGATCAACGCGCTCGCCGTGGCGCGTGAAGGGCGGCAACTTGAACCTGACGAGATGGAGCGCCTGCTCCAACTGGAACGTCCCGCGTAAGTCGTGAAGGAGCCTCAATGGCCGCGCTGTTGTTGCTGACGGGCCCGCAGGCTGGGCGCCGGCTCGAAGTGCAGGGTGAGGTCTCCATCGGCCGCAGCCCGTCGTGCACCATCGCGCTCGAAGACGCGAAGGTGTCGCGCAAGCACGTGCAGTTGATCGTCGAAGACGGTCAGGCGCGCGTGAGCGATCTCGGGTCGCGCAACGGCACGCTGGTCAACGGCGAGAAGCTGGAGGCCGAGAGCACGCTGCTGCCCGGCGATCGGCTGCAGGTCGGCGACTCCACCATCGTGTTCGAGCCCTCGGCGCGCGCGTCGCTGTCTGATCGCGAGGCGAGCGGTGAGGCGCACGCCAGCCCGGTGGAGGAGCTGATCCCCGCGACGGGCGCGGTCGCCGGGCTGTACCACGCGGGCGTGGCGCTGATCTCCGCGACCTCCGAGGCGATGGTGCTGCGCCGCGCCGCGGAAGAGCTGGGTCGCAGCGTGAACGCCGAGAAGTCGGCCGCGTTGCTGGGCGGCACCGAGGGGCTGATGACCGCCGCCGTCGTCGGCGCCGATTCGGTCGAGGTGCCGCGCTCGCTGGTGCGCGGCGCGCTGGAGCGCAAAGAAGCCGGCCGCGTGAAGGGCCTGTTGTGCGCGCCGCTGATCGCCTCGGGCGGTGCGCCCTTCGGGTTGCTGTACGCCGAGCGCCCGGAGGCCTTCGGCGAAGAGGAGCAGCGCACCATCGCCGCGCTGGGGCGGTTGGCGGGCGAGGCCATCACCTCGGTGCGCGGGCGCAGCGACGGCATCGCGCCGGTGGTGACATTGATCGGCAGCAGCCGGCCGTTCCGCAAGACGGTGGACACCGCCCGTCGCGCGGCGTCGGCGCCGGAGAACGTCGTCATCTTCGGCGAGCCCGGCACCGGGCGTGCGCAGATGGCGCGCTACATCCACAGCCGCTCCGGGCGCGCCCTGGGCCCGTTGCTCTCGGTCGACTGCCGCCTGCCGAACGTGGAGCTGGAGGAGCTGCTCTTCGGCCGCACCAGCGCGCCGGGCGTGCCGCCGCAGTCGTCGGCGTTGCTCAAGGCCGATGGCGGCGTGCTGTTGCTGCAGAACATCGACGCGCTGCCGAAGCACCTCGCTGATCGCCTCGCGCGCCTGGTCTCGAAGAAGGTCGCGCCGGCGCGGCAGGGCGGCGAGGAGCCCGTCGATGTCCGCGTGATGGTGACCGCCCGGGACCGCGCCGAGGCGCTGCAGGCGCGCGGCGAGATGGAGCCGGCGCTGGCGCGCGCGTTGGTCGGCATCGAATTGGAGACCCTGCCGCTGCGCGAGCGGAAGGCTGACGTGCCCGCGCTGCTGGAGTGGTTCTGGTCGGAGCTGGGCCGCACCCGCCGCAAGGAGTCACCGCGGCTCTCGCCCGACGCGAAGCGGTTGCTCTCGGAGCACGAGTGGCCCGGCAACGTCGAGGAGCTGCGGCTGTTGGCCGAGCGGCTCTCGGTGCTCTACAGCGGCGGGGAGATCACCGCGCTGCACCTGCCTCCGGAGATCTCCGGCGGCGGCGTCACCGTGCAGACCGAAGCCACGCTGGCCGAGCGCATTTCGCGGCTGGAGCGCGACGCGATCTCCGAGGCGCTGCGCGCGGCGAACGGCAAGAAGATCCGCGCGGCGGCGGCGCTGGGCATCAGCCGCCCCACGTTGGACAAGAAGATCGAAGACTACGGACTGGTCGTGGAGAAACGTCGCGCGTGAAGCTCGTCTATTCGTCGGAAGTCGCGGCCGCTCGCCGCACCCTGAAGCCGCTGGTCGCGCTGGAGACCTCGGTGCTGGCGCAGGGCCTCCCGTACCCCCACAACCTCGAGTGCGCCGAGCGCTGCGAGGCCGCGATTCGCGGCGAGGGCGCGGTGCCGGTGTCGATGGCCGTCATCGATGGCGTGCTGCACGCCGGCCTCGACGCGGCGCAGACGAAGCGGCTGGCGACCGGCAAGAAGTTGATGAAGCTCGGCAGCCGCGATCTCGCGGTGGCCGTGGCGCGCAAGGCGACCGGCGGCACCACCGTCAGCGCGACCGTCGAGATGGCCGCGTCGGCGGGCATCAGCGTGTTCGCCACCGGCGGCCTGGGCGGCGTGCACCGCGGCGTCTCGGAGCACATGGACATCTCGCAGGATCTCCCGGCCATCTCGCGCTTCCCCGTGGCGGTGGTGTGCGCCGGCGCGAAGTCGGTGCTCGATCTCCCGCGCACCATGGAGCTGCTCGAGACCCTCGCGGTCCCCGTGATCGGCGTCGGCACCGACGAGCTGCCCGGCTTCTACACGCGGGAGACCGGCATCACGCTCGAGCACTCCGTCGACGATGCCGCCGACGCCGCGGAGCTCGTCCGCGCGCGCCGCGATCTCAAGCAAGGCGGCCTGATCTTCGCGCTGCCGCCCCCGGCGAAGACCGCGCTCAAGCGCGAGGTCGTCGAGAAGCACCTCGCCGCCGCGCTGGAGCTCGCCGCGAAGAAGAAGATCGAAGGCAAGGCGGTGACGCCGTTCCTCCTCGGGCAGATGGTGGAGCGCACCAAAGGCAAGTCGCTCGCCGCCAACCTCGCGCTGCTCGAGAACAACGCGCGCTTCGCCGCGAAGCTGTCGCTCGCGCTCGGTTGGAAGTGATCATGGACCGCACGCTGTCGGCGCCGGGCAAGCTGTTCCTCGCGGGGGAGTACGCCGTGCTGTGGGGCGGCGAGGCGCGCATCCTCGGGACGGCGCCGCGCGCCCATGCGCTGGTGCGTTCTCGGCAGGATCGCCGCGTGGAGATCGCGCTGCCCGGCGCGCGCCTCACCGGTGACGCGACGCCGGCGGGTGTCCGCTGGCACACGCCGATCACCGACGCCTTCCGCTTCGTCGCGGTGGCCATCGATCTCGCGTACCGCGCGTCGGGCGTCGAAGGGCCGGGCTTCTCGGTGGCCTTCGAGCCTTCGCCGCTGGTGAACGGGCACAAGCTGGGCCTCGGCAGCAGCGCGCGCGCCACGGTGCTGGCGGTGGAAGCCGCGCGCCACGCGCTCTCGGCGAAGTGGGACGCGCTCAAACTCTCGCTCCTCGCGCACTTCGACGCGCAGGGCGGGAAGGGCAGTGGTGGCGACATCGCCGCGTCGTTCGCGGGCGGCGTGGTGCGTTACCGCCGCTTCGAGGTCTCGCCGCTGGCCACCGCCGCGGTCTCCGGCAGCCTGACGGCCGCGCTCGAGAAGTCACCGCCCGTCGAGCTCGCGCGCCTGGGCGACCTCGGGTTCCCCTGCGTGTACGCGTTCAGCGGCGAGTCGGCGTCGACGCCGGGCCTCGTGAAGCAGGTCGAGCAGAAGCTGGGCGCCGAGGGCCGCAAGCGCTTCGTCGATCGCTCCGACACGCACTCGATGGCGCTGGAGAGCGCGCTGCTGCGCCGTGACTTCGAGGCGCTCAAGTCGTCCTGCGGCGCGCTGCAGGCGCTGCTGTGGGAGCTCGAGGTCACGCGCAACGACGCGCTGGAGCGCATCGTCGGCATCGCCCGCACGCTGGGCTGTGCCGCCAAGCAGAGCGGGGCGGGCGGCGGTGACGGCGCGATCATCTTCGCGCCTGACGACGCCGTCGCTGCGCAGGTCTCGGAGTCACTCCAGGCGCGCGGCTTCCACGCCTTCCTCACGAAGTCTGATCGCGGGCTGCAGGGCGAGGTCGCTCCCGATTCGACGCTCGCCAGCTGGCTCGACTGAGAGAACGCCCTCTCCCGCGGGGAGAGGGGCGCGACGTCAGCAGCCGCACACGACGTCATTCGACGCCGTCAGCTGAATGCACGACAGCTGACACGTGCCGACGTCGGTCAGCTCGAAGTCGCGATGCGAGGTGCACCGCAGGTTCGGCAGCCACTTCGGTCCGGTGGTGCAGTCGTCGTTGCCGGGGAGGTACTGCTTCAACGTCAGCGAACCGCCGTCGGTCGACCAGTCGGTGAACACGCCGTCGCACGCCGTCTCGCCGAGGCCGGCGTTGCCCTTGCCCTTGTTGGTGATGGGGATCTGGTGCCGCGTCACGCTGGTGATGTTGGTGCCGCCGTCGTTGTTCGGCCCGAAGACCGCCAGCTGCGACATGGTGAAGACGATGGTGCCATCGCTGAGCGTGCCGATGAACTGCAGGCCACCGTCGCCGACGTACCGCGCGGGCGTGCAGTCGTCGTAGGTGTTCACCACGTCGACGTGCACCAACCGGCCGGTGATGTTCTCGGCCTCTTGCGGCTGACAGCCCGCCAACACCACCCACGACGTCAGAAGAAGAGCGCGCATAAAAAAGACAAAAAAATGGGGGAACCGATTTTCACCGGTTCCCCCTGTGCCCAGGAGAGGACTCGAACCTCCACGCTGTTGCCAGCACTAGACCCTGAATCTAGCGCGTCTACCAATTCCGCCACCTGGGCGACGGCGCGGCTCAATACGTTCGCAAGACGCTGCTGTCAACGAACTCCTGAC
>CAMLFP010000207.1 GCA_946479335.1 uncultured Archangium sp.
CCGGCATGAAACGACTGCTCCCCGTGCTGTTGCTGGCCTGTGGCTGTGACTCCGCGACGCAGCAGGTGTCGACCTCGTTGCAGCCGCTCAATTCCTGCGAAGACGTCACGCGCACCGTCAAAGACCGCCTCATCGCGTCGATGGACCAGCAGGTCGACGAGAACCGCAGGCAGCAGCTCGAGTGGGGGCGCAACTGCAGCTGGCGGTACGACTCCGTGGCTTTCGCGGGCGTGGCCGAGGGCGACCGCAGCGCGCCGCCGAGCGGGAGCGGCGGCATCACCAACACCAGCGGCGGCGCGACGAGCTACTCGACCACCAACAACCAGGTGGTGGGCGTCGACGAGGCCGACTTCATCAAGAATGACGCGCGCTACTTCTACGTGGCGGCCGACGGCGCGCTGCAGGTGTTCGACGCCTTCCCGCCGGAGTCGGCGCACCGCATCGCGCGGCTCCCGCTCGACGGCGACCCGTACAAGCTCTTCGTGGCCGACGGCCGTGCGGTGGTCTTCGCGCACAAGAGCGGCCCGTACGCGTACCGCGCGTGCACCTACGGCTACGACTGCGAGCTGCAGGGCGAGCCGGGCCCGACGCTGGTGCACTTCGTCGACCTCACCGACCTCGCCGCGCCGGTGAAGACGCGCAGCTTCGAGTTCGGCGGCGGGCTGCTGGCCGCGCGACGCGTGGGCCGCGTCATCTACGCCTCGGTGGGCTTCGCCGACGCGACGGTGCCCGGGCTGCAGACGTGGCCCGACAACCTGACCTACTGCTACGACGACTCGACGTACCTGCAGGTGCTCGCGGCGTGGAGCGGCCTCAAGGCGAAGAACCGCAAGCTCATCGAAGCCGCTGACGTCAGCGCGCTGTTGCCGGTGGCCTTCGACCAGACCGACGGCCGCAGCTTCGTGGAGTCGTGTGGCCACTTCTATGCGGCGGGCAGCGGCGCCTCGACCACCTCGCTCTTCGCTTTCGACCTCACGGGTGAAGGCGAGGTGGGCAGCGCCTCCATCGTCAGCCGGCCGGGCGCGGTCTTCGCCAACGAGCGCTCGCTGTACCTCGCGGCGCGGGTGACGGGCGACGCGTACGGCGACACCTCTGACGAGACCTCGTCAGTGCACCGCTTCGCGCTCGACGGCGTGCACGTCGCGTACGCGGGCAGCGCGGCCATCGACGGCCACGTGTTGAACCAGTTCGCGATGGACGAGTTCGACGGCCACCTGCGCGTGGCGACCTCGGTGGGTCATGTGCCCAGCCCCGGCGTGCACAGCGTGGTGACGGTGCTCGACGCGACGGGCGCGGGCCTCACCCAGAGCGGGAAAATCGACGGCATCGCGCCGACCGAAGACATCCGCAGCGTGCGCTTCGTCGGGGAGCGCGGCTACCTCGTCACCTTCAAGAAGACCGACCCGCTCTTCACGTTGGACCTCGCCGACCCGAAGGCGCCGCGCGTGATGGGCGAGCTGAAAATCCCCGGGTTCTCGACGTACATGCACCCCGTGGGGAAGGACCACCTGCTGGCCATCGGCTTCGACGCCGAAGACCACGGCACGTTCGCCTTCTTCCAGGGGCTGCAGCTGCAGTTCTTCGACGTGGCCGACCCCACCCACCCGCAGCTGCTGCACAAGGAGCTCATCGGCACGCGCGGCTCCGCGTCGGCGGCCACCAGCGACCACCTCGCCTTCAACTACTTCAACGACAGCCTGCTCGGGTTGCCGATGGCCATCTGCGAAGACTCCAGCGGCGGTTCGTCTTACGGACGTCTGACGTTCGACGGCTTGCTGGTGTACCGCGCGACGCTGGCTGACGGGTTCACGCGCCTGGGCGGCATCGCCAACCAGCCGGCGGAGACCCAGGAGCTCTACGACTCACGGCCGTACTACGAGTCGGCCTGCTACCAGTGGTGGAGCAGCAGCACCACGCACGTGCAGCGCAGCGTGTTCATGGACGACGCGGTGTACTCGGTGGCGCCCGACGTCATCCGCGCGCAGCGGCTGGGCAACCTCGGCACCGACCTCGCGGTGCTGAAGCTCACGGAGTGACGGGCTACGGCGACGCCGTCTGCAGCCACGACACCGCCTCGGGCTCGCTGCTGAAGAACTTGGTGCGGCTGGCCATGCCCGCGAGGCGGATCACGAACGACAGCAGCACCCGCAGCGGCGCGCTCGACGCCACCACCGCCATCATCGACTTCTCCTGGTCGCTGGCGCTGCTGATGGCAGCGAAGATCTTCCGCGCCTCGGGCGCGAGCTCGACCCCGGGCGCCATCACGTTGAGCAACGGCATGCCCGCGAGGTCTCCGCCCACCGAGATGCGCACCGACACCGCGCGCGCGTCGTCAGCGCTGACCGCGCCCTCCGCCCAGGTGCGCACGTAGCGCCGGCCATCGTTGAACTGCTCGAGCGTCAGCGTCAGCGGCATCGGTCAACTCCCGGCCTGGAGCCACTTCAGCGCCTCGGGCTCGTTGGCGAAGAACTTCGTCTCGTTCGACTGGCCCGCGATGCGGAGCACGAACGAGAGCATCACCCGCAGCGGCGCGTTGGGCGTGACGATGGCCACCTTCATCGGCTTCGCCGCGTTGGCGCCCTGGTTCATCGAGGCGAAGCTCTTCCGCGCCTCGGGCGCGAGGTCGACCTTGCCCTCCATCACCGAGAGCATGGGCAGCCCCTCCCACTCGGTGCCGGGAGCCACGCGCTCCATCAGCGCGCGCGCGTCGGCGCCGGTCACCTGCCCCTCCGACACCGTGCGGAGGTAACTGCGGCCATCAGCGAACTTCTCCAGGGAGACGTGCAGCGGCATTGCGTCACTCCTTCTCGAGCCAGGCGAGCGCCTCCGCGGCGTCGCCGAAGAACTTCGTCTCGTTCACCTGCGGAGAGAGACGGATGACGAACGAGAGCAGCACCCGCATCGGCGCGTTGGGCGTCACCAGCGCCACCTTCACCGGCGTGCCTTCGCGGCTGTTGAGGTTGGCGAAGGCCTTGCGCGCCTCCGGCGCGAGGTCGACCTTGCCCTCGATGACCGCGAGAATCGGCAAGCCCGCGAGGTCGGCGCCCGGCGCGATGCGCGTCATCAGGTCGCGCGCTTCGCTCCCGGTGACGGCGCCGCTGCCCTGCGCGTGCACGTAGGCGTGGCCGTTGGCGAGCGCCTTCTTCGTCAGCGAGAGAGGCATCGCTTCAGTCTTTCGCCAGCCAGGCGAGCGCCTCGGCCTCGTTCGAGAAGAACTTCATGTGCCCCCCGCCGCCGGTGACGCGCAGCACGAACGAGAGCATCACGCGCATCGGCGCGTTGGGGGTGACGAGGGCAATCTTCGCCTGCGTCGCGTTCTTCGCCGACGCGGCGTTCATCGCGGAGAAGGCCTTGCGGGCGTCCGGGTCCATCTCCACGGAGCCCTCCATCACCGACAGCAGCGGCGCGCCCTCGAGGTCACCGCCCGGGCCCGTCCGCCGGTTGATTTCATCGGCGTCGCGGCCCGACAGCTTGCCTGTTGACACGGTGCGTCCATACCGACGTCCGTCAGGGAACTGCTCCACGGTGAGTTGAATGGGCATGCGTGCATGGGGAGAGCAGCCCACGTGCCACGCTCAATGCCTTGGAAGATCAAGGCCTGACACGATGAGCAGGTGAGGTAACGCTCACCCACTCCGTTTCATTTTTGGAACGCCGGTCAGCTCGCCGGGTCGGCCGGTCTGGGAGCTGCAGCCGGCTCCTTCTTCTTCGCGGGCGGCATCGCCTTCCACAACCCGAACGTCGCGAACGCCTTCCACCCCCACTTGAGCCACGAGACGAGCGAGAGCGCCATCCACAGGCTCCAGGCCAGCATCGCGCCGCGGTACACCAGCATCGGCACGGAGATGACGGTGGCCTGCGGGTACGCGGTGGTGGTGCGGTCGAGGAACCAGCGCAGCAGGAACGCCGAGCTGCCGTTGCCGCCGACCTGCATCTCCGGCTGGCCGAGCAGCCCCTCGTAGACGCTCGCCCCGAGGATGCAGAGCGCGATGAAGGTGACGCCAGCCACCGCGAGCTGCCGCAGCTGGAACCAGCCCGGCGAGAGGTCGGTCTTCTCACGCCACCCGAGGAAGAGCAGCCACGCGAAGACGAAGCCGATGGCGACGACGGGCACCTGCGAGAGGCCCAGCGCCAGCAGCACCCACTGCAGCGTGGAGAGCGGCGTGTACTTCGTGCGCGCCAGCGCGAGCGAGACGGCGAGCAGCACCAGCAGGAAGCTCCAGAACAGCACCGCGGGGCCGAGGCCCGGGCCGCGCACGAAGAGCACCCAGCGGTCGTTGGGCACGCGCACCTCGACGTCGGCGTTCACCGTGGGCGTGCCGATGTCGAACTCCGGCGTGCGCCACGAGAGGCCCATGCCCTCGGTCTCGCGCCACTCGAGCTTGATGCTCTGCGACCCGGGGATGAGGGGGATGGACACCGCCCGGCCCTCCTGACGAATCGGCTGCTGCGCGCCGTTGACGGTGACGTTCTGTAGCGTCGCGCCCTCGGGCAGCGTGAAGACGTGCAGGCCGCCGCGCGAGCTGCGGAGGTTCGCGGTGAAGGTGACGCTGGTGGCGCGCGCGCCGGGCGAGACACTCAACGACGACTGGTCGATGGTCATCGTCTGGCCGCGCAGCGCCTCGGGCCGCGCGACGTCGATGGTGACGGTCTCTCCGGGCCACGGGCGCCACTCGGGCAACCGCGCGCCGCTGGCGTCTTGCTGGTGCACCACGGGGATGCCGGAGAGCCCCACGTGCCACACCGGGCTGACGTCGAGCCGCCACACCTCGACCCACGGCACGCCCGCCGGCGCGGTGAGCGCGATGGGGGCTTTGGTGTCCATCACGCTGGTCCACGTGAGCTGCGTCGAGTTGGCCGGCATGTTGACGAGCGCCTTGCCGCCCACCACGCGCACGTCTGACGAGGTCACCGACTCGCCGGGGAGCAACGGCACCTCGAGCACCACCGCGCTGCCCGTCGGCGTCAGGCGCGTCACCGTGGTCTCCGTGGTCCACTGCAGGCCGAGCACCAGCGTGCGCTCCACGCGAACGAAGGGCGGCAGCGTGTCGACCAGCAGCGCGCCCGCTTCCTGCTTCTCGTTGGTGGCCTTGCGCGAGAGCTGCAGGTTCTCATCGGCGATGCCGTCTTCATGCAGGCCGTCGAGCGTCCACCCGTCGAGCTTCGCTTCCACGCGGTACGCGCGCAGCGGCAACGCAATCTGCACCGTGTCGCGCCCGGGGAGCGCGCCTTCCACCTGCACCTGGTGCGCGCCCTCGCCCACCGCGAGCCACAGCGAACCGTCAGCGGCACGCAGCAACGCGCCCGCGGGCTTGCCGTCGAGCAGCACGGTGTCGGGCACCCACTGCGCCGCGCTGCCGGGCAACGGAATCGCCGTGTCGGCGCCGGAGAGCACCTCGAGGCGCATCCGCAACACGCGCGGGGAGGCTTCGAGCAACAGCCGCGGCGACGAGGCGCAGTTCGGCGCGCAGTCGGGCTTCTCGGTGAGGCGCTCGCGCAGCTGCGCCAACATTTCAGGCGACGGCGTGGTCTGCGCGAAGCCCTGCGTGGAGAAGAACGCCAGCAGCAGCCCCGCGACCGGCGCGGCGCGCTTCGCGGCCTTCAAGAACTTCGGCCAGAAGTTGCCGGGGAACCCCATCACCAGCAGCACCAGCAGCGCGAGGAGAATGACGCGCACGAAGGCCAACACGAAGTTCGCCGCCGGCCCGAGGAAGAAGAACGAGAGGCGCTGGTCGCGCTGCACCGGCCCGGAGAAGTTGATGCGCAGCGACTCCCACTCCCAGCGCGGGAGGCCGGGGCCGGTCTGCACGGTGGCGTTCTTGTCGAAGTCGCGCACGTCGTAGCTGCGCTTCTTCAGCTGCTGCTGCGGCTCGGCCTTCGTCGGCGCGTTGGCGTTGCCCGCCCACTGGTTCGACTGGGCGATCTCCGCGAGCTTCCCGCGCAGGTTGCCGTCGAGCTCCACCTCCTCGTCGAGCCCGCCACGGTTGGTGATGCCGAACACCTGCGAGTAGCCCTGCTCGCCCGCGCTGCTGCGCGAGTACACCAGCGAGTTGTCGGAGCTGTACTCCGAGTACCCCTTCACGCCGCCCAGCTGCGTGTACTTCGCGAGCGACGGGTACATCCCATGGCGGATGTGCTGCACCGCGAAGGCCACGAAGAGGAGGGTCAGCACGCCGACCGCGCCCAGCTTCGTCACCTTGAGCAGCGTCTTGAGCGCCCCGGCCGGCAGCACGCGGAACAGCGCTTCGGCCACCAACACCACCAGCCACACGTACTGCGGCACGTCGTCTTCGAGCCACGAGAGGCCCAGGGTCACGACCGCCAACACGCCCCACTTCACGCCGAACAGCCGCGCGGTGGCGACGGCGATGATCAGCACCAGGAAGATGTCGAGGAGGCTCCACTGGTTGAGCCACGTGCCGGGCACGCTGTCGGCGCCGCGCGCGGAGATGAGGCGCCACCCGGGCGGCACGTTCAACGTGGCGTTGACCTGGTTGAAGTCGGCGTCCCACGACACCGCGGAGATGTCACCGATGCCCGAGTTGATGCGCGAGTCGGCCTCGAGGCCCAGCGCGCCCTGCCGCAGCTCCACGCCGGCGTTGCCGCTGGTCACTTCTTTGGTGATGGATTGGTCGGCCCCGCTGGCCACCACGCGCCCCAGCTCCGTGCCGGGCTGCACGTCGAGCCGCCAGCTGCGGTGCAGTTGCCCGTAGAGCTTGTCGCTCACCGTGTAGCCCTTGCCATCGAAGTCGAGCCACAGCGTGCGGTGGAGGCTCAACACGTCGGGCGCGGGGTCGCTGTCGCCGCGGCGGCGCTCGGTCAGCTTGAACTCCTCGTCGGCGCTCACCGCGTACGCTGGGTAGCCGCGCCACTCGGGAGGCAGCGTGGTCTGCGTCGGGTCGACCGCGTTGACGCCCTCGACCAGCACCTGCCGCAGCGACGGGCGCGCGTCAAAGACCCACACTTCATTCTCGCTCCACGGGCCGTTCGCCGCGGGGCGCTTGATGGAGGCCAGCGGGCCCTCGCCGCGCGCGGTGAGCTCCAGCAGCCACGTGCCCGGGCGCACCTGCACGCGCAGCCGGCCGTCGTTCTCGATGCGCACCGGCAGCGAGCCCGTCAGCGCCATCGGCACGAACTGGTCGGGCAACGCGCGGCCCAGCAGCACCTCGCGGCTCCGGCCCGAGACCTTGAGCATCACGCGCGTGGTGAGCGTCAGCGGAATCTCGTCGGTGACGAGGCGGTGCACGTCGACCTCGAGGTGGTCGGTCTCCGCCTGCGTCGCCTCGCGCTGGAGGAACACGCGGCCTTCGCCGTCGCGGTTCGGCTGCGGCACCGGCTGGCCCTTGAGCGACAGCGCGAGCAGCCCGGTCTGCGGCGGAATCTCCAGCGCCTCGGGGAGCGAGTCCCACTGGAAGTCGCCGGTGACGGTGTGTTCGCCCGGCGGCACCAACACCGTGGGCCGCGCCTCGAAGGCGACGACGATGGCCGGCTTGCCGTCGACCTTCACGTCCTGCGGCCAGTGACGTTCGGCGCCGGGCAACTGCAACCACGCCTCGCGCTCGTACACCTTGAAGCCCTGCGTGAAGCGGCCGCCCTTGTCGTCGAGCGTGAGCTGCAGCCGCGCGGGCCACTCGCACTCACGCGTGTCACTGCCGTGGAGGAACGGGCACGTCGCGGTGCGCGCGTCGTGCATCACCCACGGGGTCCACTCCTTGAGCGGCGCGGGGATTTCTGCGGGAGCGGCGGCGAACGCGGCGTTCGCGAGGAACGCGGCAACGAAGAAGCGGTGCATGGGGGCCCCTCTGAAAAAGACGCGCGGGAAGCTGGCACGCTTTGGTGCGCGCGGGTGTGAAATGGTTCCCTCACGTCGAGCGCTGGCGGCGACTCGGGCAACTCCTTACAATTCATTCGACTGTAAGGAGCGCACATGAACACCGAATCAACCCTCACCTCCAAAGGCCAGACGACCATCCCCCGGGAGATTCGCGAGGGGCTCGGCCTGAAGCCGGGTGACCGCATGACCTTCACCCTGATGCCCGACGGCACCGTGGTGCTGCGCGCGAAGAGCCGGAGCCTCTTGAGCCTCGCGGGCCGCCTCGAGAAGAGCGGCGGCAAGGCGCTCCCGGTACGGAAGCTGTCGCGCTGATGGTGGGCCTCGACACCAACGTGCTGGTGCGGTTCCTCGTGCGCGACGACGAGGCGCAGTTTCAACGCGCGGTGCGGCTCGTACGCCGAGGCGTCGCCGGCGACGGGGTCTTCGTCAGCGAGCTGGTGCTCCTCGAAACCGAGTGGGTGCTTCGCAGCCGGTACAAGCTGAAGAAAGCGGAGCTGCTCGACACCTTCTCCGCCCTGCTCGACGCGCGCGAGCTCACGCTCGAGAACGAGCCCGTCGTCGAGGAGGCGCTCTTTCACTGGAGAGACGCCCGCGCTCAGTTCGCAGACTGTCTCATCGCCGCGCATCACCGCGCCGCAGGCTGCACGGCTACGGTGACCTTCGATGAAGACGCGCTGAAGGTGCCCGGCTTCGTCGCCGCTTGAGAACATCGCGCAGCGCTGATCAGACGTAGCGCGTCCACCCGTCGGGGTGCGCCGCCTTGTATTGGCGGTAGCGCCAACACGGCCACGCGAGCAGCGCCAACACCACCGCCGCACAGAGCCAGGTCTTCTCGAGGCCGTACGCGTTCTTGTCGAACCCGAAGAGCGCCTGCGTCGCCGCCAGGAGCTGCACGTGGGGGATGTAGAAGAAGAACGCCGTCGAACCGAAGAGCATCAGCGGCGCGAACGCGACGCGCGGTTTCGTGGAGTCATCGAGCGCGGTGAACGACGCCAACAGCAGGAAGCCGATGCCCAGCTCGAGCGTGGTGTACGCGAGACTCGGCGGGTACTTCGCCACGTGCAGCCACTGCAGCAGCTCGTTCGACTCGCGAAACAGGTTCCAGTTGCCGTAACCGTTGAGCCCGCGCACGAGGGCGAAGAGGCCGAGCAGTGAAATGCCGACGAGCGCGAAGGTGCGAGCCCGCTGTGCGTTCGAGCGTGGCTCGAGCCACCAGCGCCCCACCACCCAGCCCAGCATCATGACGGAGAGCCACGGCACCAGCGGATACACGCAGGTCGCCTTCCAGAACGTCGGGCCGCCCACGAAGAGGTAGCTCCAGAGCGCTTTGAGCGGCTGCAGCTCCGGCTTCCACGCGGTGGAGAGCTCACCGAAGAGCTGAATGGCGATGGCCGCGACGAGCAGCACGGTCGACGAGAAGCGCCGCAGATACGCCATGCAGACCATCGACAAGCCCAGCGCGTAGAGCACCGCGGCGATGATGCGCTCGTAGTTCGTGAAGCCGAGCGACATCCACAACGGGTCGAGCGCGGCGATGAAGAGCCCGCGCGTCACGATGAAGCGGGTCTGGCCGGACTGCCCTTTCCTCTTCTCCGCGGAGAGCGCGAGCGAGACGCCGGCGAGCAACACGAACACCGGCGCGCACAGATGCGTCACCCAGCGCGTCAGAAACTCTCCCGTCGGGAGCGCCGTGCCGACAACCCACTTCGCGCCGCTGTCGCCGTGGAAGTGCGCCGCGTCGAACACGCCTCCTGAGTGGTCGACCGTCATCA
>CAMLFP010000208.1 GCA_946479335.1 uncultured Archangium sp.
CCCGGGCCGCCCTGACCGCCGTTGCCGCCATTGCCGCCCGCGCCGACCTCTCCGCTGGTGTACGTGCTGCCCATTCCCTTCGAGCCGCCGGAGCCGCCCTGGCCACCGCCGCCACCGTCACCACCGCGCCCGCCGGAGCTCGAGATGAGGATCGAGTTCTTGACCACCGCGCCCGTGGAGTTCGCGAGGAAGACGGCGAACGAACCACCGCCGCCGCGCCCGCCACCGCCGCCGTTGCCGCCGCACCCACCGCTACCACCGCCGCCACCGCCGCTGCCCTTGCCGTCGGTGCAGATGCAGAACGTGCAGCTCTCACCCTGACCACCGCCGCCGCCGCCACCGCCACCACCGATGCCGGAGCCGCCCGCGCTCCCGGTGCCGCCCGCCCCGACGGTGATGTAGCGCCCGTTGTTGGTGAAGCCAGAACCTGCTGTGCCGCCAGAGCCGCCACCGCCGATGGTGCCGTCGTTCGCGTCACCACCGCGCAGGCCCTCGCAGCTCTGCACGCCGCCGGAGGAACCACCGTTGCCTACCGTGGACCCCGCGCTGTTGTAGCCCGAGCCGCCCGGGTTGCCGTTGTTGTGACTGTAGGAGCCGTCGCCGCCCCTGCCACCCTTGCTGCGCGGGTCGGTGGTGCAACTGGGGCTCGCGCCACCCGCGCCGCCCTGACCACCGCTGTTGGAGTCGTTGTTGCCATCGGCGCCGCCGAGGCCGTTGTTGCCGGTGCCGCCGGTCGCGCCAGTGGCGCCGTTCGCGCCCGGGCCGCCCGCGCCGCTGGTCACCTGCAGACGCGTCACGGTGAGCGCGGTGCAGTTGTAGCAGTGCAAGCCGTACGCGGTGACGCCGTCGCCGGTGCTGCCCGTCGTGCCCGTGCCCGTGGTGATGGAGAGATAGCCGAGCGTCGTGGGGTCGACGATGCCGTCACCCGCGACGGCGATGAGGCGGTCGTTGATCACCGTGTTGTTGTTGATGGTGGTGATGAGGCCGCTGGTGTCATCGCGCCTCCACGTCGACGGGTTGAAGCCGCCGTAGATCGAGACCCCCGAGCGCAGCGAGACCTGCTCGTTGTACGTGCCCGACGCCGCGTACACGTGGGGCTTCGGCGAGGAGCCGCTGAGCGAGAAGAACGCCGTGTCGACCGCGTTCTGGACCGTGCGCTTCGGCGAGGTGCGCGTGCCCGGGTTGGTGTCGTTGCCGCCGGTCGACACGAAGATGGCCTTGCTGATGTCGCCATCGATGCCGTCGCAGTTCTGGTCGACGAACGCGTCATCAGGGTCGTCAGCGCCGCCGTTTGTCACCACGCACTGGTACTCACAGCCGTTGTTGGGCAGGCCGTCGACATCGAAGTAGCCCGGGTAGCAGGTGTAGCTGCACGCCGCGCTGCTGCACACCGGCGAGGAGTTCGGCCGCGTGGCGCACGCGTGGCCGCACGTCGCGCAGTCGCTGACGGTGACGTTGGTGTCGGTCTCGCAGCCCGCGCCGCCGTCGACCGAATCGGGGTAGCAGTCTTGCCAGTGGTGCACGCCGTCGTCGTCGCACACGCCGACGTTGCACTGACCCGCCACGCAGGTCGCCGTGCCGTGCACGATGGTGCACACCTGGTTGCAGGCGCCACAGTTGGTCAGCACGCCGTTGATGGTGGTGCCGTTGGCGATGTCGGTCTCGCAGCCCGTCGCGTAGCTCTGGTCGCAGTTGGCGAACCCATCGCTGCAGGTGCCGATGCCGCAGGTCGACGCGATGCACGCGTAGGTCGCGATGTTCGCGTTCGGGAGGCCGCACGCATTGCCACACTGGCCGCAGTTGTTGACGTCGCTCGCGAGCGTGAAGTCTTCGTCGATGAGGCCATCGCAGTCGTTGTCGAGGCCGTCGCAGATTTCGGCCTGCGCGATGTCGGTGTCGACGATGCCATCGCAGTTGCTGTCGATGCCGTCACACAGCTCGACGGTGGGCGCGCCGGGCATGCAGGTCGCCGGCTGACCGTTGATGCAGTTGGCCGACGTGCGGCGGCACGCGCCGATGCCGCACGAGGTCTCGCCGAGCCCTTCGTCGACCTGGCCGTTGCAGTCGTCGTCCTTCCCGTTGCACGACTCGGCCGCGGGCACCGGCGCGCTGCACGCGGTGTAGCCGTTGGGCGGCTGACAGGTCTGCTGGCCCATGCACGTGCCGTAGGAGTTCGACTCCGAGCAGGGCTTGGTCTGCCCGACGCTCGCGCTGGTGCACTCGCACGTGCCGGAGATCGGCTGGCACTGCTTGGTCACCAGCCCGCCGTTGGCGTCGGTGGCATCGGCGCAGCGGTAGCTCGAGGGGCACTGCTGCACGCCGTCTTGCGGGTTGCTGCAGTCGCGGCCGCACATCTTGGTGCCGCCGATGATGAGGCACCGGTCGGCCGGGTACGGGCAGTCTTCGTCGAGCTGACAGGTCTGGCAGAGGCCCGGCTTCTCCGGGAGGCACACGTAGCGATCCGCGTCGGCCAGCGGCGTGCACACGTCGGTCGGGTCGCAGCCTTCGTTGCACGTGCGCAGACAGGTCTTCGCGTCGTCACCGACCGCGTCGCAGACGCCCGATTCGCACTCGTCGTCCTTCGCGCAGGCGTCACCCTCGGCCTTGAGCTTGTTCTGGATGTTGGGGTTCTTGCTGCACCCGGTGCAGCCATCGAGCGCGAAGTTCGCGCACAGCGCGAGCAGAAGGATTCGAACTACTTTCATTTGTGGAACTCCCCGGGGGCCCGGCACGTGAGGGACGCTTCTCATCGTACACATGCTTGGTCGAACAACTGAAATGACCGTGCGGCTCGGAGATGTTTCGCAGTGCGTCAGGGCACCATGGCCTCGGGGCGCACCCAGGCATCGAAGTCGGCGGCGCTGACGTCTCCCGAGGCGATGGCCGCCTCGCGCAGCGTCAACCCTTCATGCAGCGCGCGGTGCGCGATGGCGGCGGCTTTCTCGTAGCCGATGCGCGGCGCCAGCGCGGTCACCAGCATCAGCGACTGCGAGAGGTGCTGCGCGATGCGCGCGCGGTTGGGCTGCAACCCTTCGACGCAGTGGAGCCGGAAGGACTCCATGCCCTCCGCGAGCAACCGGCACGACTGCAGGAAATCGTTCGCCACCAGCGGGCGGAACACGTTGAGCTGGAGATGCCCCTGCGAGCCCGCCATCGTCACCGCGACGTCGTTGGCGATGACCTGCGTGCAGACCATGGTGAGCATCTCGGCCTGCGTGGGGTTCACCTTGCCCGGCATGATGGAGGAGCCCGGCTCGTTCTCCGGCAACAGCAATTCGCCGAGGCCGGCGCGCGGGCCGCTCCCGAGCAGCCGCACGTCGGAGGCGAACTTGAAGAGGCTCCCCGCGAGGCCTTTCAGCGCCGCGTGCGCGTGGACCAGCGCGTCCATCGACGCGAGCGCTTCGAACTTGTTGGGCGCCGTGCGCAGCGGGAGGCCGGTGAGCTCCGCCAACTTCTGTGCGACCGCGTCTGCGTAGCCGGCGGGCGCATTGAGGCCGGTGCCCACTGCGGTGCCCCCGAGCGCGAGTTCCTGCAGGTGCGGCAGCGCGGCCTCGAGGTGCGCGCGCGAATGCTCCAGCTGCGAGACCCAACCGGAGAACTCCTGGCCGAGCGTGAGCGGCGTCGCGTCTTGTAGATGCGTGCGCCCGAGCTTGATGAGGTCGGCGAACGCCTCCGACTTCTCGCGCGTCACGCGCGTGAGCGCTTCAAGCGCCGGCAACACGCGATGCCTCAGCGCGTCGAGCGCCGCGAGGTGCATCGCGGTGGGGAACGCGTCGTTGCTCGACTGGCTGCGGTTCACGTCGTCGTTGGGGTGCACGAGGCGCGCTTCGCCGCGCGCACCGCCGAGCAACTCCGACGCGCGGTTGGCGAGCACCTCGTTGATGTTCATGTTGGTCTGCGTGCCGCTGCCGGTCTGCCAGACGGACAACGGGAACTCGTCGGCGTGCTGCCCCGCGAGCACCTCGTCGGCGGCGCGGGAGATGGCGTCGGCCTTCTTCGCGTCGAGCTTCGCGAGGCGCACGTTCACCTGCGCGGCGGCCTGCTTGATGCGCGCCAGCGCGAGGAGGATCTCCCGCGGCATCTTCTCGGTGGACACGTGGAAGAACTGCAACGAGCGCTGCGTCTGCGCGCCCCACAGCCGGTCCGCGGGCACCTCGATTTCGCCGAAGGAGTCCCGCTCGATGCGCATCTTCATCACGCCTCCTGGAAGTCGCTCAGTCGCTCCAGCCGTACATCTCCGTCGATGCCGAGGCCCGCGAAGCGCACGCCCGCGGCCTTCGCGGCTTCGCGATCGTACTTCGAGTCGCCCACCATCACCGCGCGCGCCGCGTCGACGCCGAGCTCCTTGAGCGCGAGCAACGGCAGGTCAGGCGCGGGCTTGGCGTGCACCACGCGGTCAGACGTCGCGAGCGCGTGAAAGAAGCCGTTCAACTTCGCCGTCTCGAGGATGCGCGCGGCGAGCGGCCCGACGGTGTTGGTGACCAGCGCGATCTTCCGGCCCTGCTCCCGCAGCCGGGAGAGCAACGGCGCCGCGTCGGGGTTCACCCACATCTCGCCGATGTGCCGGAGGAAGCCCTCCACGTAGAACGCGTCCAACTCCGCGCGCGTGGTCTTCAACCCGAAGTACGGAATGTCGGCGGCGGTGCCCTGGCCGAAGGTGGGGAAGAACTCTTCACGCGTGATGGCGCGGCCGCGAAAGCGCACGCCCGCTTCTTCCACCGCGCGAAACCAGACCTCTTCGCTCTTCACCAGCACGCCATCCATGTCGAACAACACTGCATCCAGCGGCATGCGGGCGCTTGTAACGTGCGCGCATGGCCGACAGCACGTTTCGTTTCTGCCCGAAGTGCGCGACTCCGCTGGTGAAGAAGGTGCACCACGAGAAGGAGCGGCTGCTGTGTGAAGCGCCGGGCTGCGGCTTCATCCACTGGGGCAACCCGCTCCCCGTGGTGGCGGCCATCATCGAGCACGAGGGTCAGGTGCTGCTCGCGCGCGGCCGCGGCTGGCCAGAGAAGGTCTACGCGCTGGTGACGGGCTTCCTCGAGGCGGGCGAGACCCCGGAGGCCGGCGTGCTGCGCGAGGTGAAAGAAGAAACCAACCTCGACGCAGAGGTCGTCTCGCTGGTTGGCGTGTACCGGTTCGAGGTGCGCAACGAGGTCATCATCGCCTTCCACGTGCGCACGCACGGCGACATCAAGCTGAGCGACGAGTTGGAGGCGTACAAACTGCTGCCGCGCGAGAAGGTGCGCAGCTGGCCCTTCGGGACGGGCCTCGCGCTGCAGGCCTGGCTCGACGCTGGCGGCAAATGATGCCCCGCGTTAAGGGTTGAAACATGGCTAACGAACTCCCCTCGTTCATGTCGCAGCTGTGCTTCGGCTCCATCGAAGAAGACCAGATCCTCCCGTACCCGAAGATGAAGGAGGCCGATCAGGAGGTCTTCAAGAACGTGCGCTCGTCGCTGGAGCAGCTCTTCAAGGGCCACGAGAAGGACTTCCGCGAGTGGGACGCGAAGGGCGAGTGGCCTGAGTCGTTCCTCGAGGAGCTCAAGCAGTTCGGCCTGTTCTCGCTCATCATCCCCGAGGCGCACGGCGGCATGGGCATGTCGACCACCGCGTACTCGCGCACGCTGCAGGAGATCTCCCGCTACGACGGCTCGGTGGCGGTGACGGTCGGTGCGCATTCGAGCATCGGCATGCGCGGCCTGCTGCTGTTCGGCACCGACGCGCAGAAGGCGAAGTACCTGCCCTCGCTGGCGAGCGGCGAGACGCTGGCGGCGTTCTGTCTGACCGAGCCGGGCGCGGGCTCCGACGCGGCGAGCATCAAGACCAACGCCGTCGACATGGGCGACCACTGGCTGCTCAACGGCAACAAGCTGTGGATCACCAACGGCGGCATCGCGAGCTTCTACACGGTGTTCGCGCGCACCTCCTCGCCCACCGAGAAGAGCCACATCACCGCGTTCATCGTCACGCGCGATCTCGGCGGCGTCTCCAGCGGGCCGCACGAAGACAAGATGGGCCTGCGCGCGTCGAACACCACCACCGTCACCTTCGACAACGTGAAGGTGCCCAAGGAGAACGTGCTCGGCGAAGTGGGCAAGGGCTTCAAGGTGGCGATGAAGATCTTGAACTCCGGGCGCACCGGCATCGGCGGCGGCAGCGTCGGCGTGATGAAGAAGATGATCGAGCTCGCCAGCAAGCAGGCCAAGGAGCGCGTGCAGTTCGGCAAGCCCATCGCCGAGTACGGCCTCATCAAGCAGAAGCTCGGTCACATGGTGGTCGACTGCTACGCGACCGAGAGCGCGGTCAACATGGTCAACCACTTCATCGACTCCGGCCATCAGGACTACGCGGTCGAGGCGGCCATCACCAAGGTGTTCGGCTCCGAGGCGATGTGGCGCACCATCGACGAGGCGCTGCAGGTGGCCGGCGGCAACGGCTTCATGCGCGAGTTCCCCTACGAGCGCGCGCTGCGTGACGCGCGCATCAACCGCATCTTCGAGGGCACCAACGACATCTTGCGGCTCTTCATCGCGCTCACCGCGATGAACGAGGTCGGCAGCGAGCTCAAGGAGCTGAGCCAGAGCCTCAAGGGCATCTTCGACAACCCCATCAAGGGCTTCGGCGTCATCTCCGACTACGCGCGCCGCCGCGCCTCGCTCGCCACCAGCTACGTGAAGCGCGACAAGGCGAGCTTCACCAAGGTGCACCCCGCGCTGCTCAAGCAGCAGCAGGCCTTCGAGGCGCTCACCGTCGACCTCGCCACCGCGGTCGACCGCATTCTGCGCAAGCACGGCAAGCAGATCATCGGCAAGCAGTTCGCCAGCCGCCGCCTCGCCGACATGATGATCGACCTCTTCGTGCTCGCGTGCACCATGTCGCGCGTGTCGACGGCCATCTCCGAGAAGGGCGCGTCGGGCGCCACCAAGGAGATCGAGATCCTCGAGGTGTTGACCGGCCAGGTCACCCGCCGCGTGAAGTCGAACCTCAACAAGATCGACGCCAACGACGACGAGCTCATCAAGTCGCTCGCCGACCACGCGCTCGATGCCGAGGCCTACAGCTGGGACAACGTGAGCTGAAAGATCCCTTGTTCCACCTCGCGGGCTGGGCGTGAATGGGCCCACATGGCTCAGGAAAACACCGCACACGAGGTGGCGCCGGGGGTGTGGGTGGTGCGCTTCGTCGAAGGAAAGCTGGGGGGCGCCGACTGCGCGCACCTGCTGCCGCCGTTGCTGGAGTCGGTGAAGCAGCGGCCCATCGTCCTCCTCGCGGCGCTCCCGCCGGGCACCACCACCATCCCCGCGACGTTGGCGCCCTTCTGGCTCAACGCGGTGCTGCTCAAGGGCCTCAAAGTGCGGGCCATCGGCGTGGTGAACGCAAACCGTGCGCTGCGCGTCGCGATGCTGGGCTTCCAGGCCGCGCTGAAGCTGCGCGGCTCCGACATCCAGGTGAATACGCTGCCCACCGAGGCGGAGCTCGTCGCCTGGGCGAGGGCATTACCTTAAGTGACAGGCGTCACCCCTCGTGCGCTTGGGCCGCGGAGCAAGTTTTGCTACGGGCCCCCTCGCCATGACGACCGAAGCGGCTCGCCCTGAAAAAGAACTCCTGCTGGCCACGCGCCCGTTCACCGAAGAAAACCGCACCAGGGGCTGGCTCGCGGTCATCTCCTCGTTCGCGCTGCTCTACGGGCTGACGGCCGGAGCGATGTTCGCGCCGTGGTGGCCGCTGCGCCTCGTGTTGGGCCTCGTCACCGGGCTGATGTACGTGCGCGTGTTCGTGCTCTTCCACGACTTCCAGCACGGCGCGATCCTGCGGCAGTCGAAGCCCGCGGAGCTGCTGTTCTGGCTGTTCGGCACCTCGATGCTGACCACGCCCAGCGTGTGGAAGGAGACGCACAACTACCATCACGCGCACACCGCGAAGATCATCGGCAGCCACATCGGCAGCTTCCCCGTCGTCACCACCGCGATGTGGAAGGACATGACCCCCGCGCAGCGCCGCGCGTACCGCCTGGTGCGCAGCCCGTTGAACGTGGTCATGGCGGTCTTCACCGCCTTCACGCTGGGCATGGCCATCACGCCGTTCCTGCGCGCGCCGAAGAAGCACTGGGGCGGCATCGTGGGGCTGCTGTTCGTCTACGGGCTGATGGGCGTCTCCATCTACTTCGGGCGCTTCGACCTGTGGTTCTTCGGCTGGCTGTTGCCGATGTGGTTCGCCGACATGCTGGGCACGTACCTCTTCTACGTGCAGCACAACTTCCCCGAGGCGCACATCGCCAGCCGCGAGAACTGGACCTTCTCGAAGGCCGCGCTGGAGTCGTCGAGCTACCTGGTGATGGGCCCGGTGATGAACTTCTTCACCGCGAACATCGGCTTCCACCACGTGCACCACCTCAACGCGGCGATTCCCTACTACCGGTTGCCGGAGGCGATGGCCGCCATCCCCGAGCTGCAGCACCCGGGGCGCAGCACGCTCAAGCCGTCAGACGTCGCGGGGGCCTTCAAGCTCAAGATCTGGGACCCCGAGGCCGACAAGATGGTGCCCTTCCCGTCAGCATGAAGAACCGTCATCGTCCCTGTCGCGCGTGAGTGATTGGAAAGCAGCGCAGGGGTGGTCTCCCGCCTTCGAGCAGGCGCTGAAGCCCTACGCAGAAAAAGGCCTCGCCCCGGCGCGCGTGACGCTGGTGTACCGCAAGCAGCTCAAGGTGCTCTCGGAGCGCGGGGAGATCTGGGCGCGCACCGGCGGGCGCATGATGCACGACATGGAGAGCGCCGCCGACCTCCCGGCCGTGGGCGACTGGGTCGCGGCGCGCATCCCCGAGAATGGTGAGGCGCTGGTGCACGCGGTGCTGCCGCGGCGGAGCGCCTTCATCCGCAAGGTGGCGGGCGAGAACTCGGAGCCGCAGGTGCTGGGCACCAACCTCGACTCGGTGCTGGTGGTGATGGGCCTCGACCGCGACTTCAGCGTGCGCCGACTCGAGCGCTTCATGACGCTCGCCTGGGAGAGCCAGGCGCAGCCGGTGGTGGTGCTGAACAAGAAGGACCTCGCGGACGACCTCGCGGCGCAGGTCGCCGAGGTGCAGGCGCTGACGCGCGGCGCGCCCATCCACACCGTGAGCGCGTTGAGCGGTGAAGGCCTGGAGCCGCTGCGTGCCCTGGTGGGCTACGGGAAGACGGTGGTGCTGCTGGGCTCGTCGGGCGTCGGCAAGTCGACGTTGGTGAACCAGCTGGCGCGCGCGCAGGTGATGACCACCGGCGAGACGCGCGAAGACGGGCGCGGCCGGCACACGACGACGCGGCGCGAGCTGCTGGTGCTCCCACAGGGTGGCGCCATCATCGACACGCCGGGGCTGCGCGAGGTGCAGCTGTGGACGGCCGATGACGGCCTCGCCAAGACCTTCGATGACATCGAGGCGCTCAGCCAGCAGTGCCGCTTCAACGACTGCCACCACGACGCGGAGCCCGGCTGCGCGGTGAAGGCCGCGCTCGACGACGGCACGCTCGACATCATCCGCTTCGAGAGCTGGTTGGAGCTGGGTCGCGAGCTGCTGCGCTTGAAGCGGCCCGGCGACACGCGCGGGCGGCCCGAGAGCAAGCG
>CAMLFP010000209.1 GCA_946479335.1 uncultured Archangium sp.
GACGGTCGCGCGCCGCCAGCCCTCTGCGCCGCTGGCGGTCGATCTCGCCGTGCAGTTGAACCAGGCGCGGCGGCTGCTCCGGCCGCTGTTCCCCGAGTCGGTGCCCCTCGAGCTCGACACGCGCCCCGGCTGCGTCGTGTTGATCGACCCGACCCAGCTCGATCAACTGACGCTGAACCTCGCGCTCAACGCGCGCGATGCATGCGGAGACGGTGGTCAGGTGCGCCTCGCGAACTTCGAGCGCACCCTCGACGAGGCGGAGGCGGCGCGGTTGGGCCTCGCGGCCGGGCGCTGGGCGGTGCTGGAGCTCAGCGACACCGGCGCCGGCATCGCCCCCGAGGTGCTGCCGCGCATCTTCGAGCCGTTCTTCACCACCAAGGGCGGCGAGCGCGGCACCGGGCTGGGCCTCTCGACCGTGTGGGGCATCGCCACGCAGGCGGGCGGCACGGTGCGCGTCGAGAGCACCGTCGGCGTCGGCACGAGGTTCGAGGTGTGGCTGCCGCGCGTCGATCAACCGCCCGCGGAGGCCGCAGCCCCGACGCCGGCGCGTGCGGGCGCTCCGCCGTCGGCCACGTTGCTGGTGGTGGAAGACGAGCCCCTCGTGCGCCGCACCGTGGTGCTGACGCTGGAGCGCGCCGGGTACCGGGTGCTGATCGCGTCAGATGGAGAAGAGGCGCTGTCGGTGGCCCGCCAGAACGCGTCGATCGATCTCGTGCTCACCGACGTGGTGATGCCGCGCATGGGCGGCGTTGATCTCGTTCGACATCTGCGCGCCAGCCGGCAGGTGCCGGTGATCTTCATGTCGGGCTTTCACGACCGGCAGGCCGACCTCGCCGACGAGGAGGTGCTCAGCAAACCGTTCGCGCCCGGCGTGCTGCTGGCGCGGGTGAGCGCCGCGCTCCGTCGAGGCGCGTGAGCGTCAGCGGTCGCCGGGGCGCAGGTGCCGCGCTTCGACCGCGAGGTGATCCTCCATGTCGAGCAGCCAGTAGCCCTCGCGGCCCGGCTCGGTGGAGCTGCCGCCGCCGAACAGGTGCGGGCGCGCGGCCGCCGCGCGATGCCAGCTGCGGAGGTGCGAGTGCCCGTGGTGCAGCACCACCCGCCGGCCGTGGAGCACGCGGAGCAGGGCGGGGCCGTCGATCAGCGCCGACTCGAGCCACTCGCGGCGGCCATCGTGGGAGAGCGGCCCGTGGTGCGACAGCACGTGCACCGTGCGTCCCGCCAGGCGCGGGTCGTCGAGGAGCCGCGTGAGCGCGCCGAGCTGCTCGTCGCCGAGGCGGCCCACGAAGTACTGGCCCCAGCCGCGCACTCGCGTGCTGTCGAGGCCGACGATGGCGACGTCGGCGCCGAGCAGCTTCACGAACGGGTAGCCATGCGCGTTGGCGTATTCGGGGAGGTCGCTCGTGAGCTGCGGCGCGAAGATGCGCTCGAAGGCGCGGGGCTCGACGTAGCGATCATGATTGCCGGGGATGACGGTGAGCCGGCCCGCGTCGAGCAGGTGCTGCATCGTGCCGCGCATCGCCTCGAGCTCGTCGGGGTGGCCCATCGCCGTGAGGTCGCCGGTGAGCAGAACGTGCTCCGCCGCGTGCGCCTCGATGTCTTCGAGGATGCGCGCCCACTGCGCGCTGGCCGTCGCGAAGCGCTTCAGGCGCCCGAAGCCGTGGAGCTCCACGCGGCCGAGGAGCCCCTGCACGCCGCTGCTTGTCCACGCACGTTCGCGCCAGTCGAGCTGGTGGTGGATGTCACTGACGTGCACGAGGCGCATGGTGACGATGGTTGACCGCGGCACCGCGCGGTCGCAACTGCTCGAACGTCGCTTCGCTCGATGCGCTGACGTCGCGGTGACGAACGGCCCCGCTCCGAGCGCCTCGGAGGCGATCAGCGTTGCGCGGCCGACTCGAGAAAACCGGCGAACTCTGGCCAGTATGTGCGGACGGCGTCAGGGCCTGTCTCGCCCAACACGCCGACGAGGTCGACGGGAGGCATCGGCTGCCGGGACTCCCGGAGCGCCCACGCGCGCAATGCCTCGGCGATGGCGCGGAGCTGGCCGGAGAGCGGCCTCACCATGTCTGGCGGCACGTTGCGGAGCACGTTCGACCACTCCCGATTGCGCGCCGCCCAGATCCCATGAACCAACGCGATGATGGGTGGCGGCAGGTCGGCGAGTTCCGTCGCCGGCCAGACGCGCGCGCCCTCGAGCGCGTCGACCACCGCGACGAGTTGCTGATCATGGAGCTTCTGTTCCCGCCATCGAAACGGCGACGCCGAGCGAAGGGAGGAGCGCGCACGCTCCAACCGCCACAAGCCGAGGTTGCCGAGCGCCACGCCCACGTGTGCGCCTTCGTGGCCGTACGCCTGTGCCTTCGTGAACAGCTCGATGGCGTCCACGTAACGGCCGCCGGTGAGCGCGTCATTGGCCTTGCCGACGAGCTCGTGGCTCAGGTTCTGACGCACCTTCATCACCACGAACTGCACGAGCAGCACGACGAACCAGAGCCCCAGCGACCACAGCGAGTCGGTGCGGCGCGCCATCTCGAAGCACGCGAGCCCGAGCACGAGATTGACCGCCCACACCCACGCCTGCCGATTCATGTGCATCCCTGCGTGCAACGCTCAGGCGCCGCTCGTGACACCGGTGTCGTCGTAGACGAGCTCGAGCGGCAACTTCACATCGATGCTGGCGAGCTCGGCCACTTCGTTGAATTCGAAGGTGAGGTGGATCCACCCGAGCTGTGCGCGGCGGAACACTTCGATCAGCCGGCGGTTCTGCGAGACGAGGACGTATTCCTGCAGCGACGGGAGCTTCCGATACGCCAGCAGCTTGTCGCCGCGGTCATACCGTTCGGTGCCATCCGAAAGCACCTCGATGACGACGCGCGCCTCTTCACAGAAGGTCGCGTCGAGGAGCTGGGTTCTGTCTCCGCAGGCCACGAGCAGATCCGGGTAGAAGAAGGGCCCGTCCTTCTCGATGCGGAGCAGCCACTCGACGAAGCCATGACACGGCTTTCCCGTAAGCGCGGTCTTCAAGACCCCGGCGATGTTCTGGATGATGGTGCTGTGGCGGCCGGTTCCGCCGGCCATCGCGTAGACCTCACCCGCGACGTACTCGCTCTTGAACTCGGCGCGCGCCTCGTTCGCGAGGTACTCCTCGACGGAGACTCTCTGTTTCGCCGCGGTCATGGGGCCACTGTAACGCAGTCAGCCGACGCGTTGCCCCACGCGCTGCTTCCGCCCCTTGCCAAGCACGTGCTTCAGGTACTTGCCGGTGAAGCTCCCCTTCACCTCAGCGACCTGCTCCGGAGTGCCCTCGGCCAGCAGCTGCCCACCACCCGCGCCGCCCTCCGGCCCCAGGTCGAGGATCCAGTCGGCTGACTTGATGACGTCGAGGTTGTGTTCGATGACCAGCACGGTGTTCCCCGCCTCCACGAGGCGGTTCAGCACGATCAACAGCTTGCGGATGTCCTCGAAATGCAGGCCGGTCGTCGGCTCGTCGAGGATGTACAGCGTGCGGCCCGTCGCCACGCGCGCCAGCTCGCGCGAGAGCTTGATGCGCTGCGCTTCACCGCCTGACAGCGTCGTCGAGGGCTGCCCGAGCTTGATGTACGCGAGGCCCACGTCTTCGAGCGTCTGCAGATGCCGGCGGATGTCGCGGTGCACCTCGAAGTGCGCCATCGCCTCGCGCACCGACATCTCGAGGATCTCCGCGACGTTCTTGCCCTTGTAGCGGACGCGCAGCGTCGCGTCGTTGAAGCGCTTCCCGCCGCACACCTCGCACGGCACGTACACGTCGGCGAGGAAGTGCATCTCCACCTTCTTCACGCCGTCGCCTTCACACGCCTCGCAGCGCCCGCCCTTCACGTTGAACGAGAAGCGGCCCGGCGAGTACCCGTACGCGCGCGCCTCCGGAGTCTGCGCCAGCACCTCGCGGATCGCGTCGAACACCTTCGTATACGTCGACGGGTTGCTGCGCGGCGTGCGACCGATGGGCCGCTGATCGATGTCGATGACCTTGTCGAGGAACTCGAGCCCGGTGATGGCCTGGTGCCGCCCGGGGATCTCGCGCGACTGGTAGATGTGCCGCGCGAGCGCCGGGTAGAGGATCTCGTTGATCAACGTCGACTTGCCCGCGCCCGACACGCCGGTCACCGCCACGAAGCACCCGAGCGGAATGTCGACCGACAGGTTCTTCAGGTTGTTCTCGGTCGCGCCCTTGATGGAGATCTTCTGCTTCCCCGGCGGGCGGCGGATCAACGGCAGGCCGATCTCGATGCGCCCCGACAGGTAGCCGCCGGTGACGCTCTGCTCGTTCGCCATCACCTCCTGCGGAGTGCCCGCCGCGATCACCTGCCCTCCGAGCTCACCCGCGCCGGGGCCGAAGTCGACCAGCCAGTCCGACTCCTCCATCGTCTCTTCGTCGTGCTCGACGACCAGCACCGAGTTGCCGAGGTCGCGCAGTTTTTTGAGCGTCGCGATCAGCCGCCCGTTTTCGCGCTGGTGGAGGCCGATGCTCGGCTCGTCGAGGATGTAGATGACGCCGGTCAGCTCGCTGCCCATCTGCGACGCGAGGCGGATGCGCTGACTCTCACCGCCGCTCAGCGTCGACGCCGCGCGATCCAACGAGAGGTAGGTGAGGCCCACGTCGGCGAGGAACGCGAGACGCGAGCGGATCTCCTTGAGCAACTCCGCGGCGATGGTCTGTTCATTCTTCGTCAGCGGGAGCGCGCCGCTGAACTCCAGCGCCTGCGCGATGGTCATGCGCGAGAGGTCGACGATGCTCTTGCCGTGCACCTTCACCGCGCGCGACTCGGGCTTGAGGCGCTCGCCGTTGCACGTGGGGCACGGTTTGTCCGACAAGAACTTCATGTAGTACTGCTTCATCGACTCCGAGCTGGTGGAGTTGAAGCTGCGCCACAGCTTGTTGACGAGGCCCTCCCACTCCATCTTCCAGCGCGCGTCGCCCCACTTCATCGTCAGCTCTTTGCCGGCGTTGCCGTAGAGCACGACGTCTTGCTGCTTCTTGGGCAGGTCCTTCCACGGCGTCTCGAGATCGATGCTGAACGCGCGCGCGAGCGTGTCGACGAGGTCGGCGGTCCACCCTTCGCCGCGGGAGACGCCCGAGGCCCAGACCTCCACCGCGCCGTCGCGGATGCTGCGCGTCTTGTCGGGGACGATGAGGTCCGGGTCCATCTCCGCGCGCGTGCCGAGGCCGCTGCACTCGGTGCACATGCCCAGCGGGTTGTTGAACGAGAACGACGCCGGCGTGAGCTCGGGAAACGAGAGGCCGCAGTGATGGCACGCGTTCAGCTCGCTCATCGTGCGGTCGGCGGTCTTGGCCGCGGTCTCGTCGGTGACGATGAGCACGCCTTTGCCTTCTTTGAGCGCCTGCTCCACGGAGTCGGTGAGGCGCGGCCGCAGGTCAGGCTTGAGCACCAGGCGGTCGATGATCAGCTCGACGTCGTGCTTGGTCTTCTTGTCGAGCTCGAACTTCTCCTCGAGCGAGCGCACCTTGCCGTCGACGCGTGCGCGCGAGAACCCGCGCTTCTGCGCGTCGACCAGCAGGTCTTTGTGCTCGCCTTTGCGATTCACGACGATGGGCGCGAGCAGCTGCACCTTGCTGCCCGCGGGGAGCTTCATGATCTCCTCGACGATCTGCTGCGCGCTCTGCTTGCCGACCTTGCGGCCGCAGTTGTGGCAGTGCTGCACGCCGATGTTTGCGTAGAGCACGCGGAGGTAGTCGTGCACCTCCGTCACCGTGCCGACCGTCGAGCGCGGGTTGTTCGACGCCGCCTTCTGCTCGATGGAGATGGTCGGCGAGAGCCCGCGAATGGTGTCGTACTTGGGCTTCTCCATCTGCCCGAGGAACTGCCGCGCGTACGCGGAGAGCGACTCGACGTAGCGGCGCTGGCCCTCGGCGTAGAGCGTGTCGAACGCGAGCGAGCTCTTGCCCGACCCGGAGACGCCGGTGAACACCACCAGCTTCTTCTTCGGAATCTCGAGGGTGACGTTCTTGAGGTTGTGCTCGCGCGCGCCGCGAATCGTGAGGAACTCAGGCTCAGCCATGCGCGCTGACTTGGCGAGAACAGACGTTCAGGTCAAGCGGACTTTCAGGCGGGTCGCGGCATTCGGTGAGTGCTCAATGATTCATGACCGAGCAGGAATCGACGCGTGCAGTTTCTTGAGCACGTCGGTCGCTTCGTCGCGCACGTTCGCGTCGCGGTCGTTCAACAGTTCGTTGAGGAAGCTCACGACCTGTTCGCGGAGTTCGGGATCATTCGTGCGCAGGGTGAGTTCGCGAAGACCGTGCGGCACCAGCGTGCGCGCCGGCGGTCGGGTGCTCGCGAAGAGGGCGCGAAACACGGGGAGCACGCGTGGGAGCTCCAGCCGGTTCGCCAGAATCTCCGCGGAGACGAAAGGGCCGAGGTACGTCGAGAAGCGACCGAAGGCGCGCTGTACAGCGTTGAGGATTCGGGGCTGCGCGTTCTGCGGGAGATCGTCCCATGCGTCGGAGATGAGGCGCGCGAGCGTCCACGACCCCGGGTGTTTCAGGAACTCGTCGTCTTCGAGCAGCTTCAGGAACTCGTCCGAAAGTTCAGCGGAGATTCCGCCTTCGAAAAGTGCGCAGCTCGAAACCTCGAACGCGAGCGCGGCGAGTTGGTTTTCATGCAGGTGCGCGGCGACCGCAGAAACGAACTGATCGAAAGCGACTCGTGTCGATTTCATGGTCGAGTCTGCGCATCAGCGCGGGCGTGAAGAAAAGCCATCTACCAGCTGGCAGTGAAAGAACGGCTGGCGCTCCTCGAGCGTGATCTCGCCTTCGGCGATGCGCAAGCCGCACGACATCCCCGTCCAACAGGGTGATCGCGGTTTCAGCGGAGGTCGCAGATCGACTGGATGCACTCCATTCCCTCGGCGCAGTCGCGACCCGTCGTGCAAGGCGAGTGCAGGTTCGACACGCGAGCACGGCGAGGAGCACGCGCCTCACGGCAGTTCGTCGAAGCGCAGCAGGCCGTCGTCGGAGAGCGCGTAGTAGTCGCCTTTGCTGCCGACGTAGATGTGCGCCTTCGACGTGAGCCCGCTCGGCGCGTCGAGGCTGCCCGCGCAGAACGCGAGCTTCGCGTCACCCAGCGTGTCGAAGAACAAACTCGAGCCGCACTCCATGCAGAACCCGCGGCGCACCTCGGGCGATACGGTGTGCCACTTGAGCCCGCGTTCTTCGGTGAGCACCAGGTGTTCGCGGTCGACGGCCGCGAACGCGCCGATGTGCCCGTGCCACTTCCGGCACTTGCTGCAGTGACAGTAGGTCACCTTCGTCGGCGGCCCACGGAGCTCGAACTTCACCGCTCCGCAGAAGCAGCCGCCGGTGGTCACTTCAGCTCCACGCGCTGCTCGTCGCCGAACTCGTTGCGTACGTCGATGAAGTGCGCGCCGCCCAAGCGCAGGCGAGGGTGCTCGACGTTGAGCGCGCCGCCGGTCGACGTGCGCCACACGCTCCAGAAGCCGTAATCGACGCGCACCGAGTACCGGCCTTCAGTCACCTGCAGCGTCGCCGACGACTTCTGCTTCGTCACACCGCGCACCAGCCCGTTGGTGACGCGCTTCATCTTGCCTGCGCAGGTCACGCCCGCGTCAGCGGCGGTGAGGTTCGCGTAGACCGCCGCGTGGTTGTAGGTGCTCGTGCCCGCGACGTTGCCGATGCCGCGCGCGGCGAGCACCTGCACGTTGAAGCCCTGAACTTCCGGAATCGTGAACGAGCCAAGGCCGTTCGCGAGCTGCGGCTCCGCGACGGTGAGCAGCGACGGCACCAGCGAGGCGAGCGTCGATGCGTCCTCCGCGAGGATCTCGGAGTTGCTCACCTGGATGTTGGTGATGGCGTTGCTGAGCGACCCGATGACCGGCGTGAGGCTCGCGCAGCCATCAGTGTCGATGCCCAGCGGCAGCGCGACGTCGGCCTTCAACGTGAAGAGCCGCGTGTCGCGCTCCTCGAGCTGCGCGTAGAGATCGATCTCCACGCCTTGCCAACTGAGCGTGAGGAGCGGCTCCACGAGGTTCCCCGACGAGTCGAACGTACCCGCACCGATCACCGCCGTCGGCGCCGTCACCGGGCGCACCACGAGGCGCAGCGGCACCGTCTCTCCATGCGTCACCGCCGCGAGCGACGGCAGCAGCGCCGAGAGCAGATCCGACGAGAGGAAGCTGACCGTCTCGTTGCCGATCTGCAGACACAGCGCGCCCGACTGCTGCATGTTGAAGAGCAGCTCCGAGAGCATCTGGTTCGAGACCGAGAGCCCGAGGTCGTACGCGCCCGGCGCGGTGGTGTCGAAGTCAGGCAACGGCAGCAGCGGCGGCGCGACGTGCGGGAGCGGCGCGACGCAATCAGCGACCTGCACCGCCTTCGCTCCACCGCGGAGGCCGGCGGTCAGCCCGTTCGCGTTCGCTTCAGCGCCGCCGCCGGCTTCGATCGCCACCTCCATCGCGGCGTTGGCGGGCGCGCCGAGGCCCGCGAGCAGCGCGCCCATCTCGAGACGGCCCTCGGTACCGAACAGCGTCGGCACGCACGCGTTGTTGCTGTCGTCGAGGCACTGGACCGTGTCGGCGACATCACACGTCGAAGTGACCGCGCCGTAGTGCGGGCAGAAGTCGTTGGCGCCGCACTTCGCGCAGGTGACCGCCTTCAGCGCGTCGGAGAGCTGCGTCTGCAGTTGGCCCGCGATCTGGTTGATGAGCAGCGCCTTCACCGGCGTCAGCTGCGCGATGGTGAGCGATGAACAGCCTTCGTTCAGCACCTCCATGTCGTTGGGGTCGATGCACGACGGCGCGGTGTTGCTGCCGCTGCACGCGGTGGTGTTGCCCACGCTCGCGACCTCGATTTTGAGCAACTGGTCCCACCGGGTGTCGACGGTGAGCGCAAGGTTGAGCACCAGGTTGTTCGTCGTCGGTGCGGCGCGCGTGGTGTCGAGATCGACGGTGAACTTCGCGCGCTGGTTCGAGAAGCACAGCAGCGGCGCGGTCCCGGTCGAGGAGATGGGGATCGCTCCGGTCTGCACCGTCGCGTTCACCGTCGCCTTGAGGAGGTTGGGCGACGCCGGCGCGAAGGTCAGGCTGTTGAAGGTGATGGTGACGTCCTGCCCGACGTCGCCGCTGCAGGTGCCATCCATGCGGCCGCAGGTCTCGTTGACGCACCCCGCGCTGCCGGTGTCGGCGACCGCGAGCGTGGTGCCGAGGATGGACTGCGGCGAGCACGGCACGTTCACCGTCATCGTGCCGCCGGGCGCGATGAGCGAGAGGAACGTCGACGCGTTGGCGTTCAACGTCGAGAAGCCCTGCGCCGAGAGACGCGCAGACGCCGCGGTGTTGATCTTGTCGCCGTCAAAGGTGCCCTGCGGTTCGGGCGTGAAGCCCGCGCAGGTGCACGACGGTGTGCTGCAGGCGACGAACAGACAGGAGGCGATGAACAGCCTCCACAACTTCCCCTCTCCCTGGGGAGAGGGTCTCGCGAAGCGAGGGGTGAGGGGCGAGTGCATCAGCGCTTCTTTCTGGACGCGGGCTTCTTCAGCGCGGACTTCTTCAGCGCGGACTTCTTCAGCGCGGACTTCTTCAGC
>CAMLFP010000210.1 GCA_946479335.1 uncultured Archangium sp.
CGCGTCGGTGATGCGGTCGGTGTCGATGACGACGACGGGGCCTGTGCTCACGGCAGACGTCATCGCTGAAGCGACCGACTCTCGAAGAGCGAAGCGACCTGCGACTGAGCGCGCTGCTCGTCATGCGCCGGCCCTCGACTTCCAGCAAACACGTCAAGCACCTGACGCACTGTCTTTACGTACGCGGAGCTACCGCCCGTCGTCCGCCCCTGCCGCTACCGGCTTCGCTTTCACGTTGGCCTCACGTGCACGACCTCGCGCGGACACTGGTGCGCCGACGCCGCGGAGCTCGCCCCAGGAATCGTGGCAACGAAGCCTCCGCGGACGCAGAAACAGGGCGTCGCCAGCGTGCCAGAGGTCGAGAGGCGTTGGGCGGTGCGTGAAACCCGCGGCGGCAGCTGGCGTCTGCCCCCTTCGTGGTTACGTGAAGTGGGTGCTCCGACGCATCACCACCGCCCTGAAGCGAGTCGCGCAGGGCGTGGTCATCGTCATGTTGGTGATCATCCCCGTGCCGGTCGGCAGACTCTTCGCGCGGCTCTTCGACCAGAAGCCGCGTGCAACCGCGGCACTGGTCGTCAGAAGAGAAGATGAACTCGACGACGCGCCGCCTCGCACACCTGACGGCGAGACGAGGTAGAGGCGTCCGGGTGAGTGACTCCGAGCCCGAGCAGAAAGTCCCCTTCTGGAAGAACCCGTTCCTCCTCGCGTTCCTGCTCGGCGCGGTCTTCCTCACGCTGATGCCCTTCGCGCAGCGCCGCTTCTTGAAGGCGCCGCCGCCCGTGATGCAGCTCGCCGCGTGGGAGGCGCCCCCGCTCTCGTCGTCGACCTACGCGAACAAGGTGGTGTTGCTGACCGCCGAGGCCGGCGCCTGTGACGACGACTGCGTGAAGCGGCAGACCGACTTCGGCACCGCCACGCGCCACGTCGACGACCTCGGCAACATCGCGTTGGTCAGCCTCGTGTCGGAAGAAGCGCGCGAGAAGGTCGCGCCGGGCGCCACCTCCCCGCTGTGGAAGTTGGGCGACGCTTCACCGGCGCTCCTCCAGCAGCTCGAGGACGCGCTCACCACCTTCCTCCCGCCGCCGGGCGCGCACTTCGTCGTCGCGCACCCCATCGTGCTCATCGACCAGAACAACGCCGTGCGTGGGTTCTGGCCGAACGACGCCGCCGGGCGAGGCAACTCCATCAACGCCGCACGCCTGTTGGCCAAAGAAGGCCCCACGCCGTAATTCATGGTCGCGGTCGCCCAACAGCGCAGCGAACCGGCGTCAGCTCCCGCTTTTTTGCGAGTGACTCGCAACTCATGCGGCGAAACTCATACCCACCTCAAGCAGTGCTTGTTTCCCCGTGCGGTGAACTGTCTCGCGGGGAAATAAAAGTTGTGAGGCCAGCACGACTCCGGTACGTGCGCGGCCCGCTCCAATAGAGGGTCGACCCCACATGGCTCAGATTTTTCCCCGGTGGACCAACCAGACACCCCGACTCATCACGTTGGGAGCCCTCGCGGGCCTCGGCGTTACCGTGTTCGCCGTCTACTGGTGGGCTTCGCCGTACCACACCGACGTCGGCTATGCCCCCAAGCAGCCCGTGCCGTACAGCCACAAGCTGCACGCGGGTGATCTCAAGATGGACTGCCGCTACTGCCACGTCGGCGCCGAGCAGGGCGCCAGCGCCGGCGTGCCGCCCACGCAGACCTGCATGAACTGCCACAAGCAGGTGAAGCCCGAGAGCGAGAAGCTCGCGCTGGTGCGTGAGTCGTGGGCCACCGACAAGTCCATCGAGTGGGAGCGCATCCACAAGCTGCCCGACTTCGCGTACTTCAACCACTCCGCGCACCTCGGCGTGGGCGTCGGTGAGAACCGCGCGGCCATCGGCTGCGAGACGTGCCACGGCCGCATCGACACCATGGAGGTCGTGCACCAGGTGCAGCCGCTCTCGATGAGCTGGTGCCTCGAGTGCCACAGCAACCCGGCGCAGAACCTCCGCCCCGTCGCCGACATCACCAAGATGGGGTGGACCGCCGACATGGCCTGGCAGGAGAAGCAGCGCCAGATCGCCGCCACGTTGAACCCGCCCGGAAGCTTGTCGCGCGCGCAGCGCTTCGAAGACGGCCACCTCAAGACCTACGCGACCGCTGGTTGCTCGGGTTGCCACCGCTGATTTTCAAAGGGAAAGAATCATGAAGAAGGATCCCTACGCTCCACTTCGCGACACCATCGGCGAGAAGCCTGAGTACTGGCGCAGCGTCGAGCACAAGAACGCCGACGAGTCGGTCATCAACGGCTACGACGCCGAGTTCCAGGCGGGCGTGACCATGCCCGGCGGCTTCAACCGCCGTGACGCGCTGAAGATCGCCGGCGCCTCGATGGCGCTCGCGTCGCTGGCCGGCTGCGAGAAGGTGCGCCGCGACCCCGACGAGATCCTCCCGTTCGTGCACCAGCCGGAGAAGTTCATCCCCGGCAACAAGCTGATGTACGCCACGGCGCAGCAGCGCTCCGAGGGCGCCATCGGTCTGCTCGCGGAGGCCAACGACGGCCGCCCCACCAAGCTCGAGGGCAACCCGGCGCACGGCGCGTCGCTCGGCGCCACCGACATCTGGGCGCAGGCCGAGATCCTCAAGCTGTATGACCCGCAGCGCGCGCGCTCGCCGATGAAGGCCGGCGCCGCCGCCAAGTGGGAGGAGTGGGACGCCTTCGCCAAGGACCACTTCGGCAAGCTGGCCGCGGAGCAGGGCAAGGGCCTCGCGTTCCTCGTCGAAGAAGAGAACGGCCCGACCTTCGAGCGCCTGCTCAAGAAGCTGCCGATGGCGCGCGTCGTCCGCTACGACCCGCTCGCGTCTGACCGCGCCATCACCGGCGCGCAGCTCGCGTTCGGCCCGGGCGCGCGCATCCACTACGACCTGACGAAGGCGAAGGTGGTCTTCGCGCTCGACTCCGAGTTCCTGGTGTCGGGCCCCGAGGCCCTCGCGCACGCCCGCGCGTTCGGTGACTCGCGCAAGGTGAACACGCGCGAAGACATCACCAAGATGATCCGCCTCTACACGGCGGAGGGCGTCTTCTCGAGCTCCGGCACCAACGCCGACCACCGCGTGCGCATCAGCTCCGGTGAGGGCGTGAACCTGCTCAAGGCGCTCGCGGGCGCGGTTGGCCTGACCGACCTCGCCGCCGGCGCCGGTGCGCTGAACGACGCGCAGAAGAAGTTCGTCGAGGTGCTGGCGAAGGACCTGCAGGCCCACAAGGGCGCGGGCGCGCTCTTCGTCGGTGAGCGTCAGCCGGCGGCGGTGCACGCGCTGGCCCACGCCATCAGCCACGCGCTGGGCAACTTCGGCACCACCACCCAGGTCAGCTTCACCGAAGGCGCCACCGCGCGCGCGCCGCAGGGCGAGCAGCTGGAGCAGCTGGTGAAGGCGCTGGGCTCCGAGGTCACGACGCTCGTCACCTTCGAGGGCAACCCGTTCTACACCGCGCCCGGCGCGCTGAAGTTCGCCGACGCCGCGAGCAAGGTCACCTTCATCCACGCCGGCGTGCTGCCCGAGGAGTCGGGCGTCAAGGCCACGTGGCACCTGCCCACCGCGCACTTCCTCGAGTCGTGGGGCGATGCCTCGGCGTGGAGCGGCGTCGCGTCGCTGGTGCAGCCCATCATCCTCCCGCTGCACGGCGGCCGCCCGGGCATCTCGCTGCTGGCGCAGATGGTGGGCGAGGCCGAGACCTCCGACAAGAAGCTGGTGCAGGCCACCTGGCCGCAGCTCGCCGACGTCAAGGCGTGGCGCAAGGCGCTGCACGACGGGCTCATCGCCGGCACCGGCCGCACGCTGGGCGCCGCGGAGCCGAAGACGGCCGACATCGTCGCCGCGCTGGGCACCGTGAAGGCCACCACCGCCAGCAAGGACGCGCTGGAGTTCATCGCGGTCGACGGCCACCTGAAGGACGGCCGCCTCTCGAACGTGTCGTGGCTGATGGAGCTCCCCGACTCGATGTCGAAGCTCTGCTGGGACAACGCGCTGCTCGTCTCGCCCGCGCTGGCGAAGGAGCTGGGCATCGAGAGCGCCAACTCCAAGAACAAGTACAAGTCGGACATCGTCGAGCTGTCGGCCGAGGGTCGCACGCTGAAGGTCCCCACCTTCGTGCTCCCCGGCATCGCGCAGTACTCGGTGGTGCTGACGCGCGGCCTCGGCCGCACCTGGGGCGACATCTCGATGGGCTACGGCGTCAGCGCCGCGGCCTTCCTCGGCAACGACGGCCCGGTGGTCGAGGGCGTGAAGCTCACCCGCACCGGTGAGACGACCGACCTCGCGTCGACGCAAGACCACTTCGCGGTGCCCGGCAACCCGCTCAAGGAGCTGACGTTCGCGCAGCAGTCGGGCGAGCCCACCGGCGACGCGAAGCGCGACTTGAACCTGGCCACGCGCCCGCTGTTCCTCTCCGGCTCCGCGGCCGAGTACCAGAAGGACGGCGCGGAGTTCGCCCGCAAGGCGGACATGCCCGAGAACCTCGTGCAGCTGGGCACGCCGAAGAACCGCCCGGCGAAGCCGATTCAGCCCACCAACGAGATTACGTACGAAGGCCAGCAGTGGGGCATGGTCATCGACCTCTCGGCCTGCACCGGCTGCAACGCCTGCACGGTGGCCTGCATCGCGGAGAACAACATCCCCGTGGTCGGTCGCGACCAGGTGATGCTGGGCCGCGAGATGCACTGGATCCGCATCGACCGGTACTTCACGGGCGACGTCGACCAGCCGCGCGCGGTGCACCAGCCGCTGACCTGCATGCACTGCGAGAACGCGCCGTGCGAGCCGGTGTGCCCTGTCTCCGCGACGGTGCACGACGAAGAGGGCATCAACTCGATGGCCTACAACCGCTGCATCGGCACGCGCTACTGCAACAACAACTGCCCGTACAAGGTGCGCCGGTACAACTACCTCGACTTCACGCACACCGGTGACTTCGTCGTCGAGAAGGGCCAGCCGTGGCCGTTCAAGGGCGAGAAGGACATCGACTGGAAGGAGCGCTTCAAGACGCTCAAGCTCCAGCGCAACCCGGACGTCACCGTGCGCTACCGCGGCGTGATGGAGAAGTGCACGTTCTGCACGCAGCGCGTGGAGGAGGCGAAGATCGCCGCCAAGCGCCTCGGGCACGACCGCAAGAAGCTCCCCGACGGCGCGGTGACCCCGGCGTGCGCGCAGGTGTGCCCGACGCAGGCCATCACCTTCGGCAACATCAACGACCTCGAGAGCCGCGTCGCGAAGCTGAAGGCGAGCGAGCGCAACTACGAACTTCTGCAGGAACTCAACGTTCGCCCGCGCACGACGTACCTCGCGCGCGTCCGCAACGAGAACGAGGAGCTGAGCTAAATGGCCTCCGCTGATTCAGCCGTCGCACTGCCTGACGACATCAACCTCCGCGGCGACGTGGTGCTGCCCGACGTGGTCGGCGGCCGTGAAGCGCTCGTGCGCGGCGGCCACACCTTCCACGACGTCACCGAGATGGTCTGCCGCGTCAACGAGGCGCCCATCAAGGACACGCCCAAGCCGCTGATGTTCGGCATCGCGCTCGCGGGCGCGGTGCTGGCGATGTTCGGTGGCTACATCGGCTACCTGCTGTGGGAAGGCCCCGGCATCTGGGGCAACAACAACCCCGTCGGCTGGGCCTGGGACATCGTCAACTTCGTGTTCTGGGTCGGCATCGGCCACGCCGGCACGCTGATCTCCGCGGTGCTGTACCTGTTCCGCCAGAAGTGGCGCACCTCCATCAACCGCTACGCCGAGGCGATGACCATCTTCGCCGTCATCGCGGCCTCCAGCTGCGTGGCGCTGCACACCGGCCGCGTGTGGATGGACTACTACCTCTTCCCCATCCCCAACCAGATGGGCCTGTGGCCGAACTTCCGCTCGCCGCTGGAGTGGGACGTGTTCGCCGTGAACACGTACTTCCTCGTGTCGCTGCTGTTCTGGTTCACCGGCCTCGTGCCCGACTTCGCGACGCTGCGTGACCGCGCGACGGTGCGCTGGCGCCAGGTGTTCTACGGCGCGCTCTCGCTCGGCTGGCGCGGCTCGATGCGCCACTGGGTGACGTACGAGAAGGCGTACCAGATTCTCGCGGCCTTCTCGGCGCCGCTGGTGCTCTCGGTGCACACCATCGTTTCGTTCGACTTCGCCGTCTCGCAGCTGCCCGGCTGGCACACCACCATCTTCCCGCCGTACTTCGTGGCGGGCGCCATCTTCTCCGGCTTCGCGATGGTGCAGACGCTGATGATCCCCGCGCGCAAGTACCTGGGCCTCAAGGACCTCGTCACCGCGAAGCACATCGAGAACACGAACAAGATCATCCTCGTGACGGGTTCGCTCGTCGGCTACGCGTACGCGATGGAGTTCTTCGTCGCGGCCTACTCCGGCAACGACTACGAGGGCTTCACGTTCTTGAACCGCATGGGCGGCCCGTACTGGTGGTCGTACTGGATCATGATCAGCTGCAACGTGCTGACGCCGCAGCTCTTCTGGTTCCGCAAGATCCGCACGTCGCCGACCTGGAGCTGGGTGCTGGCGTTCTTCGTGAACATCGGCATGTGGTTCGAGCGCTTCGTCATCACCATCACCTCGCTCCACCGCGACGCGCTGGTCTCGAGCTGGGACTACTTCGTGCCGGTGACCGAGGTGCTGTACCTGCTCGGCACCTTCGGCCTGTTCTTCACGCTGTTCCTCCTCTTCATCCGCTTCTTCCCGGTCATCGCCATCGGTGAAGTGAAGTCGGTGATGCCGCAGGCCAACCCGCACTGGGAAGGCTACGAGAAGGAAGGGGCGCACTGATTATGAGCGACACCAAGCTCTGGGGAGTGCTGGCCCAGTATGAAAACCCGCACGCCATCTACAAAGCCTGTGAGCAGGTGCGCGACGCCGGCTACCAGAACTGGGACGCCTGCACGCCCTTCGCGGTGCACGGCCTCGACAAGGCCATGGGCATCAAGCCGTCGAAGCTCCCGTGGATCGTGCTGAGCGTCGGCATCTTCGGCAGCTCGCTCGCGTTGCTGTTCGAGACGTGGGCGATGGGCGAGGCCTACCCGATGATCGTCGGCGGCAAGCCGCTGTTCTCGCTGCCGGCGTTCGTGCCCGTCTGGTACGAGCTCACCGTTCTCTCCAGCTGCGTGACGGCCTTCCTCGGCAACTGGATTTTGAATGGCCTGCCGCGCCCGCATCACCCGGCGTTCGCCAGCAAGGCCTTCGAGCGCGCCACCGACGACAAGTTCTTCATTCTCGTCGAAGCGACCGACCCCAAGTTCGATCTCGAAAAGACCAAGGCGCTGCTCACCGGAGCCGGTGCGACGCTGGTCGAGGAGCTGGAGCCGTGAAGACGTATTTCAAAGTCGCCGCGTTCGGCGCGGCGGTGGCCCTCACCGGCTGCCGTGGTTGGGAGACCGAGAATCGCCCGGTCCACCTCATCAAGAACATGGACACGCAGGAGAAGGGCAAGGCCTACCGGCGTGACACCACGGGCCTCTTCGCCGACGGGCGCATGATGCGCGCGCCGGTCGAAGGCACGGTCGCCCAGGGCCAGCTGGCCGATGACGACCAGTGGGAAGAGGGCCTGTCGTCCATCGACGGCGGCGCGCTCGAGCCCACCCAGGCGTTCCCCGCTTCGGTGAAGGACTCCTGGGACGAGCAGGTCGCGCGCGGCCAGAACCGCTACAACATCTACTGCGCGCCGTGCCACGGCCCGAACCTCGACGGCAAGGGCACGGTCGCCCAGCCGGCCTTCGACGGCGGCCAGCGGTTGACGGTGGCGCCGCCCGACCTGCACATCGAGCGCATCTCGAAGGAGATGCCGGTCGGGAAGATCTACTCCGCCATCCGCAACGGCGTGAACGCGGGCAACATGCCCAGCTACGCCGCGCAGATCCCGGTCGCGGACCGCTGGGCCATCATCGCCTACGTGAAGTCGGAGCAGATGAAGAAGGACCCCTCGGTTCCGCAGGAGCCGGGTGGTGTCGTGGTTCAGAAGATCGAAGTCGCGAACGCCGAAGCCGGTGCGCAGCTCTACAAGGCGAAGGGCTGCAACGCGTGCCACTCCATCGACGGCACCCGCGTGGTCGGCCCGACGTGGAAGGGCCTGTGGGGCAAGACCGAGAAGACGTCGGCCGGCGACGTGGTCGTCGACCTCGCGTACCTGACCGAGTCGATCGTCAACCCGATGGCGAAGATCGCCGATGGCTACCCGCCGGCGATGCCCGCGCAGCAGCTCACCGAGCCTGAAATCAAGTCCATCGCGCTCTACATGGAGACGTTGAAGTGAGCTCCCACGAAATCAAGAAGCCCGAAGACCTCATCGTGCCGAGCTCCAGCTTCCTCGCGAAGCTGCCGATGCTGGGCGGCATCCTCGCGGTGGCCGGCCTCGGCGCCACGCTGGGCAGCGCGTTCGGCGAGCACAAGGCGCGCGCGATGTTCAGCTACCTGTGGGCCTTCGAGGCGGCGCTGGCCATCGTGCTGGGCGGCCTCGGCGCGGTGCTCATCGACCACTCGGTGCGCACCGGGTGGAACGTGGTGTTGCGCCGCCAGATGGAGACGCTGCTCGGCTCGATGCCGCTGTTCATCGTGCTGTGGATCCCCATCGGGTTCATCGGCTTCCACGAGCTGTTCCCCTGGAGCCACGAGACCGACGCCATCCTCGAGAAGAAGCGGTGGTTCCTCACCTCGGGCTTCTGGTACGGGCGCGCGGTTCTCTACTTCGTGGTGTGGACGGCGCTGGGCGTCTTCCTGCACCGCAGCTCGCTCAAGCAAGACGTGACGGAGGACCCGGCGGCGCGCGAGAAGATGGTGCACCTCACCCGCAAGGTCTCGGCGGCGGGCATCTTCCTCTGGGGCCTGACGATGTCGGGCGGCGCGATCGACTGGATGATGTCGCTCCAGCCGCACTGGTACTCGACCATCTTCGGCGTGTACTTCTTCGCGGCCGGCGTGCTGGCGTTCTACGCCTTCATGGTGCTGTCGTCGCAGGCGCTGCAGGCGGCGGGGGTGCTCAAGGAGGCCATCACCGCCGAGCACTTCCACGACCTCGGCAAGTACATGTTCGGCTTCACCATCTTCTGGGCGTACATCGCGTTCAGCCAGTTCATCCTCATCTGGTACGCGAACATCCCCGAAGAGACGGAGTTCTTCATGGTGCGGCTCGAGGGCGGCTGGGCGACCATCTCGTACCTGCTCCCGGTGCTGCACTTCTTCGTGCCGTTCCTCTACCTGGTGTCGCGGCACGTGAAGCGCAACCGCGCGGCGCTGGCCCTGGGCGCGGTGTGGACGCTGGCGCTCCACCTGCTCGACTTCTACTGGCTCATCATGCCGAACTACGGCACGCACGGTGAGGGCCACCACGAAGCGCACTTCGACCCGAGCTACCTCGACTTCACGGCGGCCATCGGCGTCTTCGGCGCGCTCATCGCGGTGTACGGCTGGTTCCTCACGAAGAACAAGGCCGTGGCCATCAACGACCCGCGCCTCGAAGAGTCGCTGGCGCACGAGAACTACTGAGGCGCACGGCGCTTCGGTGAGAGAAGCCGGTCTCCTTCACGGAGGCCGGCTTTTTTGTTTCTGTGCG
>CAMLFP010000211.1 GCA_946479335.1 uncultured Archangium sp.
GGTCGAGCACCCGGTGACGGAGATGATCACCGGCTTCGATCTCGTCGAGTGGCAGCTCCGCGTGGCATCGGGCGAGAAGCTCCCGGTGACGCAGGCGCAGCTCAAGATCCACGGGCACGCCTTCGAGGCGCGCGTCTACGCGGAGAACCCCGAGAAGGGCTTCCTGCCCTCCATCGGCACATTGCAGCACCTGCGCTTCCCGCCGCACGCGGCGTTCGACCGCTCCCTGCACGTGCGCGTCGATTCGGGCGTGCGACAGGGCGATGAGATCACCCCGTTCTACGACCCGATGATCGCCAAGCTGATCGTCTGGGGCGAAGACCGCGCGCAGGCGCTCGCGCGCCTGTCCGACGCACTCGCGCACACCCAGATCGTCGGCCTCGCCACCAACGTCGCGTTCTTGAAGCGCCTCGCTGACTCGAAGGCCTTCTCGACGGCCGACCTCGACACCGGCCTCATCGCGCGCAACCACGATGCCCTGTTCCCCGCGGAGAGCGCGCCCGCTGCGGAGGTGCTCGCGTTGGGCGTCGCCGCCGTGCTCGCCGCCGAAGACGACGCCGCCAGCGCCGACCCGTGGTCGCTGCGCGATGGCTGGCGCTTGAACCAGCTCTACGTGCGCACGCTGAAGCTCGGCGGCGTCGATCTCGCCGTCACCTACGCGCACGATGGCTTCAAGGTGAATGGCCGCGCGATGAACTTCACGCGCGCGGGCGACGACTACCTGCTGCGTTTCGACGACGAAGAGGTGTGCGGCACGGTGGTGCGCGACGGAGAGACGCTCCAGGTGTTCTTCGACGGCACCATCACCGCGCTCGCGCGCTTCGACCCGCTCGCGCACGCCGGCGATGAAGACGCGCACGGCGGCAAGCTCGCCGCGCCGATGCCCGGGAAGATCGTCGCGCTGCTCGCCGCGAAGGGCGCCTCGGTGAAGCGCGGCACGCCGTTGCTGGTGATGGAGGCGATGAAGATGGAGCACACCATCACCGCGCCCTCCGACGGCACGGTGGCCGAGTTCCTCTTCGCGCCGGGTGATCAGGTCGCCGAGGGCGCCGAGTTGCTCAAGTTCGGGTGATGCGCTCGGTCTTGACGCTGGCGGTCGCGATGAGCGTCGCCGGGTGCTGCTGCCCCGGCGCGGAGTTCACCGATGCCGAGCCGTGGAAGCTCGCTGTTCAACGCGAGACGGCGAACCCGCAGATCTACGCGCTCGAGCCGGGCACCGCGAACGTGTTCGAGGTCGAGCTGAGCTACCCCCGCGGGTGGACGCAGCAAGACGAAGCCGGCGCCGCCGAGCGCGTCGCGCAACGCGAGGTGCAACGGCTCCAGGCGCTGCTGGTGGCGAACGGTGGCGACCCCGGTGAGAACGTGGAGGTCTCGCCGCTGCCGAAGCGAACGATGGAGCGCTCCTCCGTGGTGCGCTTCGTGGTGCTGCACCCCAGCGCCTCGCTGGAGCCCGACTATTACGACGGCGCCGATTGCGGCCCATGTCTGCGCGACGCGGTGGCGAAGCACGCGCTGTTGCTGCGCAACTCCGGCTTCGCGCCGCTCGACCTGCAGACGGTGACGCACGAGCAGCTCGTCGCCGGGGTCGAGCTTCACGGTCACTTCAGCGTGGGGTCTCCTGCAGACACCGCGCTGCTCGCGCTCGACGCGCCTCCCGAGGGGCGCGCCACGCTCCGCCTCGTCGAGAGCTGCAAAGCGAAGGTGCTGCGGGTGGAGAAGAAGCTCAACGTCGGCAACGGCAGCGGCGTCATCGCGGTGCCGCATTACGAGGAGCACGCCTGGTACGAGCTGCGCGACACGCCGTGCGCGGGCGAGGGCGTCACCTCGCGGCGCGACGTCGGCCCGCAGTTCAACGCAGGGCAGGGCGTGGCGCCGTCGCAGCGCCGCGTGTGGGAGCTCCAACAGCAGCTCGACCGGCTCGGCGTCGCGCACTGAGGGCTCCTTCGTCGAGCTATCGCTCAGCGGACCTGCACGGAGTACTCGAGGCGCGCCTGCACCTTCGGTTCGTCGAGCAGCCACGCCGCGGGGCCCAGCTGGCGAGAGAGCAGCTCCAGCGCCGGCGGCACGGCGGCCTGGTTCACCGGCACGTTGAGCAGCGCGTCGGGCAGGGTGGCGCCGAGCATGCCGCCCAGCATGCCGGTGGAGGTCGTGGAGATGCTGACCGCGTAGTCGTCGTTGAGGTTCGCGCGCGACTTCGCGATGGCGATGGCGTCCATCAGCCCGCCGGTGAGATCGACGAGGCCCTTCGCCTTCGCGTCTTCGCCACTCCACACGCGCCCGCGGGCCACGGCGTCGAGGGCCTCCTTCGAGAGCTTCCGCGACGCGGCGGCCTCGGTGATGAACGTGTCGTAGAAGTCGTCGACCCACTTCTGCGCGGCGCCGCGGAGCTCCGGCGTCCACGGCTCGTAGAGGGAGGTGACGCCGGTCAGCTTGCCGCGCGTGAGGGTCTGCTGCGTGACGCCGAGATCTTCAGCGAACTTCTTGAGGGCGGGCTTCACGAAGAAGACGCCGATGCTGCCGGTCAACGTGGTGGGTGAGGCGACGATGACGTCGGCGCCCATCGCGACGTAGTAGCCGCCGCTCGCGGCCACGTCGCCCATCGAGGCCACCACCGGCTTCTGCTTCTTCGCCTCGAGCACCGCGCGGTACATCATGTCGCTGGCGAGGCCGTCGCCGCCGGGCGAGTCGATGCGCAGCACGATGGCCTTCACGTTCGGGTCTGACAGCGCCTTCGACAGCGCCTGCATGAAGCTCTGCGCGCCGGCGGTCTGGCCCAGCAGCGGGGTCGACGAGTCCTTCCCTCCGGAGATGCTGCCCAGCACGGGGATGACGGCGATGGTGTTCTGCCGGCCCCAGCGCAGCTCGCGATCGGGCCACGGCGTGTAGCTGCGATCGACGCGCGCGTTCGGCAGCTGCGCCGAGAGCAGCTCGTCGAACTGCTGCGGCGTCAGCACCGCGTCGATCTGCTTGAGCTCCGCCGCGCGCTTCACCGGCTTCAAGCCCTCGTCGAGGCCGGCCTCCCATTGCTCGCGTGCCAGCCCGCGGCCCTCCTGCACGCGCGCGGCGATGAGGCGCGCGTTGGTGTCGAGGTACGCGTTCATCGCCTCCTTCTGCGCGTCGCTCATGTCGCTGCGCGTGAACTGATCGGGGAAGTTCTTGTAGTCGCCGACGCGCGCCACATCGACGCCGATGCCCAGCTTCTGCGCGGCGCCGCCGAAGAACGTCACCTCGCTGCGCAGGCCGTCGACCATGAACATCGCCTCCGGCGCGGCATAGATGCCGTCGCACGCGGAGATCATCAGGTACTCCACGTCGGTCGCGTTCATCACGTACGCGAAGACCTTCTTGCCGGCCTGCCGCAGCTTCACGATGGCGGTGCGCAGCTCATCGGCGCGCGCGAGGCCCACCCCGGAGCCCTCGACCTTCAGCACCACCGCCTCGAGCTCGCGATCTCCGCGCGCCTTCTCGAGGAAGCGCAGCAGCCGCAGGTACTTGTCTTCTTCGGCCACGCCCAGCAGCGAGCCCAGCGTCAGCCCGCCGTCGCCGTCGAGCGACGCCAGCGAGATGATCGCGATCTTCCGCTCCGGCACCAGCGAGTCGTGCGTGTCCCACGAGAAGCGCGCGGCGAACTGCAGGTTCACCGGCCCGCGCGGTTGGAACGAGACGCCCTGCGTGTACCCGAAGTTCTCGAGGTCGAGCCCGAGCCCCGCGTGGATGTACATCGGCTGCACGCCGTCGAACGCGTGGCTGAAGCCCGCCAGCACCCGCACGCCGCTCACCACGTTCCACGCCGCGGTGTACTGCAGGCGGCTCTGGCGCAGCGGCTGCGCCTCACGCACCACCCAGTCGACGCCCAGCGAGAAGCGCTCCGTCATCGGCCGCAGCCCGAGGCCCACCGTCCACTCCCGGAGGTTGGGCGTCAGCGCCGTCGCGGAGCTGCTCACGTTGCGCACCAGCGCGCCCACCGAGAGCCACCGCAGCGGCCGCGTCTGCAGGCCGAGGTCGTAGGTCGGGCCCGGCGGCAGCAGCCCGCCGCGGAACCAGTTGAAGCTGACGCCCAGCGAGAGCTCCTGCGGGCCGATGGAGAAGCCGAGCGACGTCTTGCCGATGGGCGCGGTGGTGACGCCCGCGGTGGAGTGCAGCCACTGGAACGACAGCCCCATGCCCACCATGTTGGCGACGGCGCTGGAGAGGAAGACGCCGTCGTTCTCCATGCGCCGCGCGTTGGAGTGCTCGTGGAGGTACCAGCCGTTGAACCTGCCGACGCGGCCCAGCGCGGCGGGGTTGTAGACGATGGAGGTCGCTTCATCGCTCCACGCGCTCGAGCCCGGCAGGAGGTTGACGCCGCGGGTGACGTCGTCGCTGCCCACCGCCGAGGTCTGCGCCAACGAGAGTGAAGCGGTCAGCGCCGCGAGCCACGCGAGAGTACGCATGCGGCGAGGCGTACTACGTCTGGTAGGGTTCTTTCGCGTGAACCTCAATCAAGCGCTGGTGGTGGGGCTGTCGCTGTGGACGCTTTGTGCCTGTGGTCCGGCGAAGGAGGCGGTGCCGTGCTCTGGCGACGGGTGCCTCGACGTCGCGGGCTCGTACTCCGTGTCGGTCAACTCACCGCCGGAGGGCAACAGCTGCAAGCGCATCCAATACACGGCGGGTGAGAACTTCCCGCTGGCGTTCACCATCACGCAGACCGGTGCCGACCTCGTGTTCTCCATCGACGGCTCGCTGCGCTTCACCATCCCCGGCACGCTGTACGAAGACGCCAGCGCCTCGTTCAAGAAGCACCTCGACCACATCGTGGTACGCGGCTCGGTCGACTACGACTACGCCGACGACGCGCAGGTCACGCTGCAGTTCTCGCCGTCGAATGACGTGCTCTTCGTCTCGGGCGGGTTGAGCGACGCGCTGAGCGCCAACGCCGACCCGGTGCCCGGCGACGAGCTCTGCACCCTGAACGCGTCGATCAGCGGTCAGCGCTGAGCCGTCACCAGTCTTCGGTGCCGGAGGCCGAGTCGAGCGGGTCTCCGCCCGACGACTTCTTCTCGCGGCTGTTGCGCTTGCCGCCCTTGTCTTCGCTGGCCCAGTCTTCGGTGCCGAACTTGTGGTCGAGCGGGTCGCCGCTCTTGGAGCTCGCCCCGTCAGACTCGTTGTCGTTGACGAGGTGGTTCACCATGCGGCCGACCTCGCCCTTGAGCTGGCCGTACTCGTCTTCCTGGAAGGTGGCGCGCTTGTAGGAGATGCGCTTGCCGGTCTTCAGGTCGAAGAAGCCCATCGAGAGCTCCAGCGTCCCCGACTCCAGCTTGCGCAGCACGCCGATGACGGCGCGGTCGAGCTTGAGCGAGTTCCCCACCGAGGTCATCGCGGAGCCGCCCTTGTCCTTCATGGCCTCGCCGGCGAGCTTGTCCATCAGCGCGTCGTAGGCGGCGTAGCCGCTGGTCGCGGTGAGGTCCCACGTGAGGTCCTGGTCATCGGGCGTGACCTCCACGATGGCGCCGAACTGCTTGAAGCCCGGGCGCTCGACGCGCACCAGCGTCTTGCCGATGGGCAGCGCGGTGATGGTGGTGGGTGAGAAGCCGTGCGCCTCGCCGTTGATGAACACGCGCGCGCCCTGCGGCCGGGTGTTGATGGTCAGGCCGCCGCGCAGCTGGGCGTTGCGGCTGGTGGCCACCTGCGCCTTGAGCGAGAGGAAGTTCTGCAGGTAGCGCTTGCGATCGAGCTCGTGCGACGGAGAGAGCGCGAGCAGGTCGAGGATGGTGATCTTCGCCTCCTCGGTGTCACCGCGCGCCTGCAGCACCGCGGCGAACATCGCCTCCGCCTCGCAGAGGTTGCCGCACTTCTTCAGCGCGGGCGCGGCCTTGCCGTATTCCTTCAAGGTCGAGCGCAGCTTCTTCTCCGCGTCTTCCCAGTTCTTCGTCTCATCGAAGGCCGTCTTGCTCTCCGCGAAGCCCTGCTCGGCGCGCTTGAGCGAGGCCGCCGCTTCTTCGTCGGGCGCGACGCCGAAGAGCTGGTCGCTGGTCAGCACCTTGAAGCCATCGAACTCCCCGAGGGCCTCGTCGGCGTAGCCCTCGATCTTCAACACGAGGCTCTCGGAGCCCTTGTCCATCGGGAGGATGAGCGTGGCGACCTTCTTGCTTTGCGGCGCGCCCGCGAAGGCGGTGGCCGAGACGAGCGCGAGGAGGGCAAGAGGCTTCATGGCAACCACACCTTACGGAGCGCCGAGCACAATATTGAAGGGCTTGCCGTGACTTTCGGCTGCGCCGATGCCAGCCGCCGCGCCACCCACCACCGCGACGCCGATGATGGTCCAGAACCACCACTTCTTGGTGACGGGTTCTCCGTCGGCGGCAGGGCCATCATTCTGGGCGACCTCCAGCGGTGCAGGGTTGGCGATGAAGGTGGCGATCTTCTTCGCAGACGGCTTGAGCGATTCGTCATCGAGGCCCAGCCCCTTCAGGCGGTTGCCGGTCTCGATGTCCCACACCTCGGCGGTGCCGTTGCGGCTGACGACGAGGAAGCGCGACTTGAGCTTCTCGCCCAGGGTCTTCGCGTCGGCGCTCTTCGCGTCGGGGAGACCCTTCGCGGTCTCCAGCACCTGCGCGTACGCGGGCGAGGGCTGCAGCTTCGCGTCGTAGCTGCCGCCGCCTTCACCCACGTCGACGAAGGCGCCGGTCTGCGCGTAGCCGGGGCGGGTGACGGTGACGAGGTGACGGCCGGGCGCGACGCTCGGCGCCTCCGCCAGCGGTGTCAGGCCCAGGTCCTTGCCGTGCAGCTTCACGCTGGCGCCGGCGGGCTCCGAGTTGATGGTCAGCTTCACCGAGGGCCGCGTGGCGATGTCGTTGAGCGCCTTGTCGAAGGCCTTCTTCACGTCGGCGCCGTACACATCGGGGTCACAGGTGAGCGAGGGGTTGAAGAGCAGCGCGCGCGCGAACTCCTCGGTGCCCTTCTTCGACTGCGACTTGCCGCCGTTCTGGATCGCCAGCGCCCCCAGGTAGAAGTGGATGTCACCCATGGTCTTCGCGTCAGCCGACGCCGGGTGTTGGATGAAGAACTCCAGCGCTTCGTTCCACTTCGCGATGGCGCCCTCGTAGTCGAGATCGTCGTAGGCCTGCTTCGCGCCCGCCACCAGCTTGCCGCCAGACTCATCGGGCTTCGGCGCGGGGAACTCGTCGGCCAGCTCCACCAGCTTCACGCCCTCCGCGTCGAGCGCGTCACTCAGCGGCTCGGCGCGTTGGTCATCGAAGAGCACCGTGGCGGTGGAAGGGAGGAGCGGCTTGGCAGGCTCCTGCGATTTCGGAGCGGCGGTCAGGACCAGAAGTGTGAGTGCGAGCACGGGCGCGCACTTTAGGCGCGTTTTGCGCCAGCGCACCCGTCAAGTTTCTGGACGATCGCGATCGGGCGTGTAAGGTCCGCTCGATCAGGGCTGTAGCAGGTGCTTCAAGGCCCGCAACGACTGAAAAGAACGAGGAAATTTGTGGCTTCGACTGAACAGATGAGCATGCCTCTTGGAGGCGGCGGAAAGCGCGGAAAAGGCGGCGAATCGGGCTCCGGCGGCGGTGGGGAGCAGCCCATCAACCTCGCTGAAGAAGCCCGGCGCCGGTACCTCAACTACGCGCTCTCGGTCATCACCAGCCGCGCGCTGCCCGACGTGCGTGACGGCCTCAAGCCCGTGCAGCGCCGCATCTTGTACGGCATGTGGAATGAGAACGTCACCGCCGACGCCAAGTACCGCAAGTGCGCGAACGTGGTCGGCGTGGTGATGGGCCAGTTCCACCCGCACGGCGATCAGTCGATCTACGACGCGATGGTCCGCCTCGCGCAAGACTTCTCGCTGCGCTACCCGCTGGTCGACGGCCACGGCAACTTCGGCTCGATGGACGGCGATGCCCCGGCCGCCATGCGTTACACCGAGGCGCGCCTCGCGCGGCTCTCTGACGAGATGCTGGCCGAGCTGCAGCAGAAGACCGTCGAGTTCCGCCCGAACTACGACGGCTCGCGGCAGGAGCCCACGGTGCTCCCGGCGAAGATTCCCCAGCTGTTGATGAACGGCACCACGGGCATCGCGGTCGGCATGGCGACCAACATCCCGCCGCATCACCTGGGCGAATTGCTCGACGCGTGCCTCGACCTCATCAAGGACCCGAAGCTCGAGACGAAGGACCTGCTCAAGCACATCAAGGGCCCCGACTTCCCGACGGGCGGGCAGATCCTCAACTCCAAGAAGGAGCTGCGCGACATCTACGAGACGGGCTCCGGCGCGGTGCGGTTGCGCGGCGAGTGGAAGCTCGAGGAGCGGCCGCGCGGCGGGCAGAACATCATCGTCACCTCGGTGCCGTACACCGTGAACAAGGCGACGCTGGTCAGCCGCATCGGCGAGATCATCACCGAGCGGAAATTGCCGGCGCTGGTCGACGTGCGCGACGAGTCAACCCACGAGGTGCGCGTGGTCATGGAGCTGAAGCGCGACTCCGACGCCGAGCTGGTGATGGCGTACCTCTACAAACACACGCCGCTGCAGACGAACTTCAACGTCAACCTGACGTGCCTGGTGCCCACCGAGAACCCGGAGGTCGGCGCGCCCAAGCGCATGAACCTTCGCGACATGCTGTGGGAGTTCCTGGCGTTCCGTCATCAGGTGGTGACCAAGCGCCTGCAGTTCCAGCTCGATCAGCTCAACGCGCGGCTGCACATCCTCGAGGGGTTCGAGAAGGTCTACGACGCCCTCGACGAGATGATCCGCATCATCCGCAAGTCTGAAGGCAAGGACGACGCGGCGAAGAAGCTGATCGCGCGCTTCAAGCTGTCAGAGGAGCAGGTCGACGCCATCCTCGAGATGAAGCTGTACAAGCTGGCGCGCCTCGAGATCCTGGTGATCGAGAAGGAGCTCAAGGAGAAACGCGCGGAAGCCAAGCGCCTCGCGGAGCTGCTGCGCGACGACAAGACCGGCGTGAAGGCGCGCTGGAACGTGGTGAAGGAAGAGCTCGAGGCCATCGGCAAGACCTACGGCGACAAGCGCCGCACGCGCGTCTCGGGCCCGGTCGAAGAGGTCGAGTACAACGAAGAGGCCTTCATCGCCGACGAAGACTGCCAGGTGGTGGTGACGCGCGACGGCTGGGTGAAGCGCGTGCGCGAATTGAAGGATCCGACCTCGACGCGCATGCGCGAAGGCGACGAGCTGATGGCGTTGGTGAGTGGCTCGCTCAAGAGCTCGCTCATCTTCTTCTCCAGCGCCGGCTCCGCGTACACCACGCGCTTCAACGACGTGCCTGCGTCGACCGGCTACGGCGACCCGGTGCAGAAGCTCTTCAAGTTCGACGACGGCGAGCGCGTCATCGGCGCGCTGTCGTTGGATCCGCGCCTGCCGATCCCCACGCAGATGGTGGGCGTCTCGAAGGACGGCTACGGCATGCGCTTCAACCTGGAGGCCTTCAAGGAGCAGTCGACGCGCTCCGGCCGCCGCTTCGCGAAGGCGGGGCAGGGCGACGAGATCATCGGCGTCTCTCCGT
>CAMLFP010000212.1 GCA_946479335.1 uncultured Archangium sp.
CACGTTCCGCGTGTACGTGCCGCGCGCCTCGACGCTGGCGCCCGCGGCCCCTGCGCCGGAACGGAGACTCGAGGGGCTGCGCGTGCTGGTGCTCGACGACGAGCCGGCCATCGCCGAGGCGTTGAAGCGGCTGCTGTCGCGCTGCGAGGTGGCGGTGTTCGCCGATGGGCACCGCGCGCTGGAGCGGCTCGAGGCCGGGGCGCGCTTCGACGCGTTGCTGTGTGACGTGCGCATGCCGGGCCTGCCGGGCCCGGAGTTCTTCGCGCTGGTGCGCGAGCGCTTTCCCCAGCAGGCGGAGCGCGTGGTGTTCATGACCGGCGCCATCGCCGACGCCGACGTGCACGGCTTCCTCTCCACGCTCACCAACCCGGTGCTCGAGAAGCCATTCACCGCGCAGGCCCTGGCGCGCGCGGTGCGGCGCGTGCTGGGGCGCTGACGGGCGTAGTCATTCACATGACATCGAAATACCTGCCGTGAGGTCGCGGCGCGCGGCGCTATGAAGGCCCACGTCGCCGCGTCGAGCGGCATTCGCCAAGGGGGCAAATCGTGGTGTCGACACTCCGCAGCTGTTTCGTGACGTTGTTGGTGTTGTTCGCCGGGAGCGCGAGCGCGCGCGACTGGTTCGTTCGTCAGGGCAGCAACGGCGACGGGACGCGCGCCAACCCGTTCGGCGACCCCACCGAGGCGCTCGACAAGTGCGAGGCCGGCGACACGGTGCACGTCGCCGCGGGTCACTACGTCGGCAAGCTGCAGAAGGGCGAGTTCGAGTTCCCCTTCGACAACGTGACGATGCTCGGCGGGTACAACGCCGACTTCACCGAGCGCAACCCGTGGAAGAACAAGACCGAGCTCGCGTGGGACCAGAACAAGAACCGCCCGAACCAGGCGCGCGTCTACAGCCGGGTTCAGAACAGCACGCTCGACGGCTTCGTCATCGATATGACGGAGCTCAACGAATACACCCCTGACAAGGGCCGCAAGGAGCTGCCCTCGGGTGACGGCGCGATCTACTTCGCGCTCCCCGGCGTCATCCGCAACAACGTCATCTTCAACACCAACGCCGACGCCGCCATCAAGGCCAAGGTGCAGTCGACCATCGAGAACAACGTCATCGTCAACGCGATCACGTACGGCATCGATATCAGCCAGCACGGCTCGTACAAGCAGCCGGTCATCATCAAGAACAACACCATCCTCTTCACGCAGACGTACAAGGCGAAGGGCAAGGGTGGGTACGCGGGGTCGGCCATCGGGCTGCGCACCGGCGTGGCGGCGACCATCACCGGCAACATCCTCGCGAACAACGACAACAACGGCCTCGACACCGCCACCGACCTCAGCAAGGTCAGCGTGCAGGGCAACCTGTTCTTCATGAACGGGTGGGCGAACCTCAAGACCGAGGCCACCAACTCCACGGCCGTCGACGACGCCTCGATGGACATGCTCGACGAGCTCGAGCTCAAGGCCTCCGACGGCAACGAGGTGAAGAACCACGGGCTCGCGCTCGACAAGGAGTACGTCGCGCTCCAGTTCACCCGCACCGACTCCGAGGTCGGCAAGGTGTCGATGGATGACATGAACAAGCTGCGCCAGGCGCTCGGCATGAACCTGCAGGGGTCGGGCGGCAAGGCGGCGACCGGCGTGGCGAACCCGTACAGCGCGACGAAGATCTTCGACCTCCTCAACAACAAGAACAAGGCGGGCGCGCACATCGTCTCGTTGCCGGTCGCGCGCTTCAACGACGTGGCCGCCGCGGCGCCGCAGCGCACCTACGTCGACAGCGACTTCACCACGTGGATGAAGGCTCCGAAGAACGACGCGGCGCTCTCGCTGGTGGTGGCCATCGGCACCGTCAGCAACGTGTCGCTCATCTCGAACGCCGGCTTCGACCCCAAGCAGTACGAGGGCGTGCAGCTCTACGACCGCAAGGGCAGCGGCCAGTGGCTGACGGGCTTCTACAAGAAGGGCTCCGCGGTCGCGCGGCTCGTGGCGGCCAACCTGGGCCGGTACAACGGCAGCGGCGTGCCCCCCCGGCTCTTCACGGTGAAGGGCGTGAGCTACGACACCGGCGGCTACCCGCGCGCCGCGTTCCTCGTCGAGAGCGCTGACGAAGACGACGTCGCGGCGGCGAACGGCGCGAAGAAGGCGCGGCCCGCGGGGCGTGACTGGTTCGTGCGCGCGGGCGCGACGGGCGGCGATGGCTCGAAGGAGAAGCCGTTCAAGGACCCCTTCCAGGCGCTGGAGAAGGTCGAGACCGGCGACAGCATCCACGTCGCGGAGGGCGAGTACAACGGCAAGCTCAAGAAGGGCATCTGGAAGGTGAGCGTGCCGTACCTCGCGCTGTACGGCGGCTACGACTCGACGTTCAGCGAGCGCAACCCGTGGAAGCACCCCACCGTGCTGCGCACCGGCGACCTCAAGACCTACGTGAGCGACTACACGCTCGCGGGCGAGAGCGACCACCGCGGCGTCATCGTCGACGGCTTCGTCTTCGACCGCACGCCGACCAACCACTACACGGCCAGCGGCGACCTCGACTACTCGAACTCGCCGAAGATGGACTTCATCTGGTTCGCCGACGGGGAGGCCATCATCCGCAACAACGTGTTCGTCAACTCCACGGAGCGCGCCATCCGCGCGCACACCGGCCACGTCTACGACAACAACATCATCTTCAACTCGCACTCCATGGGCATGGACGTGCAGCGCGGCAAGGACGAGACGCCGGTGGTCATCACCAACAACACCTTCGCGTTTTCGTGGTGGTACAAGTTCGGCAAGGGAGACGCGTCGACCGGCTACCTGCTCAACGTCGGCACCGACGTGCGCGCCACCATCGACAACAACATCTTCGAGTTCGCCGACAACGACGCCATCCGCATGCCCAGCGAGGCGAAGAACATCTCGCTCACGCGCAACACCTTCAATCACAACCTGTGGTCCGACGTGCTCAACACCAGAGACAACACGCTCGTCGACGACAAGACCTTCGGCCAGCTCAAGGGCTTCGGCTTCAAGAAGCAGGAGGGCAACCAGGTCATCTCCGCGGCGCTGCAGGTCGACGCGAAGTGGTTCGACACCTACCTGAGCCGCACCGCGTACACGCCCGGCAAGGTGACGATGGATGACTGGAACCAGCTCCGCGAGATGCTGGGGCAGCCGGTCATCGCCACCGGCGGCTCCGCGGGTGATGGGCTGGCGCCGAACTACAAGTGGCAAGACGCGATGAAGGTCTTCCCGAAGAACCCCAAGGTGACCGCGGGTGCCCGCGCGAAGGACCTGGCCCTCGAGTACGGCAAGGGTGGGCCGGTCGCCGCCGCCGAGAAGCACGACTACGAGGAGACGACGTGGGACGCCTCGTGCGCCAACAAGAACGACTGGCAGAAGCTGGTCGGCAAGCGCGTCTCGCTGACCATCGTGGTGCGCGACCCCGACCGCAGCTGGGGCCTCGATGAGCTGAGCAAGGACGAGTACGCGGTGTTCTCGGTCACCGGCCCCGAGGGCACTGAGGCGAAGGGCCTGCCCACGCGCTTCTACGTGAAGAAGGGCACCAAGGCCGGCCGGGTGCTGGACAACGCGAAGAGCTACTCGCGCGGCGACCCCGAGGAGACGTACACCGTGCGCGGCATCGCGAAGGACAACCGCCAGCTCATCGTCGAAGAAGCCGAGAAGAACTGACGCTGCTCGTGGCGCGGCCTCATGGGCGTGGTACACGCGCCCGCCCATGAAGCCCGCGCTCGTCATCATTCCGACGTACAACGAGCTGGAGAACCTCAAGCCCATCGTCGACGCGGTGCTGGCGGTCGATTCGCGTGTCGACGTGTTGGTCTGTGACGACAACTCGCCCGACGGCACCGGCAAGCTGGCCGACGAGCTCGCGGCGAAGAATGACCGCGTGCAGGTGCTGCACCGCGAGAAGAAGGAAGGCCTCGGCCGCGCGTACCTCGCGGCGTTCCGCTGGGCGCTGGAGCGCGGCTACCAGTTCATCATCGAGATGGACGCTGACTTCTCGCACGACCCGCGCTTCCTCCCGACGCTCATCGACACCGCGCAGAACGAGGCCGATCTCGCGTTGGGCTCGCGCTACGTCGCGGGCGGCGGCACGGTGAACTGGGGCGTCGGCCGGCAGATCATCTCGCAGGGCGGCTCGCTGTATGCGCGCACCATCCTCGGGGTGCGCATCCGCGACCTCACCGGCGGCTTCAAGTGCTTCAACCGCCGCGTGCTGGAGGGCATCGACCTCAACACCATCGAGTCGTCGGGCTACGGCTTCCAGATCGAGCTGACCTACCGCGCGCTGAAGAAGGGCTTCACGGTGAAGGAGATCCCCATCGTGTTCGAAGACCGCCGCGTCGGTCAGTCGAAGATGAGCCGGAAGATCTTCCTCGAGGCCGCGCGCATGGTGTGGAAGCTGCGCTTCACGGTGAAGTGATGCTGAGCGCCTTCGCCATCGCGCTGCCCGCGGTGCTCTTCATCGTCGACCCGATCGGCGTGGTGCCCATCTTCGTGGCGCTGACCGGCAACGACACCCGGGAGCGCTGCGCCGCCATCGCGCGTCGCTCCACCGTGGTCGCGGGTGGGCTGCTGGTGGCCTTCGCGCTCTTCGGCACCGTCATCTTCAACGTGTTCAGCGTGACGCTGGCGGCCTTCCGCGTGGCGGGTGGGCTGCTGCTGATGCTGACCGCGCTCGACATGCTGCGCGCGCAGCACCCGGGCACCAAGACCACCACGCGCGAGACCGACGAGGCGCAAGATCAGACGGAGGTCGCGATCGTGCCCATCGCCATCCCCCTGCTGTCGGGGCCCGGCGCGATCGCCACGGTGATGGTGCTGATGGCGCAGCTGGGCGGAGGGCTCAACGCCGCCATCCCCGTCATCAGCTCCATCGTCATCACCATGGTGCTCTCATACCTGCTGCTGAGCCACGCGCACGCGGTCAAGCGCGTGCTGCGGCAGAGCGGCATCGCGATCCTGGAGCGCGTGTTCGGCCTCATCCTCGCGGCCATCGCGGTGCAGTTCGTCTTCGACGGCGGCAAGGAACTCCTGAAGGGCTGACCGGCGCTCCGTGCTAGACCGGCGCCGCGCATGGCCGAAAAGCTCGGGCAGTACACGCTGCAGAAGAAGATCGGCGCGGGGGGCATGGCTGACGTGTGGCTCGCGCAGGGCCCGCGCGGCGTCTGCGTGGTGAAGGTGCCGCACCGGCACCTCTGCGACAACGCCGAGTTCGTGCGCATGTTCCTCGACGAGGCGTCGCTGCTCGCGCAGCTGCACCACCCGAACATCGCGCAGATCTTCGACCTCGGTCAGGCCAACGGCACCTACTACCTGGCGATGGAATACGTCGCCGGGTTCGATCTGATGACCATCAGCCTCGAGCACGAGCGGCACGGCGAATTGATGGCGCCGGAGCTGTGCGCGCGCATCGTGGCCGACGCGGCCGGGGCGCTGCACTACGCGCACGAGGCGAAGGGCGCGAACGGGCAGGCGCTGAACATCATTCATCGCGACGTCACCCCGCACAACATCCTCCTGTCGCGGCAGGGCGTGGTGAAGATCATCGACTTCGGCGTCGCCAAGGCGAGCTCCACGCTGCACCGCACGCAGGTGGGCTTCGTGAAGGGCAAGTACCCGTACATGTCGCCGGAGCAGGTCACCGGCCAGACCATCGACCGCCGCGTCGACGTCTACGCGCTGGGGCTGTTGCTGTACGAGCTGCTCACCAACGTGCGCGCCATCGGCGGCAACAACGAGATCGAGCAGATCGACAACGCGCGGTACGGGCGCATCCGCCCCATCGAGCAGCTGCGGCCCAACGTGCCGGTGCCGATCCGCCAGATCCTCGGAGGGTGTCTGCACTTCGACGCCGAGGGCCGCTACCCCACGGCGCTGGCGCTGAAGGACGACCTCGAGAAGTTCCTCACGCTGCAGCGGCAGACGCTGGGGCAGGAAGATCTGCTGCGGCTCTTCCGGGTCGTGGCGGCCGACGTCGGCGACGTCGAGGAGCCCGCCGCGCGGCCCACCGAGCTGGAGCAGCCCATCTCCCAGGGCGCGGTGGTGTTGCCCGACGCCGCGGGCGCGAAGATCGACGAGCTCGGCTACTCGCCGACGCAGCCGAGCATGGCGAACATCAAGCCGCTGCAGTTGGCGACGCCGGTGAACCCGCCGGAGCCCGTGACCGCGCCGCGCAGCTCGAAGGGGCCGCTGCTCGCGCTGGCCGGGCTCTCGGTGGTGATCATCGCGCTCGTCGTCGCGCTGTGGGAGCCGTGGGCCACGAAGGCGGCCCCCGACGCTGGCGTGGCGGTGACGCCCCCCGTCGTGGCGTTCGACGCGGGCGCGCCTCCCGTGGAGCCGGTCGACGCCGGCCCTGCGGAGCCGCCGGACGCCGCCGTGCCCGAGCCGGTCGAGGTGCGCGCGGCGGTGGTGTCGGTCAGCGCCCCGACGCCCGTGGAGGTCTCCGTCGACGGGAAGAAGTACGGCAAGACGCCGATCGATCTCGAGCTCACGCCCGGCAAGCACCGCATCGTCGCCGGCGCGAAGTCGTGGGCGGTCGACCTCGAGCCCGGCGCGACCATCGATCTCAAGGTCTCCGCCGGCAGCACCACCGCGACGCCTCCGAAGGAGAAGGAGAAGGGCACCTTGAAGGTCGAGGCGTCGCCGTTCTGCCAGCTCTCCGTCGACGGCAAGGGGCAGGGCACCGTCTCCTTCAAGGAACTCGAGCTCTCCGCGGGCCCGCACACCGTGCAGTGCACGCTCGAAGATCCATCGCTCCCGGCCCCGCGCGTGAAGAAGCAGAAGGTGCAGGTGAAGCCGGGCGCGCAGGCCGAGGTGAAGTTCAACATGCTCCTCGAGTGACGCGCGCGCTCGCGTTGAACGCTTGAGTCGGGTGGTGCTATCCGCGCCGGGGCGCCGACCGGCGCGGTGGGGCAGCACAACTTCCTGACTTCGGGGTTTCACACATGACGAGATTGAATTGGCTGGTGGCAGTGGGAGCCGCGGCGCTGGTGGCCTGCAGCGGCACGGGTGGGACCGGCGGCATCACCGGCACCCTGACGGTGGCGGGCGCGAAGAAGGCCGACGTGTCGGTCGATCTCCTCGGCCCGGTGACGCGCGGTGCGGTGACCGACGCGAATGGCGCCTTCGCCTTCAACGGGCTGCCCGACGGCGACTTCGTGGTGCGCGCCTCGGTGCCCGGTACGCGCGAGGGCACGCGGGTCGCGAGCGTCACCATCAAGGGCGGCAAGTCGTCAGCGTCGCCCACGCTGGCCTTCACCACGGAGACGCCGGTGACCATCTCCGGGCACATCGTCTTCAGCGACGGGTCTGACGCGACGGGCGTGGTGGTGACGGCCGCGGGCCCGGTGACGCAGGTGACGACCGCGGGCGCGGGCGGCGCGTTCTCGTTCGCCGGAGTGCCGCCCGGTGGCTACGTGTTGAGCGCCGACGTCGCCGACACGCGCGAGCAGCACCTCTCGGTGGGCGCCAACGCGGTGGCGGATCTCGACGTGGGCAACCTCACCTTCACGCCGTCGGGCCGCGTGCCGGGCACGGTGACCTTCAACGGTGCGCCGGCGTCGGCGGTGCAGATCGTGGTGACGGGCACCTCGCTCGCCGTCACCTCCGGAGACCAGGGGCAGTTCGAATTCGCGAGCGTACCGACCGGTGCGCAGACGTTGTTGGCGCGCGTCGGCGAGGCGCCGTTCTTCCGCTCCGCGATGGCCACTGTCACCGTGACCCGCGGTGAGAACGCTGCGGTCGCGCTGACGTTGACCGACGACCCGCTGCCCACCGGCACCGTGAGCGGCAAGCTCACCTTCGAGACGGGCAGCAACTCGCCGTCGACCATCACCATCGCCGCGGCGGGCACCTCGTTCACCACCCACCCGTCGCTGACCGGCGACTTCTCGTTCGACCTCCCGGTGGGCAATCACCGCATCACCGCGACCGCGCCGCACTACGCGACGCAGACGCTGGGCACGGTCACCGTCAGCCGGGGGCAGACCACGTGGCTCCCTGAGAAGCTGCTCTCGTTCTTCGTGCCGGTGTTCACCAACACCGCGGGCAACGGCGTGTTCGTCGACGAGATCTATGACGACGAATCTGCGGGCGGCCCGCCGACGCACACCTTCCAGCTCATCTCGCTCTGCGAGAACGCCATCTATTACCCCTACGGTGAAGGCGGGGAGTGGGACTGCACCGCGTACAGCCTCCGGGTGCTGAACCTCGCGACCGCCGAGCTGACGCCGGTGTACTTCGGGCAGGTCGCCAACCCGGTGCTCTCGCCCGACGGCAAGTACGTGGCGTGGGTGAGCCAGGATGCGTTGTGGGTGTTCACCATCGCGACGCGCACCACGAAGTCGTACGCGCTGCCCACCGAAGACGAGAGCTGGCGCTTCAACTTCGAGCACTTCGGCCGCACCGACGACAACATCTCCATCGGCTCCGACTCCTACTACTGGGCGCCGTCTGGCTCCGGAGTGAACAATGGTGGCCCGGGCCTCGAGTTCTCGGCCGACGGCCTCGAGGTCTACGTGGCGCGTCGCTTCTATGGCTCCGCCTACGTGAACGGGGGCTACCTGAACGTGCCCGAGATGAGCCGGGTGACGCGCGTGACGCTGGCGAGCGGCGCGCTGGTCTCGACGCCGGGCCCGCAGCTGTTCGCGGACGGCGGCGTCGCCTTCGGCTTCGTCACGGGCATGGAGTACTTCAGCAGCAAGCAGTGGCTCTGGCAGGGTGACTCGGGCGACGGCGGCACCGAGCTGCACGCCTTCACTTCAGGCGTGAGCACCACCGTCTTCGCGGGCACCTCGGGCGGCTACAGCTCGTCTCCGGTGCCCTCCCAGTGGTCGACCACCACCGACGGCGGGGCGCAGCTCGCGGTGTTCGCACCCGGGGCGACCACGCCGGTCATCGTGCAGGGCATCGAGGGCAGCGTGGAGTCTGCTGGCTTGTTCGGCTCACGCAGGTTCCCCATCTTCACCGGCACGTTCTCGTACGAGGACGGCGGCAGTGAGATCAAGTCGTTGCTCGTCAACTCCGCCACCGGTGAGTCGATGGTGTTCGACCCCGCGACGCAGGGCTACGCCTTCAACCCCGACGAGTCGGCGCTCGCGTACACCACCGCCTTCACGCTGGCCGACGGCGGCACCGGGTTCCGCGGGTGGTTCCAGCCGCTCCCCATCACTGCCCCGGCCACGATGTTCGTGGAGCGCGATGCGCCGTTCTCCATCGTCGGGTGGCTCAGCAGCTCGACGACGTACGGCTTCGTCGGCTCGCTCGACCCCGCGGTCGGCGGCACGCTGCTGGTGGCGACCAACGGCGCGTTGACCTCCGCGGAGCAGTCGCCTCCGGGTGACCCGTTCACCTCCGTCCCCGGCACGGTGCTCCAGCGCACGAGCGCGGGGTGGCGGGCGTTCATCGGCGATGGGCTGCAGACCCTCTCGGTGCCGACCTCGACGCCGGTCAGCCCCGTGTGCGCGCCGTATTGGTACTCGGGCGCCGGG
>CAMLFP010000213.1 GCA_946479335.1 uncultured Archangium sp.
GAACTCGGGCTCGATCTCGACGCGCTCCCCGACGATGACGTGCAGAAGACCACCGCTGAGCGGCGCGCGCTCGAGGCCGACTGCACCGGTTGCCCGGGGATGATGTGCGCGCGAGAGCAGGAGTGCCGCGAGCGCGGCTGGGGCTCGGGCGAACTGGACGCGTTCAACTTCGCGTGCCCGCAGTTCCTGTCGGTCTCGAGCGACGGTGCGTACGTCGCGTTCGTCGCCGACGTCACGCACGACACGGTGAGCTGCTGGGCGAACGGGTACCGCTGCGGCGAAGGCGCGCACGAGGTCGTGCGGTCGGTGGTGTTCGTGGTCCCGCTTCAGCGCTGAAGCAGGGCCGTCGCGGCGGCGAGCGTCACGCCACGAATCATCAGCCGTTTTCTCCGGCCCGTGGCGCCATCGAGCAGCTCCGCGTCGCTCTTGCGGACCCCCAGCGTGTCGCTGACGAACTCGATCAACGCGGCGTTGGCCTCACCGTCGACGGGCGGCGCCGCGAGCGCGATCTTCAACCGCCCATCGTGTTCGCCCACCAGCTTGGTGCGTGACGCGCGCGGCTGCACCAGCACCGAGAGTTCGACGCCGCCGGCGACCTCCTTGAGCCAGGGCAATGTCACGGGTTCTGCGTGTACGTCTCGAACGCGGAGATCAGGCTGCGCATCCACTTCTCGTATTCGTTGGAGCGCCCGGTCTGCGGGTCGATCGCGATGCCGGTGCTCTCCAGGTACGTGATGGTGGCCTGCTGCGTGGTGCCCGTCACGCGCACGCGGGCGAAGCCGTTCCGCGCCGTCTGCCGGGCGATGATGCCGTTGCGATCTTCCTGCTCCACGACCCAGTGGTGGGCGGCGAGGGCGTTCAAGATCACCACGCGCACGTTCTCTGGGCGCTGCTCACGCGCGAAGATCGCCAGCGCGGGCTGGGGCGCCATGGTCGCCATCGGCGGCGGGGCGCCGGCATAGGCGGGCGGCGGGGGCGGCACCTGCTGTTGCACCATCGGCCGCAGGGGGAGCCGCAGCACCGCCTTGCGGATCGACGCGTCGAGGTTCGACACGTACTTCTCGTAGTGCTTCTCGTTGCCGGTGCACTCCAGCCCGCGGATGACGTAGCGCGTGGGCTCGTACGAGATGCCGACCACGATGGTGACGCCGCGGTGATCGAGCCGCGCAATGACCTCGGCGCCATCGGCCTGCAACACCCAGCCGCGATCGCGCACGCCGGTGATGATCGCCTGGTGCACCTCCTGCGGCTCGCGCGGGTTCTCCAGCAGACCGACGCGCGCCGGGAGCCCGGCGGGGTTGAAGCTCAACAACAGCGCCATGACGGGGAGCGCGAGCGAAGTCATGGCCCGGGGTTCTACCTATTTCTTCACGAGGTAGGCCACGTCGCCGCCCGGCTGCGTCTTCCAGGTGTCGAGCAGCTTCTTGTGCGAGTCGATGAGGGCTTCGAGGTGTGACTCGAACTGCACCTTCTGGCGCTTGAGCTCGGTGAGCTCCTTCACCAACTCCACGAGGCGGTTGTTGGCGTTGGCGATGATCTTCTCGGCCTGGAGCTCGGCGTCGGCGACGATCACCTCCGACTCCTTGCGGGCCTGCGCCTTCACGTCTTCGGAGATGCGCTGCGCGGTCACCATCGTCTCCTGCAGGGCCTTCTCGCGCTCGAGGTGCTGCTCGAGGCGCGCCTGCACGCGCTTGACCTCCTCCTTGAGCGAGATGTTCTCGCGCACCACCTCCTCGAACTCACCGGCGGTCAGCTCGAGGAAGCCCTCGACCTCCTTCTTCGAGTAGCCGCGCAGCTGCGCCTCGAAGCGCTTCTGGCGGATGTCCAGCGGGGTCATCTTCATGGTGCGTTCTCCTTACTTCTTCTCGAGGAAAGCCTCGCCGAGGGCGCGCGCGCGGTTGGTGGCGGCCTCCACGGCGTCGATCAGCGTGGTGCGGAGGCCGCCCGCCTCCAACGTATGCAGGCCCGCGATGGCGGTGCCGCCGGGGCTGGTCACCTGGTCTTTCAGCGTGCCGGGGTGCGCGTTGGTCTCGAGCAACAGCCGCGCGCTGCCCAGCACCGTCTGGGCGGCGAGCTTGAGCGCCTGGTGTCGCGAGAGGCCGACCTTCACGCCCGCGTCTGACAGCGCCTCGATGACGAGGAAGATGTACGCCGGCCCGCTGCCCGAGAGCCCGGTCACCGCGTCGAGCAGGTACTCCTCGACGGTGGTGGTGAGCCCCACGGAGTCGAACATCGCCGTGGCGAGCGCGAGATCTTCGTTGGTCGCGTGCTCCCCCGCAGCCACCGCCGTCGCCCCGGCGCCGACCAGCGAAGGGGTGTTCGGCATCGCGCGCACGATCCGCGCTCCGGCGCCCAGCCGCCGCTCGATGGCCGCGATGGGCACGCCCGCCGCCACGGAGATGATCAGCTTGCTGCGATCGATGGCCGGCGCGATGGAGGTCAGCAGCTTGTCGAGCGCCTGCGGCTTCACCGCGAGCACCACCACGTCGGCGTCTCGCGCGGCGGCGACGTTGTCGAACCCCACGCGGATGCCGTGCGTCGTCTCCAGCTCCTGCCGCTTCTCCTCGCGGCGCACGGTGGCGGTGATCTTCTCCTTGCCCAGCCCCGCGCGCAGCAGCCCGCGGATGATGGCGTTGCCCATGTTCCCAGCGCCCAGAAAGGTGATGCGACGGTCGATCACGGCAGGTCTCCAAGAGAAGGTTCAGTCAGCGAGAGGGCCAGCGTGCGCGCGGTGGCGATCACCTCGGGCGTGCCCTGCGTCTGCCGCGCGACCGCGTACACGAAGCGCAGCGCCGTCGGCGTGTTCTGGAACTGGATCAACTTGAGCGCCGCGACGCGCGAGGCGGTCGACGCGGTGGGGTGACGCACGAGGTTCGAGAGGATCTCCTCGGCCCGCGGGTGGCGGATGCTGCCCACCGCACGAATCGCCGCCATCGCGATGGGTGGGTTCGGGTCGAGCGTCAGCACCGAGAGCGGGTTGAGGGCGCGCGCGTCCTGCAGGAAGCCGAGATCTTCGATGGCCTGCACGCGCACCCCGATGGGCGCGGGCTCGAAGGCGAACTGCAGGCCGCGCAAGATCGCGAGATCGGCGTCGGCGGTGCCGACCGGCGCAGGGCAGGGCTCGTCTTCCTTCGCGCTCCCGATGGCGCGCGGAGCCGCCGCCCACGCCGCACACGCGCTCACCACCACCAGAAGAAGAAGCCTGCGCGTCATCGAAGTCATGATGCCTCACGGGAAAAAGCGGCCAATTTTTTGCGTCGATCCACCACGAGCGTACAAGCCACCACAAGGCTGTAGCACTCGAACGAGGGAATCGACCGACATGCAGAGAAGCGCCGTCTGCCAGACCGTTGAAGAGCTCGAGGTGGAATGCACGCACTGCGGGGTCCTCATGACCAGCAGCAGCGGCGGCGGGGGCACCATCCGCTACTTCCACTGCCCGTCGTGCTCGCGGTGGACGACGTCGATGTACTCGGAGGTGCTGCGCGCCGATTCGAAGATGCGCAGCCGCCGGCCCGGTGAAGATCGCCAGGTGCCCAGCGGCTCGGTGAAGGAGCGGCTCGCGAGCTGGCTGCGCGCCATCGCGGAGGCCGACCCCTACCAGACGCTCGGCGTGCGGCCGGGGATCTCCGACGGCGCGCTCCGCGAGCGCTACCTGGAGCTCGCGCGGCAGCACCACCCCGATCGCGGCGGCGACGCCGACGCCATGCGCCGGGTGAATGACGCCTACGAGCAGGTGCTGGCCGATCGCGAAGGCCGTCGCCTGCGCGCGGGTCATGGCAGCAGCGTGGGGCGCTCGCTCAAAGCCGCCGTATGACGCCTTACCCGGCTCCCGAAGCGACGTTCATCAGGGCTGATGGTTCGAAGGTCGCGCTCAAGGAGCTGATCGGCGCGAAGACGCTTGTCCTCTACTTCTACCCGAAGGACAACACCTCCGGCTGTACCGCGGAGGCCTGTTCGTTCCGCGACGCGTACGAGGACTTCCAGGGCGCGGGCGCGGAGGTGATCGGCGTCTCCGCCGACGACGCCGCGACGCACGAGGGCTTCAAGGGGCGCTACCGGCTGCCCTTCACGTTGTTGACCGACCCGGGCGGGTCACCTTCGTCATCGATCGCCAGGGGCAGGTGGTGCACACCTTCGACTCGGCGCTGCGCGCGACGAAGCACGTCGACGAGGCGCTGCAGATCGTGAAGAAGCTCTCAGCGGCCTGAGCGCAGCAGCCAGCGCCAGAAGCCGAAGCCCGTCGCCGCGCCGGTGAGCAGCTTGAGCGCCGTGGGGAAGTAGGGGCCGGGGCTGACGAAGCCCTCCACGATGCCGATCAACACCACGAAGGGCGCGAGCCCGATGACCATGCGCATCGCGGTCTGACCGTGCTGCGTGAGCGCGACGCGGCGCGAGCGCTCCCCGGGGTCGAGCAGCGCGCGCCCCACGTGCAGCCCCGCTCCGGAGCACAGGCAGATCAGCGAGAGCTCGACCGGCCCGTGCGCCGACATGAAGGTGATGATGTTCCACCCCAGCCCCCCGCGAAAACACGCCGTCACCACCGCGCCGAGGAACACGCCGTTGTGGAAGAGCACGAGCACCGTGCCCAGCCCCGCGGTGATGCCCAGCAGCGCCGCGGAGAACGCCACGCGCAGGGTGTGGAGGAAGATCGCCAGCGCCATCGAGCCCGGCGTCTCCACCGAGAGGATCCCCTCGCTCCACAGCTCGTGCCGCGAGATCCACCCGCGGATCTCGGCGGGCACCAGCAGCAGCTCTCCGTCGGGGTGCAGCGCGACCGCGACCGCGCCCAGCACCACGCCCAGCAGCAACAGCGCCGCGGACAACTGCGTGAGCGGCAGCGTCTCGCGCACCATCTGCGGCAGCGTGCGCGTGTAGAAGGTCCGGAGCGCCTCCAGCGTCGAGCCGTGCGGCCGGTAGATGGAGCGCCGCGCGTTGGCGCACAGCTGGTTCAAGAAGCGGTGCACGTCGGTGCCGGCGTAGCGGCGCTGCGCGAGGGCGAGATCGTTCGTGGCGCGGCGGTAGAGCGCGTCGAGCCGGGTGACCTCGTCGAGCGTCAGCGTGCGTCGCGCGAGCAGCGACTCCAGCTCGGTCCACACCGGGCGGCGGCGCGACACGAAGTCGGGCAGCGCCTCGCTCATTTCTTCTCCAACTTCGTGCGGAGTTCATCGCGCAGCGCCTTGGCAGACAGCGTCGCGTCACCGCCCAGCTTCGCCATCAGCTTGCGGCCGATGCGATCTCTCGGCTCCGGCTCCAGCTGCGCCCACCGCGCCAGCCAGCTCGTGCCGACCTCCAGCACGTCGAGCTCCAGCGCGGCGTTCGCCTGCGCGTAGCGCGAGAGATCGACGCGCTCTTCGCGCACCAACACCGTGCCCGCCAGCAGATCGCCGAGCCGCCGGTGTTGCCGATCGATCAGCATCACCACCGTGCCCAGCGGGTAGCACGCGGGGAAGAAGTCGACGACGCGGAGCAGGTTGCGCGTGGCGCTGGCGAACAGCGTCACCGGCGAACCGTCGGCGCGCACCACGCGGATTCGCAGCAGCCGCTTGCCCGGCGACTGGCCGCTCCAGCGCAGCTCGAAGAAGGTCCAGTAGCTCCAGAGGAGCAGCAGCACGCCGGCCGCGAGCCCGGCCTGGAGCGACGCCGCCAGCCCGAGCAGCGCGTTGACCGGGTCGGTGATGAAGAAGGTGACGCCGAAGTAGACGATCAGCGCCACGCCGAAGAGCAGGGCGCTGTCGACCAGCCAGGCCATCGCCCGCGAGCCGAGGCCCGCCACCGGGAGCTCCACCGCGACGCGCCCGGCGTCGGCCTGGAGCGTGTCGCTCACGCCTTGCGCACCAGCACCGCGCCGAAGAAGCCGTCGGTGTCGTGCCGATGCGTGAAGAGCCGCAGCATGCCGCCGCGGGTCACCTTCGCCGCGAGCGCCTCACCCAACCACGGCGTGGCGGGCGTCAACGTGAAGTCAGGGTGCGTGGCGAGGAAGTCTTCGATCACGCCCTCGTTCTCTTCCCGGAGGATGCTGCACGTGCCGTAGATCAGCCGCCCGCCGGGCTTCACCAATTTCGCAAAGCGGGCGATCAGCGTTTTCTGGATCTGCACATGCTCCGCGAGCATCTCCGGGGTGAGGCGGTAGCGCGCGTCGGGCTTGCGGCGCCAGGTGCCGGTGCCGCTGCACGGCGCGTCGACCAGCACGCGCTCGGCGCTCCCCGCCCACTTCGCGAGCTGCTCCTCGGCCTGCGCGTCCTTCGCGATCGCGCTGATGCACACGTTGTGCACGCCGGCGCGGCGCGCGCGGAGCTTGAGCTCCTCCAGCCGCCGCTCGTCGACGTCGAGCGCGTAGATCTCCCCGCGGTTCTTCATCTGCGCGGCGAGCTGCAGCGTCTTGCCGCCGGCGCCCGCGCACGCGTCGATCACCCGGCGCGGCGGCGCGTCGACCAGCATGCCCAGCAACTGGCTGCCCTCGTCTTGCACCTCGAAGAGCCCGTCTTTGAACGCCTTCAACGCGTACACATTGGTGCGCGTCTCCAGCACGAGGCCGAAGGGCGAGAGCGCGGTGGGCGTCACCTTGACGTCTTCGGCTTCGAGCGCCCGGGTCAGCTCGGGCAGCGTGGTCTTCAGCGGGTTGAGGCGCGCGGTGAGCGGCCCGCGCTTGTTCATCGCCTCGGTGACGGCCTTCGCCTCGTCGCCCAGCTCGGCCAGCAGCTTCGCCGCCAGGAAGTCGGGGATCGACGCTTCGATCGCGAAGCGCTCCAGCTCGGGCTTGTCGGCCAGCTTCGTCTTCGCGTGCTCCACCGTGCGCAACCAGGCCGCGTCGGTGCCGGGCAACCGCTGCGCTTCGATCACGCTCGAGGCGTTGTCGCCGTCGAGCACCCGGCTGATGGCGAGGCGCAACAGATCCTGCCGCGACTGGCCGAGGCTCGCGAAGTTCTTCACCTTCACCTCCGCGAGGAAGTCGACCAGCCGCTGCTTGCGCAGCAGGGCGTAGACGCGCTCGGCCACCGCGCGGCGCTCCTGGGAATAGAGGTGCTTCTTGTTGCGCAGCGTGTAGTCGAGCGCGCGATCGGCCAGGCGGCCGTCATGGCGCACCGAGGCGTAGGCTTCGAGCGACGCCTGGGTCACGAGGTCTTCGCGCAGCGCGCGGGTCTTCAAAGAGGTCACGACAACGGTTCCTTCCGGGAAAAGAGGCGCCAGGCGGCGATGCCCACCACCAGCGCGACGAGGGTGGTGCCGACCGCGAGGGGTACCCAGGGCGGCAGCATCGGCTCGCGCACGTCGAACTCACCGCGCACGACCTTGTGATGGGTGGAGGCCCAGGCGATCTCCAGCCGGTACCGCCCGGCCTCGGGGGGCGTCAGCTTCGCGGCCCACGACTTCTCGCCGGGGTTGGGCTTCACCGTGACGCTCTGCGCCGCGCCGATGCGCTCCAACGGGCGGATCGAGAAGGTCACCGGGCCATCGAACTCCGGGCCGGCGAGCGGGCGCACGGTGGCCGACAGCGAGAAGGGCACGCCCGCGCGCAGCGGCAGCGGCGAGAGGGTGCCCGTCAGCGAGTCGTCGGTGTCGTTCCACGCGAAGGTCGAGGCGCTCGTGCCCGGCCGAAGGGTCAGCACCGTCTGCGGGTTCTCGCCCGCATGGAGGTCGACCGGCAGCGCCGCCGCCGTCACGAAGAGGTAAGCCTTGAGGAACATTCTGGAATCCGGCCTCGTTTCTTACGATGCTCTGGCGCCTTCCGTTACCCGAATGTCTGCACAGAGCTTCGGCAACTACCAACTCGTCAAAAAACTCGCGACCGGCGGCATGGCCGAGGTGTGGCTGGCGAAGCAGACGGGCATCGAGGGCTTCAACCGCCACGTGGTGGTCAAGCGCATCCTCCCGCACCTCGCTGAAGACCCCGAGTTCGTGCAGATGTTCTTGAACGAGGCGCGCATCGCGTCGCGCTTCAACCACCCGAACATCGGGCAGATCTACGACCTCGGCGAAAAAGACGGCCAGTACTTCATCGCGATGGAGTTCATCCACGGGGAAGACCTCGGCCGCGTGATGCGCCGCGCGTGGAGCACCGGCCAGTGGGTCGCCCGGCACATCGCGCTGCGCATCGTCGCCGACGCCTGCGCCGGCCTCTATTACGCGCACACCCGCAACGATGATCAGGGCCGGCCGCTGCGCGTCGTGCACCGCGACATCTCGCCGCAGAACATCCTCATCAGCTTCGACGGCGCGGTGAAGGTGTTGGACTTCGGCATCGCCAAGGCGAGCGATCAGGTCAGCAACACCAAGTCGGGCGCCATCAAGGGCAAGTTCGCGTACATGGCGCCGGAGCAGGCCGCCGGGAAGCCGCTCGACGCGCGCAGCGACATCTTCGCGTTGGGGCTGGTGCTGTACGAGCTGGTCACCGGCGTGCGGCCGCTCAAGCGCGACAGCGAGCTGGCCACGCTGCAGGCCGCGCTGGAGTGCGCCATCGACCCGCCCTCGGCGGTCGCGGAGATCCCCCCGGAGCTGGACGGCGTGGTGATGCGCGCGTTGGCCAAGTCGCCCGACGATCGCTACGCCGACGCCCGCGAGTTCCAGCGCGCGCTGGAGAGCTTCCTCCTCCACTCCAAGGAGCTCTCGACCAGCGCCGAGGTCTCGGAGCTGATGGCCGCGCTCTTCGCGGATCGCCTGAATGAAGAAGCGCGGCTGGGCACGCCGAACCCGGCGACCGAGTCGTCGACCAGCAACCCCGTGGCCAGCTCCTACAGCGCGGCGGCGGCGCCGCAGCAGGCCACGCCCGGCCCGTCGGCGCCACGCGGCGCGGTGCGCGCGTCACCGGCGCTGACCATCGATCAAGAAGACTCCGAGGTCAGCGGCCCCGACGACGGCGGCGCGGTGGCGTTGGGCGGTGGCTACGAGCTGCCGGCCGGCACCGTGTTGCCGACGCGCGCGTACAGCGCCCAGAAGGGCCGCAACGAGGAGACGAAGGCCTCGATGCCCGACGTCGAGCCGGTCGCCGCGCCTCCGCCGCGCCGCAAGACCGTGTCGCGCCCGGCGTCGAGTGACGAGGCGAGCCCCGCGGCCCCTCCGCGCCGGCCGTCGCAGCTCGTGCAGCGCAAGTCCGGCAGCAGCATGGCGATGCCCGAAGCGCCGCCGCGCAGCAAGTCGCGCACGGCGAACGCCGCGGCCGAGCGCGCGTCGGAGGTGGCGCTCGACAAGTTCGTCGATCTCAAGGGCCTCAAGGAGAAGCAGAGCTCGCGGCTCAAGGCGCTGGTGTCGGTGATCCTCCTGATGGCCGCGGTCGGCGCCATCGTGGTGTTCAAAGATCGAATCCTCGCGACGCTGAACAAGACGGCGCTGGCCACCGACGGCACGCCGGTGCTGCTGACGGTGACCTCGAACCCGGCGACCGAGGTGGTGGTGATGCCGGGGCCCACCGCGAAGGGCCGCAAGCCGCAGAGCCTGGGGCTGGTGGCACGCGAGGCGCGGGGCCAGGGGCGCTACCGCAA
>CAMLFP010000214.1 GCA_946479335.1 uncultured Archangium sp.
GCCGCTCAGTAGAAGCGCACGCCGATGCCGAGGTGCACGTACGACCACGCGGTGTTGGCCGGCGCGTAGAGCCGCGGGTACGTCTGCCAGATGAGCTCCGCGCGCAGCCGCTCGAGGATGGTGAGCGCCAGCATCAGCTCGGCCAGCGGCTGCGTGCACGCGCGGGGCTCCAACGACGCGTCACCCAGACAGCGCTGCGTGCCGAAGCCGTCGTACACGCTCAACTGCACGCCGCCGCGAATGGCGATGCTGGGCTGCACCACCGCGTTGGAGAGGAACGAGAGGTTGAACATCGGCCCCGTCGTCAGGTTGAACGACAGCCGCGGCCGCCGGTCGGTGAAGAGCGAGAAGAGCTGGCCCAGCGAGAGCGCGCCGTGCAGTTGGAACCATCGCGCCGCGCGGTCGAAGGGTGAGAAGGCGACGCCCACGTCCTGCAGCGTGCCCAGCGCGACGTACAGCGTGAAGGGCGCGGGGCTGTACTCGATGGAGTTGAGGCCGGCGCGCAGCGCGGTGCGCGTCAGCACGCGGTCGGCGAAGGTGGGCTGCGCGTTGCTCCAGCTGTCGACGATGGGGTCGAGCGCCTGCCGTAGCACCAGCGCGCCGCGCTTCGACTCCGCGGGCGACAACCCGAGGTCGTGGAACTCGAAGCCGTACGCGCCCAGCAGCCGCATGAAGTAGTCGAAGCTCGACTCGTCGTTGCCGCGGCGGCGCTCGGCGCGCGAGACCTCCACCACCCCGGGGACGCGCGGCGCGTCGTTGCCCATGCGCGCGTCGAGGCACAGCGCGTTGTCGGGCGCCGGCGACTTCGTGTTGCGCGTGCACGCGTCGTGCAGGCGGTCGAGGCTCACCTGCAGCACGATGCGGAAGTTGGCCAGCGCGGGCTCGGCGCACACCGGGCGGTACTTCGCGTAGCGCTCCTGCGTCATGCCCACCATGCAGAGGAAGGGCGCCCACTCGGTGCGCGCCTCTCCGCTGATGGACAGCACCTGCTCGAAGTCGACCGGCTGCGCCTTCCACTCAGGCGTCTGCGAGAGCTGCACGAAGGCGTCGTACATGCCGAGGTAGAAGTCGAAGCGGCGGAACTCCGTCTCGAAGAAGCCGGCGAAGGCGTTGAGCGGCGCGCTGGACCGCGGGAGGTTGCTCTTCACGAGGTCCATCCGCTCCGCCAGCTCCGGTTCGCGCGCCAGCTGCGAGAGCTCCGTCGAGCGCGCGGAGCTGATGAAGCCCCCGGTAATCGACAGCAGCTTGTTGATGAGCCCGTCGTTGGCCGCGGCCTTGGGCGTCGCGTCTTCTTCTTCGGGGAAGCTGCTGGTGTACGGGTCGACGAAGAGCAGCCGCGTGCCGGGGTGCAGCGGCGCGTCGCTGCCGTTCACCGGCGACTCCCAGCGCGAGCCGCCGTTGGGCGCCTCCAGCAGCCGGGAGTTCATCATCGACCATGCGATGCGCAGCGGGCTGTTGTCGAAGAGGCCGCCGTCGATGAAGAAGTCGACGTACTCCGGCTGCGCGCACGCCAGCACCTTGTCGGGCTCGGCGCCCGGCTTCGAGAGGCAGTACTCGATGGGCGAGGGCGAGAACGCCACCGGGAAGGCGGCCGAGGCGAACATCACGTCGCGCAGCAGCGAGAAGTTGCGCGCGGCGGCCTCGGGGTCGTCGGCGTCGACGAAGGGCAACAGCGGCACCGGCGCCACCATGTCGCGCGCCACGTAGTTCGACACGCGCGGCGCCTTGCCCGGCCCCCGGCCCTCGATGCGCACCACGAAGGTCTCCAGCACGCGCGGCGCGGTGAGGCCCGGCTTGATGACCACGTTGCGCGGCTCGACGCGCGTGACCGACGCGCCCCACACCACGTCGCAGTCGGCGGGGAGCCCCTGCTGCCACACCTCGCGCAGGCGCTCCACGCGGCGGTTCATCTCGTCGCGCACGAACAACGCGTCGGCCGAGGCGCGCTTCTTGTCGAACAGCTGCTTCAAGCCCACCGGGCCCCACAGGTTCCACGCGAGGCTCTGCATCGGCAGCGCCTCCGCGTCGCGACACGAGGTGAGGAGCGCCAGCAACGCGTTGGCGCTGCCCGCCGAGGTGCCGGTGGCGATGCGCAGCTTCGTCGTCGGCAGCACCTTGTTCGACTGCGTGTGGAAGTAGACGTACCCGCTCTCCCACGCGCCCAACGACACGCCGCCGGAGATGGTCATGCCCACCGGGGGCTCCGCCGCGAGCACCAACGCCATCACCAACGAGGGAGTCATGGGCGCGAATGTGCCGCAACCGCTCCGCCGCACAAGCGCCTCGCCCCGCTGACATGGAGGGCGGTGGGCGGCGCGCCCGGGGGGATTCTCCGGCGTCAAATCGCGGTGGGCGGTGCGCCCGGCGGGATTCTCCGGCGTGGATCGCGGTCGAGCGCCCTTCGGACGGCATTCTCGAGCGTGGATTGGGGGTGGTTTGGCGTTCGGGCGGGATTCCCGGGCGTGGATTGGGGGTGGTTTGGCGTTCGGACGGCATTCTCGGGCGTGGCCTGGGGGGTGGTGTGGCCCCCGGGCGGGATGCTCCGCGAGTGCGCCCGTCGTGCTTGGAGCCGCTCCCTTCAGCGCGCGCGCAGACGAGCGGTCAGCGGGCGCGCCTGCTCCCGTGCTGCCGCGAGGTGCGCGTCACGGCTCGCGCGGCTCCCGTCATCGGCCAGCCACGCCCGCGCCGCCGCGACGAAGGCATCGCGCTCGGTGCGCAGCGGCTCACTCTGCGCGCCGTTCAACGCCTGCAGCAGCCGCTCCAGGGAGCGCGCGTCTTCCTCCTCGAGCGCCTCGTCGACCGCGACCGCGAGGAGCGCTCCAGCGTCACTCGCGCCGCGGCTCCAGCACTCGATGGCGCGCGCGGTGTCGTCTTGTTCCTGCCGGCGCTTCGCCGCGAACCACCGCTGGAACGAGAGCGGCACCACCAGCAACGCCCACGTCAGCAAGCCGATGAGCCACGCGTTGAGGAACGGGAGCGTCGCCACGGCCAACCCGGTGAGAACGAAGGCAGACGCGACCAACCAGACGGCGAAGTAGGCGGGCTTCATGCGCGTCTTTCCGAGCAAACGGCGCACCAGCACGGAGATCCGCGGAGATGCGCGTGGGCGGGGCCGCAAGCGTTGCGCGCCACCCCGTCGTCACCGCGCGAACCTTGCGCTCACGGCACCGCGACGGGGATGACCTTCCACGCCAGCGGCACGTCGTACTCGGGCGGCAGCTTGCCGACGGCCCAGCCCGGCGCCGTCACCTCGACGTACGCGTACTTCACCCCGCGGTGTGCGAACTTCTTGCCCGACACCGGCAGCGCCACGCCCAGCGCCGCGTGGCCCAGCGGCGTGCCCAGCAGCATCACCGCGTCGACGCCCAGTTGGCGCAGCATCACCACCGAGAGTAGCGCCTTCGAGTCGCAGTCTCCGGAGCCGTCGCCCACCACGATGGCCGGCGGCAACATGCCGAAGGCCGCGGTGTCCTCCGTGGGCAGGCGGTAGGTGATGTTCTGCACGAACGACACGACCAGCTCGGTGGTCTCCAGCGCGTTGAGGTGGCGCTCCTGCTGCACGCGGCGGAAGAGCGCGGTCAGCGGCGCGATGTCATCGGCGTTGTCCTTCGCCATCGTGTCGAAGACGCACTTCCATTCCTTGTCGCTGCACTCGGCGGGAGGCCGCCAGGTGAAGTTGGTGCCCTCGCCCGGCTTGAAGTGGAAGCGCGTCGAGAGCGCCTCGAAGTGCCGGTAGACGCTGTCGTGCTCTTCCGGAGAGAGGCCGTAGCCGAGGCCCCACGCGCCGACGAAGTGCCGCCAGTGGTACTGCCGCGCCGCGGCCTCCGGGAGGTCGGCGGGCACGAGCGCCGCGCCCAGCGCCGTCTCGCCCGCGAGGGGCACCGCGTCGGGCAACTGGAGGCCTTTCCATTCCAGCGGGTCTTCGGGGTTCTCGAAGGCCGCCAGCGACAGGCAGCAGCAGCACATGAACGAGCCGCCGAGCGCGAGCAGCACCCACTTGAGACAGCCTCCCTTCTTCTTCGGAGGCGGTGGCCGTGGCGGCAGCGGCGTCATGCGTGCGGCACACCGAGGTCGTCAGGCAACTGAGGCCAGGGCACCAGCCCCGACAACAACGCCTCGAGCCCGGGAGCCGCGAGCAACGCGAAGGTGACCAGAATCGCGCCCAGCACCAGCGCCGGGCCCAGCGCGCCCGCGCGCACCTGCGCGACCTCGTCGACGCCGGGCGTGAGCCGGTTGAAGAGCCAGACGCTCAAGAAGAGCAACATCGAGCCCAGCGCCAGCGCGAGGCCGACGTGCAGGCCGCCCAGCAGCAGCACGCGGGGCAGCGTCTTCATCACCTCTCCGCGCGCCAGCAGCAGGTCGAGCGTGTCGTAGAAGGACGCGAGCGATTGACGGGCGAGCAACCCGAGCGAGAGCAGCGCCGTCGCGTGGAGGACACCCGCCGCCGGGTTCTCCTCCAGCTTCGCGCCGCCGCCCAGCAACCGGGACAGCACGCGGTACGCCACGAAGACACCGAGACCGCCGAGGCCGATGCCGAGGAGCAGCTTCACCGCGCCCGCGGCGAGGAGGGAAGAGTTCATGTGCGGCGCGAAGGCTAGCAGCCCGCGTCGGTGATGAGCGCGGCGCTGATGGCGGGCGCCGGGCTGATGACGGCGCCGTCGTTGATGCAGGCGTTGCTCGTCTTCAGGAGGATGCGCCCGCCGCCACCGCCGCCGCCACCACCGCCGGCCTGGCCATCTCCGCCATCGGCCGCCTCGAACCCCAGCGCCGCGCCGTTGCCGCCTGCGCCTCCGGGGTACTGGCCGGTCCCTCCGGCGCCGCCCGAGGCTGGAGCGCCGTCGAGCGCATGCCCATCTTCTCCCGGCTGGCCGTTCTGTTTGCTGCCGCCGGCCGCGCCGCCGCCGCCGCCACCGCCGCCGTTGACCGTGAGCCGCGCGAGGCTCCCGACGAGCAGCGTGTTCGCTTCGAAGAGCACCGCGCCGCCGCTGCCGCCACCCCCGCCGCCCTTGCCGGTCGTCGCGCCTTCGGTGCCGCCCTTGCCCGGGGCCCACACGCGACCGTTGAGGATGAGCGTGTTGCGCACGGAGAGCTGCAGGGCACCACCGCCCGCGCCGCCGCTCCCACCGCCGCCGCCGCCCGTGCCGCCCGCGCACCCGCCTCGCAGCGGTTGGAGCTGCGCCGTGCCCGACGTCAGCCCGCCATCACCGCCCGAGGCGCCCCCGGGCGCGCCCTCACCACCGTGGCCGCCCGGTGTGCCGAAGCCACCGCCGCCCGCGCCGCTGCCGTTGGTGTTCGTGCCGCCCGCCGCGCCGAGGCTCGCGCCGCAGAGCGAGGCCAGCCCGGTGCCCGAGTTCGCGTTGATGGAGCCGTTGATGGTGGCGTCGCCATTGACCGCGATGATGACGGGCGTGGCGTTGTTGAAGGTGAGGCTGCCGCCGTCTTGAACAATCAGCCCTTCGAGCTGAATCAGCAGCACCTTCGTGTACCCCGCGTCAGACGAGAGGAAGACCGAGGGCGGGTCTGGCTGGCCCATCGCGTCGCCGTTGTCGGCGTTGAAGGTGATGTTGCCGGTGACGACCCAGACGTTGCCGCCGTCGGGCGCCGGGAGGTCGGCGATGCTGAAGTTGCTCACCGGGTAGGGGAAGTTGGCGAGACACACGTTCTGGAAGTTGCAGGTGCCGGTGCCACCGCCGCAGCTCTGACCGACGGTGGCGAGCGTGCACTCCGTGCCCGCGTCGGGCGTCCCCGCGTCGAAGCCTGCGTCATCGGGGCCTGCGTCAAACCCTGCGTCATCGAGGCCCGCGTCGAAGCCCGCATCGTCCATCCCGGCGTCGAAGCCCGCGTCGTCCATGCCGGCGTCGAAGCCCGCGTCGTCCAACCCGCCGTCGAAGCCACCGTCGTCGGCCCCCGCGTCAATGCCGGCGTCGACTCCGGCATCGGTGCCGCCGTCGGTCGTCGTCGTCACCGGCGCGAGCGTCAGCTGCACCACGGGGAACGGAGGGGTCTTCGTGGGTGCTGCGTTGCGCTGTTCGCTCTGTTCGACCGGTGTGCCCGCACAGTCGGTGTTGTCGTAGCCCGCGGCCTGCACCGTGACCTCCGCGGTGCTGTCGAGCGCGATGAGCACCTCGACCGAGCTGTCGGTCAGCGTCGCGGGGTCACTCACCAGGGAGTCGGCGCCGCGCGAGGCGGTGACCTTCACGCACCGCGAAGCACTGCTGGCCGGCGCGTTGACCTGCACCTTCAACGCGAAGTCGCCGCGGCCGCAGCCAGTCATCAGGCCAGCGACCACGGCCATCATGAGGAGGTGGCGCACGTTGGAGAGAGTACCCGCAGCCCGCGTGCGACAGGCGTCAGTCTCGCGATTCTCTCCGCAGGGTGTGCGGCGTGGTGCGCGATGTGTGGACGGTCAGCAACCCGCGTCGAAGGCGAACGCGCCACCGTTGGTGGTCTGCGCAGGGCTGATCACCGCGCCGGGGTTGATGCACGCGCTGTTCGCGTTGAAGCGGATGCGCCCGACGCCACCTCCGCCACCACCTCCGCCGCCGGTGTCGGAGCCGCCATCTGTCGCTTCGCTCGTGGCCGCGCCGCCCGCGCCACCTGCGCTGCCCTGGTAGCTGGTGGTGCCGCCTCCGTTCGCGCCACCTGGTCCGCCCGCGGCCGGGTCGCCATCCAGCGTGTGCCCGTCGTCGCCCGCCGTCGCGTCGTTGTATCTGCCGCCGCCACCACCGCCTCCACCACCGTTCGCGAGCAGGTTGGAGGTGCTCGCGACCTTGAGTGAGCCGGCCTCGAGCAGCAACCCTCCGCCGCTGCCGCCACCACCGCCTCCCTTGCCTGATTGACCGCCGCCACCGCCGCCCCGCCCCGGTGCCGTGACTTTGCCGGTGAGTTCGAGGTGTCCGCTCGCCGAAATCTGCAGCGCGCCGCCACTGAAGCCAGCGACGCCTCCCGAGTTCGCCGCCGTGCCTCCCGGACAGCCTCCGCGCAGGGGCGTCAGCGCGTCGACGCCGTTCTCCGTGCCGCGAACACCACCCAGCACCGTCATGCCGCCGCTCGCGCCGCCCGCACCGCCGACGCGCCCAAAACCGCCGCCGCCCGCGCCGCCGCTGTAGCCGTTGGCGCCGGTCGGTCCCTGTTGGCCGACGCCGTTGCCGCAGGTCGGAGCGTTGCCGCCTGCGCGCGCAAAGATGCCGCCGCTGATGGTTGCGTCGCCGCTCACCGCGATGATGACCGGGATGTCGCCCACCAGGTTGAGCGTGCCGCTGACATTGAGTTGATCAACGTGGATCAACATCACCTGTGCGTACCCGGCATCAGACGCGATGAAGCGGAACGGCGGCATCGGCAAGCTGGGCACGATGAAGATGCCCGCGTCGACGTTCAGCGTGGCGCTGCCGGTGATGTCGAGCACCACGCCGCCGTCGGTGGCCGGGAGGTCTGAGACGTCGAAGTTGCTCGGTGCGTACGGGAAGTTCGCGATGCACGCGCCTTCGAAGTTGCACGTGCCCGTTGCACCCGCGCAGCTCTGCCCGACGGTCGCGAGCGTGCACGCTGGGCCTGCATCGGGAGCACCGGCGTCGTCGAAGCCCGCGTCGTCCGTGCCGCCATCGAAGCCCGCGTCGTCCGTGCCGCCATCGAAGCCCGCGTCGTCCAGCCCTCCGTCGAACCCGGCATCAGCGCCGCCATCGAACCCGGCGTCGGTGCCCCCGTCGGTGGTGGTGGTGACGGGCGTGAGCGTCAGGGCGACCACGGGGAAGGGCGCGGTCTTCGTCGGCGTGCCCACGCCCGGCTCGCTCCGTTCGATGGGTGTGCCCACGCAGTCGGCGGTGTCGTAGCCCGCGGCCTGCACCGTCACCGCCGCTGCGCTGTCGAGCGCGATGATGAGGTCGACCGGGTCGTTCGCGCTGATGATCGCGGAGTCACTCTCCAGCGATTCAGAGCCGCGGGTGGCGGTCACCCGCGTGCACACGCTCCGGCTGTCCGCAGGCGCCGTGACCTGAACCTGAAGCGCGAAGTCACCACGGCCGCACCCCGCCAACACGCCCGCGACGCAGCTCACGACGAGGAGTCGCCACATGCGCGGAGCCTACTCGCCCGGCGCGCCGACTGAAGGGCGCACACGTCGAGGTGTGCGCTCAGCAGCCTGCGTCGACGGTGAAGGTGCCGCCGTTGGTGCTCGCCGCCGGGCTGACGAGCGCGCCCGGGTTGATGCACGCGTCGATGACGTTGAAGCGGATGCGCCCCACGCCGGCCCCCGCGCCACCGCCGCCGCCCGCCGTGGAGTTCGCGCCGTCGGTGGCGTCAATCAAACCGGTGCCGCCGTCGCCGCCGCGCGCGTTGCTGGTGCCGCCGTTGGCTCCGAGCGCGTCGTCGAGGTGGGCGTCGGCGCCGACCGAGCCGTTGGTGCCCGCGGTCGCGCCACTGCCACCCGCGCCGCCGTTCGCCGTGACCTTCCCCGAGAGTTGCAGGAGCGACGCCTCGAGCAGCACCGCGCCACCGCTCCCGCCACCGCCGCCGCCCCCGCGCGAGGTGCCGCCCGCGCCGCCGCCGCGACCAGGGGCCGCGATGGTGCCGGTGACAGTCAACGCGTTGGCGACCGACAACTGGAGCCCGCCGCCGCCCCGGCCCCCGACGCCGCCGGTGAGCCCGCCGCTGCCGCCCGTGCACCCGCCACGCAGCGGCGTGAGCGCCGGCCCACCGCTGACCCCGCCGGCCGTGCCACCCGCCGCGGAAGGCGAGGTGCCGCCCGTACCTCCCACGCCGCCGCTGCGGCCGTAGCCCGCGCCGCCGCCTCCGCCGCCGCACGTCTCGTTGCCGCCGACGCCGTCGTCACACGACATGTTCCCTGCGGTCGCGCCGCCAGTGCCCGCGGCGATGCAATCAACCGAGTCCGCCATGTCGCGCGTCAGCACCGTGCCCGCGATGGTGGCGTCGCCGCTGACGGCGATGATGAGCGGGTTGTCGCCGGTGATGTCGAGCGTCGCGCCGCCCGACACGTTCATCGAGTCGACGTGAATCACCATCACCCGCCCCGTGCCTCCGTCAGACGCCACGAAGCGGAACGGCACCGCCGTGATGAAGGAGAACCCACCGTCGGTGGTGTCGATGGCGCCGACGCCTCCCGTGAGTGAGAGCGCCAGGCCACCGTCGGTGCCCGCGAGCGCCGACAGCGCGACGTTGCTGGGCGTGTACGGGAAGTTGGAGATGCACGCGCCCTGGTCGTTGCAGACGCCGCCGCCGTTCGCGCACGCCTCGCCTGCAATGCCTGACGCACAACTCGTGACGCCTGCGTCAACGCCCGCGTCATCGATGCCCGCGTCGTCGAGGCCTGCGTCAAAACCCGCGTCGTCGATGCCTGCGTCAAAGCCCGCGTCGTCGATGCCTGCGTCAAAGCCCGCGTCATCGGTGCCGGCGTCAAAGCCCGCGTCATCGGTGCCGGCGTCAAAGCCCGCGTCATCGGTGCCGG
>CAMLFP010000215.1 GCA_946479335.1 uncultured Archangium sp.
TCAAGAGGCGTTACGCTGCGCGCCCGTGGAGCGATTCCCCTCCGAGTTCGAAGCGCTGTTGTCTCCCGAAGGCCGCGAGGTGCTGGCCGGCACGCACCCCGCGTGCGGCGTGCTCTTGCGCGAGCGCTTCTACGCGTCGTCGGCGTGGCTGGACCGCGATGCGTGCGACGCGGCGACGGCGCTGCTGGCGCGCGTGTTCGGCCCGCACATGGTGGCGCAGGGCCGTCAGCTCCCACCGGCCAACGCAGCGACGCAACCCAACCACGACGCGCTCCCCAAGGTGGGCTTGATGCGCGTGCTGCTTTCATCGGGCATCCACGAGCCGCTGGCGCGCGCGCTCGCGACCGACTGCGGCCTGCTGCCGATGCTGTTCTCCGAGAGCTACCGCGCCTTCTGCGAGGCGCTCTCAGGCCGCAGGCTCGAGGGGCCGCACACCACGCAGCTCTTCTCGTACCGGCGAGGCGACAGCGCGGGCCCGCACACCGACCACCACCCCGAGGAGCCGCGGATGGTGAACGGCTACACCGATGTGCACGTGACCTTCTGCACGCCCGGGGTGCGCGAGCAGCTCATCGTCTACGAGCGCGACGGCTACTTCTCCGAGCAGCGCTCCATCGCCGCGACGGGCACCATCACGGCGTACCGGCTCCCGGTCTGGCACTACACGACGCCGCTGCAGGCCGACTCGCCTGATGACGTGCGCTGGCTGCTGCTGGGCAGCTTCTACGACGCGTAGCGCGCGTCAGCGCGAGGAGGCCTTGTTCATGCGCGGCCGGCGCACGTCGAAGTTCGGCTTGCGGTTGGGGTCGCACTGCGGCCCGAAGCCGTTCGCGTCGAAGGTGTATTCGAGCGAGCCCGACTTGCCGTCAGCGAGGAAGGGCTCCACCCGCAGCTTGTGCACGCCCGCGCGCGCCGGCGAGCAATACGAGAGCAGGTAGAAGCGCTTCGAGAAGCCCTCGATGCGCTCGGCGATGGCGTCGAACTGCGAGCCGACCGACGTGGGGTCTTTCGAGAGCGCGCTGCCGGTCTTCGAGAACGCGGCCAGCTCCTTCTCGTCAATCTCCGCGCCGACGCCGATGACGAAGGTCTCGAAGTCGACCTGGCCCAGCTCGTTGAGCGCCTGCTCGCGCGTCACGCGGTGCGCGTGGTCGGTGCCGTCGGTGAAGATGACCAGCGTGCCGAAGCGCAGCGGCGCCGTCGCCGCGTCGAGCTGCTTCTCGAGCGTCGCCACCGCCTTCACCACCGCGCCGTTCAAGTTGGTCGACGGGTCGGTCGACTTGAAGCCGGCGAGGTTCACGTTCGCCGCGCCCGGGCCGAAGGCGCGCAGCGGCACGATGTCGGCGCGGCCATCGAAGCCGTACACCGCGAGCTTCTGGTACTGCCCCACGCGGCTCGTGAAGCGGTTCACCGCGTCTTGCAGCGGCGCCAGGTTGCCCGACTCGGTCACCGAGCCCGACAGGTCGACCAGCAGCAGCAGGTAGTGCTCCGCCGCCACCTCCGGGTTCAAGATGGTCTGCTTCGATTCGTACGGAGAGACGAGCTTGTCGTCTTCGTAGATGTGGAACTCCTCGGCCTTGAGGCCCGGCACCGGGTCTCCGTCACGGGTGTCGACCGTGAAGTACACCGCGACGTTCGAGGGCTTCTGCACGCTCGCGTCGACCAGGCGCGGCGTCAGGCCCGCGCAGCCCATCAAGCTCAGCAACGACAACAACACGAAGGAACGCATGCGCGGTTTCGTACCACGGGCCTCCGTCGCGTCTGCGTGCTCGTGATGGTGCGCGCTGCCCCGACGCGTACCCACACCCCACGCCGGCGGTCACCCGCGCACGGTCTTCGTCAGCGCCGGAGGGATGCGGAACTTCGCTTCCTTCCCTTCGCGCTCCACCAGCACCACGCCCTCCATGAAGGCGTGCGTCACCCACGCCATCAAGCGCGTGCCGACGTCGTTGTCGTCGACGCGCGGGAGCCAGTCATCCAACTCCGTGCCCGCGGTGATGAGGTGCCTCGTCCAATCAGAGGGCGGCAAGCCGAGGAGGTCGGCGCACACGTCGCCCGCCAGCGTGCGGATGAGCGCGGTCGGGATGCCGTCGAGCGGCGCGCCGGGAAAGTACGACTCCATCATGCCGACGAGCGGCTCGATGAGCGCCTTGCCGTCGGTGGAGGCCTGCCACTGCCGCTCGCGGATGGCCTCCATCAGCTCCTGCCCGTCGAGGAGGTCGCGCGGCAAGAGCTCCGGCACCACGCCCAGCAACGTGCCCACCACCTTCCACGTGTGGAGCCACGCGTCGGCCTCCTCCATCGTGTACGGGATGTTCAGCGTGCGCAGCGCCTCGAGCGTGACGACGGAGAACGTCATCAGCGTGCCGGCGAGGTCCTCCTGGTTGATGGGGAGCCCGAGGGCCGCGGTGTCCCACTTCGGATCTTCGCGCTGCAGCAGCAGGTGCCGCACGGTGGCGTGCATCAAGCGCACCTTCTGGATGGTGCGCACGCCGCGGCCCGACGGCTTGAGGGCGCCCTCGTCCATCACGTCGAAGAGGAACTGCGCGGTCTCGAAGATGCGCTGCTTCACGTGCTTCGTGAGGCCCTGCGTCTGCGCGATGACGTGGGCCCCGCGCGCGCACGCGTAGGCCTGCGGCAGCGAGCTGCAGAAGAGGCCCATCGCGAGCTGCCAGCCGGTGCGCGTGAAGAGCTGCTCCGCGAGTTGAATCTGCTTCGGGTCGGCCCACTCGGGGAGCGCGGTGTTCTTGAAGTACGCCTCCGCTTCGTCGGGCATCTCGGGAGGAATCGGCTGATCCGTCCTGAAGATGTCGCTCATCAACTTGTTCACGGCGCGGCGATCTCCGCGCGCGAAGATCTTCTGGATGACCTCATCGGCCACGGGGTCCATCTTCAAACGGTGCGCGTCGAGCAGCGCGTTGCTCCAGCGCGCGCGCGGCGTGCCGGCCGTCGACGGGTGGCGCTTGTGCGTGAGGTACCGGGCCAGCGCCTCCGCCGGGTAGAAGCGCGCGGCGTACGGGTACACGTAGAACGTGTCGGGGGGGATGTTGGTGTGCAGGTACGCGCCGTTGCTCCACGTGCCGTCGGCGCGCTGCGAGGTGACGATGAGCTCGACGGCCTTCTCGACCTCCGGCGCGTCGCCGTGGCCCGCCGCGACGAGGCCCTGCACCACGAGGCCCGTGAGCGGCAGCATGGTGGGCCCGACGCCGGCGTTGGCCTGGCTCCGGTACGAGGCCGGCCCTTCACCCCAGCCGCCGTCGGCGTTCTGCTTCGACAACACCCACTTCGCCGCGCGCTGCACCCACGCCTGCGTCATGTCGACGCCCACCGCCTCGAGGCCGATGAGCACGAACGACGTCGCCGAGAGGTAGTTCACCACCCAGCGCCCCCACCACGGGCCCTCGGCGGTCTGCTGCTTCTGGAGGAACGCCACCGCGCGCTGCACCGCCGGCGACGAGTTGTACTTCTCACCGACCTGCGCCAGCCCGTGCAGCACGCGCGAGGTGACGTCTTCGGTCGCGGGGTCTTGCACGAAGGGCGGCGGCGAGATGACGAGCGGAATCATCGCCAGCTGGCTCGCGAGGTCGACCTTCACCTGCGTCTCCATGATGGGCCCTGGCGGCTTGGTGCCGAGCTCCCAGCAGAAGGCGCCCCACCCGCCGTCGTCGTTCTGCATGTCGAAGAGCCAGCGCTTGGCGAGTTCCACGCTCTGCGAGAGCCGCGCGCGCAGCGCCGGGTCGAGGTTCGGGTCATCGAGCGCCATGCCCAGCGCGCTCAAGGTGACGCCCGCGTCGTCGTTGTCGGGCATCGACTGGTTCGTCTTCTGGAAACCCCAGCCACCCACCCGCACCGCGTTCGGCTTGCGGTTGTTGAGGTGCGGCTGCGGTCGCGTCGTCAGCTGCGCATCGGCCATCCACTTCAGCGCGCGCCCGAGGTCGGCGTCGGTCGCCGGCACGCCGCCCGCCAGCAGCGCGCGGGTGATGAAGGCGGTGCTCCACACGTCGGTGCCGTAGCCGGGGAAGTGCAGACCCGTGTCATCGCGAATCGCCTGACCCAGCAGCCAGCGCAGCGCGCGCGCCAGCATGGTGCGCGACTCGTCGCTGTCGATGGCCTTGAGCATCGGCAACGCCATCGCGGTGATGCTGGAGGCGCCGTTGATGCTGCCGTCGTCATTCTGGAACTCGCGGAACAGCGCCACCGCGGTGCGGCCCTTGATGGCGTCGATGAGGCCGCTCCACGTGCCGCGCAACGACTGGATGATGATGTCGGCCTGCACCGCGCCCATCAAGATGCCCGCGTGGAAGCGCGCGCCCATGAAGTCCATCACGCCGGGGAGGCTCATCGCCGTGGTGTTGGGGCACGGCAGCTTCTTCGCGTCGAGGAGGCCCGCCATCGCGAGGAACACCGCGCCGAAGTCGCCCTCGCTCATCTTCTCGATGACCGCGTCGAGGCCGCCGTGCGCGTTCACCCACGCGCGCGCCTTGTCGGCCGCCGCGCTCGCTCCACACAGGTGCAGCGCCGCCCAGCCGCACGCCGTCGCGCCGAGATCGCCTTCCTCCGCGTAGGGCTGCACGGTGAACGCACCGTCTTGCCGCTGCTGGCCGGTGAGCCACTTCACCGCGCGCTGCGTGTCATCGGCGTCGAGCTGCCGGAGGTGCTTGAGCACCGTCACCGTCTGCGACGTCACCCACGAGCCGATGTCGGCGGGCACGTCCCACGAGCCGTCGGGGTGTTGCGTCTGCCACAGCGCGCGTTGTGCGCGCTCCATCGAAAGCTGCACCTCGTCCAACGTGGGCGTGCCCATGTGTTCCCCCTGCCTTGGTGGTGGTGATGCGTCAGCGCGCGCTGGTCAGCGTGTACGTGCAGCTCGCGCCGTCGCGATGCTTGACCTCGATGCGGTCGGGCCAGCCGTCAATCTTGCCCGCGCCCGACGAGAGGATGCCGGCGTAGAAGCCGGGCACGTCGGTGACGTCGTTGAGCCACAGCTCGTACGCGTCGGGCCCGACGATGGTGAAGCGCGTCTCGATGAAGTTCGCGCCGCTGCGGAGGTTGTGGCTCAAGCGCTCCAGCGTGCGGCGCGCGCCGAAGAGCCGGGCGGCGGAGAACATCGCCTTGCCCAGCATGCCCTCGGTGAACTGCTGCACGGTGGCGCGGCCCAGCTCCCGGTGCTGCTCCTCGGCGGGCAGCTCGGTGAAGAGGTCGGCGCTCATCAGCTTGACGGCGTTGGCCCAGACGTCGGCGGGGTACGCAGGCTCCAGCTTGTGCGGCGGGCCGAGTCGCAGCCCATTCAGCTTCTGCTTCGTCTCGGGTTTCAGCTTCTCCCAGGAGACCTTGATGAGGGGTTCGACCGAGCTGCTGAAGATGAGTTTCGACGTCCCGACCATGCCGTGGCGGAGGCTAGCCCGACGCGCGGCCATGTCGCTGCGATTCTCGACGGCCACCCGGCGGACAAGTGACCCGGAGCCCCGGCCGCTTGCATCGGCGCACCGCTTGAGCGAACTGCTGGGCATGCGCCTCCTGCTCGTCGCTGCGTTGTCGTTCACCGCGTGTCACGCGAACCCGCCGCCGCCCCTGAATCTGCCCGAGAGCTGTCAGCCGCTGTTGGGAGGCACCGACTGTCTCCTCCCGTACCCCTCCGACTTCCACACGCAGGCCGCGTCCACCGCGACGGGCCTGCGCATCCACATCGGGCCGGGTGCGCGCCTCAAGGCCGCCGGCGGCGTGAGCGCCGACCCGACGCTGGCGTTCCCCAGCGACGGGTTTTCACCGGTGAACCCCATCGTCGCGCTGCTCGGCGTCGAGATGACCGACGAGGGCTTCGTGCACCTCGCCGACGCGCCCGAGAAGTCGCTGAGCGCGACGACCTCGCACACGTTGATTGTCGCGCCCGACGGCACGCCGGTCGCGCACTTCGCCGACCTCGACCCCCGCGCGACCGACCTGACGAAGCAGGCGCTGGTGCTGCACCCCATCGTCCCGCTGGCTGATCAGACCCGCTATTCGGTGTTCGTCTTCGGCGTGAAGTCGAAGGGCGCGTTGGCGCCGACGCCCGAGGGCTTCCGGCGCATCCGCGATGACGCGACGGGCGGAGAAGCGGCGCTCGCGGCCCAGTTGAACGCGTGGAAGACGCGGCTCTCCCCACTGGCGAAGAAGCTGGGCATCGAGACCTCGCAGCTGCAGCTCGCGTGGGAGTTCACCACCGGTTCTCAGGCGTCCGCCGCGGGAGACACGCTCCGCGTCCGCGAGCTCACCCTCGCCTGGCTCGCGACGCACACGCCGACGGTCACCGTCACCTCGGTGGACGACGCGCCGTACGACGACACGTGGAAGGTCATCCACGGCACCATCTCGATGCCGTTGTTCGTCGACAGCATGGCCGTCGGCGCGTCGCTGGTGCGCGATGCCGAGGGCGTGGTCACCCAGCGCGGCGAGGGCACCTTCCCCTTCATCGCGGTGGTCCCCAACGCTGTGCGCGATGCGACCGGCCCGGTGGGAACGCTCCTCTACGGCCACGGGTTCTTCGGCGGCTTCGACGAGCTCACCGGAGGCTCCGCGCGCGGGCTCGCCAATGGCACCGGCCGCACGCTGGTCGCCGCGGAGTGGTGGGGCATGGCGACGCCAGACGCGGTGGCCGTCGGCGCGGCGCTCATCAGCGCGCCCTCGCAGGTGATGCAGTTCGCTGACCGCGTGCCGCAAGGCATGGCGAACTTCATCGTGCTCAGCGACGCCATCGAGCGCGTCTTCCCGTCGCTGCCCGCGTTTCAGCGCGGCGATGGCACCGCGTTCGTCGACGGCGACGCGTCGAGCTACCTCGGCATCTCGCAGGGCACGATTCTCGGCGTGTGCATGGTGGGCCTGAACCCGTACGTCGAGAAGGCGGGCATGGAGGTCGGCGGCTCGGCCTTCACCGCGATGATGTTCCGCGCGATTCCGTTCAAGGACTTCCTGGGCTTCCTCGAGATGTCGCTGCCCGACCCGCTCGACCAACAGAAGTACGTGGCGCTCATGCAGCGCGGCTTCGACCGCATCGACCCGAACACGTACGCGCGGTACTTGAAGAAGGAGCCGCTGCCGGCCTCGCCCTCCCGAAAAGTGCTGCTGCAGATCGGCCTGGGCGACGGAGAGGTCCCCAACTTCGCGAGCTGGCTGCTGGCCCGCGCGGTGGGCGTCGAGCAACTGCAGCCGACGCCTTCCGACATCTGGGGCCTCCCGCAGGCCGTCGCGTCACCGTCGTTCGCGATGGAGGTCTACGACTTCGGCATCGACGTCGTGGCGCTGTACGCGCGCGCCGAGCCGGGTGAGACCGACACGCCGGTGCACGAGGGCATTCGCAAGCTGGGGAAGACCGTCGAGCAACTGAAGGAGCTCTATGACCAGGGCACCATCAGCCACCACTGCGACGGCCCCTGCGACCCGGAGTAACCAAAACAAGTCGGCCATGCGCGGCGGGTTCAGTCCTTCGAGTGAGGTGCGCTAGCCTTCAGGTATGGGGCGGTGGCTCGTGCTGGTCTCGATCGCAGGGTGGCTCTCCGGCTGCGGTGGCCTCGGCGTCGTCTGTGCACCCGGCGAATACAAGATCTCCGGAATCGACAACGCGCGCTGCTTGAAGCCTCCGGGCGCGGCGTGCACCAGCACCTACCAGTGCCTGTCGTGGGTATCCGGAGGCGGCTGTGACGGCGGTGTCTGCAGCTGCGTCGCGCCGACCGGCACCTGCGTCAAGCCGAGCGACTGCTGCAGCGGTCAGTGCACGATGACGGGGCGCACCTCCGGCGAGTGCGGCTGACGCTCCGAGGCGACGCCAACTGCGTCCCCCGGCCGGTGCGTCACCGTCGTTCGCGAAGGAGGTCTACGACTTCTGCATCGACGAGCCGGGTGAGACCGACACGCCGGTGCACGAGGGCATTCGCAAGCTGGGGAAGACCGTCGAGCAACTGAAGGAGCTCTATGACCAGGGCACCATCAGCCACCACTGCGACGGGCCGTGCGACCCGGCGTGAGCTCTTCGGCGGCTACCACGCAGACAACGTGACGCCGGTGACCCGAAGCACGCCGGTGCCGCCGTCCTTCGCGCTGCGGTGGCCCAAAACCAACTCACGCGGCGCACCGGCATCGCCAAACGAGAACGTGCCGCCGTCGGCGTAGAAGTCTTCGAGCGACTCGCCAGTGTCGACGGCGCGGAAGTCACCGAGACCCGCCTCCACGCGTTCGTACTCGGCAACAGATGGCGTCACGACGTACGCGCCGCCATCAAGAATCTCGAGATCCCAGTTCAGCTGGAGCCACACGCGCGAGCGCACCGGTGCGGCCCACGTCGACTGGTCCGGCAGCGAGAACCACACGCGCTGCTCATCAACCCCGAGCATCACGAACCCTGCGTCACCGGTCGACAGCGCGCGCGGCAAGGCCCCGTCCTTGAAGAACCACAACGAGGTGCGGAGCCGCCATGTCGGCGCGGGGTGCGCGCGCGTGAGCACTCCCGCGCTCCCGTCTCCGGTCTCCGCGAGCCGCAGCACGTTCGGCGAACCCGGGAGCACCGGGTACGGCCAGTACGGAGAGCCGCCGCCATCCCACTGCTCCACGCGCAGCACGTCGCTGGGGCCGGAGCGCTCGAGGCTGTTCCACCACCCCTCATCACGGAGCGCCGCCTCGCTGCCGCCCAGCGCGGCGACCCACGACGAGGTGAAGTGCGTGTCACAGCTGCACGCCGGGGTGCCCGCATCCGCGGCGCAATACACGTTGCCGCGAGTTCCCTCTGCGAGCGGGCCGCACTCGCACGCGTCGTACTCGGAGTACGTGCGCCCATCTTCTGCGGGCACCGGGCACGCCTCCCTGCGCGGCGTCTTGTTGTGCACCACGACGCCGTCGGCGACGAAGGTGTGCAGCGCGTGCGCGACGGTCAGGTCGAACACCTCCTCGACGCCGACGAAGCGCTCCGCGCGCGTCACCCGCACCGGCCCGTGTTCCCCGAGGAACTCGCCGCGCACGCCCAACAGCCAATCACCTGCCGGCGCCCACAGCCTCGCGCGCGGGTCATAGAGCGGGTGCGCGGAGGTCACCGTCAGACTCCCGCTATTGAAATGCAGACGGCCACACTCACGCTTCGCGGAGCGACGCGCGGTGAGGGCGCTGACGTGCAACTCCAACGTGTCGGGATCGACGACGATGACCTCGTCACCCACCGCGAGGTCCTCGATGTTCCGTAGCCCGCGCGGCGTCTTCACCTTCGCGCCGCGCGCCACGCACCAGCCGACACCGCAGCTCATGAAGAACGTCGACAGCACCAGCCACCGTCTCATCACGCGCCTCCTCCGGCCACCCACGCACAGAAACAAAAAAGCCGGCCTCCGTGAAGGAGACCGGCTTCTCTCACCGAA
>CAMLFP010000216.1 GCA_946479335.1 uncultured Archangium sp.
CGCCACACCGCGAAGGTCATCAACACGATGACCAGCCACAGCACCGTCGTCTCTCCCGGCGGAATGGTCTGCGCGTTGCCCGTCAGCAACCAGGGGATGGGCCACGCCTTGTATTCGTAGGCGAAGTGGCCGCGGCCCAGCACCGCGGTGTCGATGAGCGGGGGCACGCAGCCCAGCGTCAGGCCCATGCCGACCTGGTTCATCGCCTGCTTCCACGGCAGGCGCGCCAGCACCACCAGCACCGCGGTGAGCAGCACCGAGAGCGTCAGATAGAAGACGACGAAGTGCGTGAACCACAGCGCCGGTGCGCGGCGGCCGCCGTCCATCGCCAGCACGCGCTCGAGGAGGATGCGGATCAGCGCGATCCACACCGGGGTGGCGAGGGCGAGCGAGAGACTCCACGGGCGGCGGTCAGCGGCGCGAAAGAGTCTTTCGAGCATCGCGCGTCAGTATGACCACTTCGTCTTCGAGAAGTCGCGCTTGCGCTTGTTCACGAAGGCGTCGCGGCCTTCTTTTGCTTCGTCGGTGCCGTAGGCGAGGCGCGTGGCTTCGCCGGCGAAGAGCTGCTGGCCCACCATGCCGTCGTCGGGGAGGTTCATGCCGTACTTCAGCATCTTGATGGCGGTCGGCGACTTGGTGTTGATCTCCGCGGCCCAGTCGAGCGCGAACTCCTCGAGCTGGTCGTGCGGCACCACCGCGTTCACCATGCCCATCGCGGCGGCTTGCTCCGCGGTGTGGTTGCGGCCGACGAAGAAGATCTCCCGCGCCTTCTTCTGGCCGACCTGGCGGGCGAGCAGCGCGCTCCCGTAGCCCGAATCGAACGACGCCACGTCGGCGTCGGTCTGCTTGAAGATGGCGTGCTCCTTCGACGCGATGGTCATGTCGCAGACCACGTGCAGCGAGTGCCCACCGCCGACGGCCCAGCCCGGCACCACGGCGATGACGGCCTTCGGCATGAAGCGGATCTGCCGCTGCACCTCGAGGATGTGCAGGCGCCCGAGGCCCGCGGGGTCGAGGTCCCGGTCTTCGGCCGAGTACTGGTAGCCGTCTTTCCCGCGGATGCGCTGGTCGCCGCCGCTGCAGAACGCCCAGCCGCCATCTTTCGGAGACGGCCCGTTGCCGGTCAGCAACACCACGCCCACGTCGGTCATGAAGCGCGTGGCCTCGAAGGCCTTGAAGAGCTCGTCGACGGTGCGCGGGCGGAAGGCGTTGCGCACCTCCGGCCGGTTGAAGGCGATGCGCACCGTGCCGTGGTCCACGCTGCGGTGGAAGGTGAGGTCCTTGAAGTTGAAGCCTTCGACGGCGCGCCAGCGTTTCGGGTTGAAGAGGGCAGAGACCATGCGCGGCGCATACTTCAAAAGCGCCGAGGCAGGTTCAGAACGCGAACATCAACCCGGCCGACACCGAGGGCCGCGGGATCCACCGGGCGGTCGCGGTCTGCACCGTCTCGCCGTAGTTCAAGTACGTCACCGTCAAGTCGGCGCTCAGCAGCAGCGAGATGACCTGCGTGAAGTGCGCCTTGAAGATGAAGCGTGGCGCGATGGCGATGACGCCAGCCGCGCTGTACGGCGCGTAGCGCTGCGCCAGCACACCACCGCCGACCTCGAGGCCGAGCCCGAAGGTCAGCCGCCACACGTCGAGCGCCAACCGGTAGCCCAACCGCGCCTGCGCGCCGGCCTCGTTCGCCGCCGTCGCTTCATCGCCCGCGTCGAAGCTCATCTCGCCCAGCGCGAGGATGTGCAGCTGCCCCGTCAGCCGCCCGCCGCCGAAGGTGACGAAGGTCGAGGTGAAGGGCTCCAGGTCGATGCGCAGCTGCCACTTGGGGCCCACCGCCGACCCTTCACGCGCGAGGATGCGCCCCGTGCCGCCGACGCTGACGCCGAGGTTCACGCCGGCCTTCTTCTCCGGTGCGTCGAGCTGCTGCGTGACGAGCGGACCGCCCTTCGCCGCAATGGCCGTCGACGAACGAATGGGCGTCAGCGACGCCAGGTCGACGATGGCGCGCGAGCCCTGCGTCAACGTCACGCGCCCGCCGTAGCCCTGACCACCCTTGAACACGCGCACGCCGTAGTTGCCGGGAGCCAGCGCCACTTCCTTCGCGCCGCCCAGCGTCTCAACGATGACCTGGTCGCGGTTCAAGTCGGTGACCAGCGTGCGGTCAGCCGTGGGCAGCACCAGCACCGCCGACGGTTTCTGCAGCGACGCCAGCACCAGCTCGCCCTGGCCCGAGAGTTTGTAGTCGTAGTTCGGGTGCTGCGCGCCGACCGACAACATCGCGGTGGCGTTCACCGTCGCGTCGTACGCGTACTTGTACGCCTCCGAGAGCGTGACCAGCTTGTCGCCCGAGGTGTCGGCCGCGCCGCGCAGGCCGGAGATGAAGTTGTGCGTGAAGTAGCTGCCCATCACCTCGCTCGACTCCAGCGACGACTCATCGGCCGCCGAGGAGGTGATGAACACATCGCCCGTCGCGGACAAGGTATCGGCCAGGCGAATGGTGAAACCCGGCGCCGGCTTGCCACCTTTCTCCCGCAGGCCCGCGCCGCTGCGGCACGCGTCGACCATCACCAGCCGCACGTCGGCGCCGGTGCCGGCCAGCAGCGCCTTCAAGCGCGCGTACGCCAGCCGCTCCGGGCCCAGCTCGATGGACTCGCCGTCGGAGTGCCCCGAGAAATAGAAGTACAGCGCGGTGCGCACGTCGGGCGTGGCCTTCAACATCGCCACGCGCTCGCGGGCGTCGGTGATGGCGCGCTCCACGTCGGCGACGCGGCGGCCCTGCAGCAGCAGCACGTCGTCTTGATTCACGTCGCCCAGCTCGACCAGCACGCGCGCCATCTTCCCCGCGTCGCTCTCGGCGTAGCGCAGCGGCGGCATGTCACCACCGCCCGCGTTGTTGCCCACCACGATGGCGAGGCGGCGCGTCTCCGCGTGGGCCAGCGGCGCGGCGAAGAGCAGGGTGAGGGTCAGCGCGCCGACGAGCTTCACGGCGCGGCCTTCGTGAAGACCTTCTCCACCACGCGCGTGCCCGGCAACTGCAACGCGTCGCCCGCCTTGAGCGCGCTCTCGACCGTCGACGCGTTCACCGGCTCGTTGGAGAAGATGGCGAACAGCCGCTCGTTGCCCAGCGTGCCGTCGAGCTCCACCGAGCCCGGCAGCTCCGACTTCGTGTTGCTGGCCACCAGCGCGCTCTTCTGTTCACCGAACGGGTAATAGACGCTGATGGCGCCCGCGCCGTCGCGGCTCACGACCAGCAGGTACTTGCCGCCCGCCGGGTTCACCACGAAGCGGATGCGATCTTCAGGCTTGAGCGCGACGTCGTTGGTCACCGCGAAGGCGCCGCCCCCCGCGCGCGAGGCGTACACCTCGAGCGTCGGGTCGCCCTTCACGCCGACGTAGAGGTCGTCTTCGGTCTGCCCACCGCCCGTCGCGGCCACCACCGCGAACGCCGCGGCGAGGCCCGCCAGCGGCACCAGCACCGTCAGCTTGAAGCGCGAGAAGAAGCTGCCCTTCGTGCGCTCCACCACCTTCTCCACCGTGCGCGGGAAGACGAACTGCGAGAAGCGCTGGGCGTCGCTCTGGAGCGCCTCCCACTTGCCGGTGCACACCGCGCAGGCGCCGAGGTGCTGCTTCGCCGCGTCGGCCTCCACGTCCGGCAACGCCGAGAGCATCAGCAGGTCCAACACCTCACTCGAGAGATGCGCGCTCATTCCACGCCCTCCCGGAAGGCGAACTTGCGCGAGCGGTCGACGAACTCCTGCAGCCGGTTGATGACGGTGCGCCGCGAGATGCCCAGCGTCTTCGCCACCTGCTCCTGCTCCAGGCCGTCGAGGTAGTAGAGCACCGCCACGTCCTGCAGCTTCTCCGGCGCGCGCGAGATGAGCTTGCGCGCGGTGTCGGTGTCGGAGAACGCGGCCTCCAGGCTCTGGCCGCTGTCGAGCTCCGGCAATTCGTCGGGCTCGGTGGGCTGGGCGCCGCGCGCGCGGTCGCGCAGCATGTTGAGGCAGTAGTTGGTCGAGATCCGGTAGATCCACGCCAACGCGGCGGCGTCGTCGGGGGCGCTCTCGATGTGCCGGTGAACTCGCACGAAGACCTCCTGAGTCGCGTCTTCCGCGAGGGCGTCGTCTTTCAGCAGACGGCGCGCGCGCGAATAGATGACCCCACCGAACTTCCGGTAGAGCGTTGAGACCCTGTCACTGCTGTCGACACCAGTCGCAGACACCGTGTGCAGTCTTTCTTCGTGAGGGCGCGCTTCGGGGAGACTCCCTACACGGTCCTACCCGTTTCGACCAACCGTGCGGCGCGCGTGAGGGGTTTCAGCTAAGCGGCCTCACGCCATGTGCGGAGTCTTCGGAATCTACGGTCACGATGAAGCGGCGCACCTGACGTACCTCGGCTTGCACGCGCTGCAGCACCGCGGGCAGGAATCGGCGGGCATCGTCGCCACCGACGGCGGGCGGCTCAAGTCGTACCGCGCGATGGGCCTCGTGGCCGATGTCTTCACCGAGCCGGTGTTGGCGCAGCTCCCGGGGCGCTCGGCCATCGGGCACGTGCGCTATTCGACGGCGGGCGGCAGCCACGTCAAGAACGCCCAGCCGTACCAGGTGAGCTTCGGCGGCGGCCAGCTGGCGGTCGCGCACAACGGCAACTTCGTGAACGCCGACGAGGCGCGCAGAGGGCTCGAAGAAGCGGGCGCCATCTTCCAGAGCGACTCCGACACCGAGAACGTCATCCACTACATCGCGCGCAGCAAGGCGCCGACCTTCGAGGGCCGCGTGGTGGAGGCGCTCAAGTTCCTCGACGGCGCGTACTCGATGGTCTTCCTCACCGAGAAGAAGCTGGTGGGCGTGCGCGACCCGGTGGGCTTCCGCCCGCTGGTGCTGGGCCGCGTGCGCGGCGCGTTCGTGCTGGCCAGCGAGACCACCGCGTTGGACCTCATCGAGGGCCAGTTCATCCGCGAGATCGAGCCCGGCGAGATGGTGGTCATCGACGAGAACGGCCTGCGCTCGTCGTTCCCCTTCGGCAAGAAGCAGCCCAAGCGCTGCGTGTTCGAATACGTCTACTTCGCGCGGCCCGACTCGAAGCTCTTCGGCGACTCGGTGTTCCAGGTGCGCAAGCGGCTGGGCGCGCAGCTGGCGAAGGAGCAACCGGTCGACGCCGACGTGGTCATCGCGGTGCCCGACTCCGGCGTGCCCGCGGCGCTGGGCTACGCGGAGGCCTCGGGGATTCCGTTCGACGTGGGGCTCATCCGCTCGCACTACGTGGGCCGCACCTTCATCGAGCCGCAGCAGTCGATTCGTCACTTCGGCGTGAAGCTGAAGCTGGCGCCGGTGCGCAGCACGCTGGAAGGCAAGCGCGTGGTGGTGGTCGACGACTCCATCGTGCGCGGCACGACCTCGCGCAAAATCGTGAAGATGCTGCAATCGGCCGGCGCGAAGGAGGTGCACCTGCGCATCTCCAGCCCGCCGACGTCGTGGCCGTGCTTCTACGGCATCGACACGCCGAGCCGCACCGAGCTCATCGCGGCGTCGCACACCACGGAAGAAATCGCGAAGTACGTGACGGCCGACTCGCTGGGCTACCTCTCGATGGCCGGGCTCACCACCGCCGCGGGCGACGTGAGCGGCGAGTCGTTCTGCACGGCGTGCTTCTCCGGGAAGTACCCGACGCCCGGAGTGACGCGGCCACCCGCCTGACCCGCCTCCCCGGGGGCGCACCCGCCACTCGCGCGCGCCGTGCGTCACCGGGTGAGGCGGGCGGCCAGCGCGGCGCCCCAGGCCTCGGCGCGCGCCAGCTCTCCCTCCTTCAGCGGCCCCATCACGTCGGTGACGTAGAAGTGCTCCGGCTGCGCGACGAGCTGGTAGCCGAGGGCGTCCAGCGAACGCGCCGCGGGCCGGGCCGCCGAGCCGAGCGGCATCCACTTCGCGGTGGCCGCGGTGTCGAAGGTGGCGGCGGCGGCGCGCGCCGTCTCCGGCAGCCGGTCGAGGTACTCGCGCACCCCGATGCCCGGAGACACCGCGTCGCGCCCGGCCTTCGCCGCCTGGGCGCGCGCGCCGGAGCGGGTGAAGCCGCGCGTCATGCTCCACGCGTGCACCGGACCGCCCACCACCAGGAGGTCGCACCCGGCCTTCGGCTCCGCGGCCCCCACCTCGCTCACCTCGACCTCCACGCGCGGCGCCTGCTGCAGCCCTTTGGCGACCGCCAACGCGATGTCGCGCGTGTTCCCGAAGATGGACTCGTACACCACCCGCGCCCGGAGCCCGCCGCCCCGCGCCGTCACCGGCGCCCGCCGCGCCACCGCGCGCAGCAGCCGCACGGTGTGCACCAGCATCGACGCGCCCGCGATGAAGGCCGCCAGCCCGAAGAAGACGTGGCCCGCCACCGGCGCCCAGGCGCCGAAGCGCGCGACCTCGATGGGGAAGACGGCGCCGGTCACCACCGCGCTGAGTAGCTTTCCGCCCTCCATCACCACGTTCACCGCCGCGTACGGTACGCGCGTCGACCACCGCATCAGCACCAGGTTGCCCACCAGCGACAGCGCCGCAGACAGGCTGGCCGCCCACACCACCTCGCCGAAGCGCTCCGTCACCACGCCGTGCGTCAGCGGACGCCACCACGCGTGCAGGTTCACCAGCACCAGCCCCGCAGCGCTCAACACCGCGACGAGGAAGAAGCCAAACGGGCTGCGACGCTTCGGTCTGACCGTGGACATACGCGCCTCCACTGGGGGGCCGCTGCATCGGCCGCGCCACGCGTCTTGGGAGGTCGAGGCGCTGAGGGCGGTGGACTCGGGGCGTCGTCTTTGCGCGTCGCGCAGGTTCTGCGGAGCCGCCCTACGCGGCGCTCTTCGACAAGAAGCCCTTGAGCGACGCGCGATCTCTCAGGTCGGTGCCCACGCCCTCGAAGCTGACGCCCAGGCCCTTCACCAGCCCGCGGGCGTCACGGTCGACGCGCACCACCACGCCCACCAGCGTGCAGTACTTCGGCCCTCCGGGGAACGGCAGCGCCAGCGCGACGCGCACCGGGGTACCCGTGCGCGCGGCCTCGCGGGTGCGGAGGTAGAGCCCGCCTTCTGAGAGGTCGGCCACCGCGTCGCGCACGAAGCGGTTGCCGATGCGGCAGTGCGCGGTGAGCGCGACCTGGATCCGCGGGAAGACGCGCTGGTCGGCCTTCGTCATCTCAGCCCTCGACGTCGATCTTCTGCACCGCGTGGCGGAAGATGAAGATCTTCTCGGTGTTGGTGCGGTTGTCAGCGGGCACCACGAAGAACCCTGCGCCATGCGACGCGTGGTCCTTCGAGAAGCCGGCGACCTGCCGCCCGTCCTTGAAGGTGACGCGCACCTTCTTGCCCTCGGTCGCGGGCGGGCGCGAGCCGGGCGCGAGCATGAAGAACAGCGCCTTCACGCGATCGCGCGTCAGCGTCTCAGCGCCGCCGTTCGCCAGCGTCAACGTCAGCTGCGGCGCGCCGAGCTGCGCGTCTCTCACCGCGCCGCGCTTCACCTGCCCCTCCATCGTGTGGAGGATGACGCGGTGTTCGCCGGGGAGGTTGATGATGGCGTCAGGGCCTGAGGGCGCGGCAGCGACCGGCGCCGGCGCCACGGGGATGGCAGCCATGCTCTGCGCGTGAGGCTGCGGCGACGGCACCACTGGCATCGCGGCCATGCTCTGCGCACGTTGCTGCGGCGCGGGCACCACCGGCATCCCCGAGAGGCTCTGGGCGCGCGCAGGCGGCGGCTGCACGGCGGGCATCGCGGCGACGCTCGGCGCACGCGGAGGCGCCGGGGCCAGCGCGGGCACACTCGGCGGGCGCGGCGGCGCGGGCGGCTGCGCGGCCACTGCCGGTACGCTCGGCAGGCTCTGCGCGCGCGGCGCGGGCGGAGGCTCCGGTGGGGCAGGCATCGCGGCCTCACCCCAGCTGTCGGCGGCGGGCTCCTCCTCCTCGAGCACCGTGCCCTGGATGACGTCGCCCTCCGATTCCTCCTCGAAGTCGACGGCGATGGAGGCGCGGTCGCTCTGCCACTGTTCCCCGGTTTGCGTCAGCTGGGAGTGGTCGAGGAAGTCGTGGTTGCTGGCGAGCTCGAGCGGCCCCGCGTCGATGGAGGACGCCTCGCGCTCGCGCACGTTGGTGGCCAGCTCTGCGGCGGAGGCCGACTCGACGACGAAGTCGCCGGTGTCGACGTCGAGGTCCACCGGCGCCGACGCAGTGGCCGCCGGCCCGACGCTGGCGAGGAAGTCGGCGTTGCTCGCCAGTTCGACCTGCTCGCTCGTCGCGCCGCTGAACTCGTCGGGCGCGTCGTTGTTCCAGCCGGTGGCGAACTCCTGCTTCTCGAACGTGGGGATTCGTGGGGCCGCCTCGGGCGGCATCGCCAGCAGGTCGAACGCCGAGGGGCTGCTCTCCGGCACCGGGGCCTCCGGCTCGAGCTCTGCGTCCAGCACTTCGCCTTCGAGCGCGGCCTCTTCCATCGCCTGCGGCAGCGGCTCCAGGGGCGCGAACTCGGGCGCCGCCGGGGCCGCGACGGAGGGCGCCGGCTCCAGGTCAGAGAGGTTCGCGGGCTCGGGCGCCAGCGCTTCTTCGATGGAGAAGCTCTGTGTGGAGAAGACGGTCGGGCGCGGCGCTTCGGTCGCCGGTTGCGCCGGCGGCGCGAGTTCAGGAAGCGTCGCGTGTTCTGGCGCGAGGGCGTCTTCGACCTTGAAGCTCTGGGTGGAGAAGACGGTCGGGCGCGGGGCCTCGGTCATCGGCTGCGCGAGGTCGGGCTCGGGCGCGAGCGCTTCTTCGATGGAGAAGCTCTGCGTGGAGAAGACGGTCGGGCGCGGTGCTTCGGTCGTCGGCGCGAGGTCGGGCAACGTCGCGTGCTCCGGCGCGACCGCGTCTTCGACCTTGAAGCTCTGGGTCGAGAAGATGGTCGGCCGCGGCGCCTCGGCGACGTTCTCCGGCGGCGCGGTGAGCGGCGAGGTGTCGTGAGCGAAGGTGTCGTCGAGCCTGAAGCGCTGCGTCGAGAAGATGGTCGGCCGCGGCGCCTCGGGCACCGGCGCGGCCTCGGCCGCCGGAGCGTCGCCCACCAGGTCGCGCGTCGAGAAGCTCTGCGTGGTGAAGATGGTCGGGCGCGGCGCATCGTCGGGCTGTGGCGCGCTGGGGAAGCCCGCCTGCGGTTCGGGCTCCGGGAGACCGACGACGTCGCGAGCCGAGAAGCTCTGGGTGGTGAAGATGGTCGGCCGCGGCGCCTCGGGGAGCGGCGCGCTCACCTCGGGGGTAACGGGTTCGCTCGCGAAAGCTGACGCGTCAGCGGCGACCGGCGCTGCGGAGAACGCCGCCTGTGCTTCCGCGGGCGCCTCGAACGTCGGCGGCGATTCAGCGTGCGCGTCAAACGC
>CAMLFP010000217.1 GCA_946479335.1 uncultured Archangium sp.
CGGACCAACTGCAGGCTGCCCCGGTCCAACTGCAGGGTGCCCCGGACCAACTGCAGGCTGCCCCGGTCCAACTGCAGGGTGCCCCGGACCAACTGCAGGCTGCCCCGGTCCAACTGCAGGGTGCCCCGGACCAACTGCACGGTGTCCCGCTGACGCGAAGCGACCGTAATTCAAGGCCTTAGCGCCCTCGCTCCTCACATGTCCTACCTCGGTGCGATGCTGCGCACATGCACACACCATTGTTGGAGGTGCTGAACCAGAACCCCGACGACACCGCGACGTGGGACGTGCTGGCGGACTGGCTGGAGGAGCGCGGCGACGCGCGCGCGGAGTGGATGCGGCTGACGCGCGACGTGGAGCTCCCGCACCCGCGGTGGACGCGGAGGGAGCAGCTCGCGTTGGCCCGCGCGGAGGCGGCGTGGTTCCCCGGCGTCGACACGCGCGCGCTCGGCCTCGGGTGGCGCCACGGCTTCGTCGCGCACGCGTCGCTGATGCCCGCGCACCTCTGGCTGCTCGCGCACCCCGCCCTGCGCTTCGTGCGCGAGCTCGACTTCAGCGGCGTCGAGACGGTGACGCTGCCGCCGCGGCATCAGCTGCGGGCGCTCCGCTGCGAGGGCGCGACGCGGTTGCCGGTGTTGCCGCCGCTGGAGCTGCTGGTGTTGCTCCGCAGCACGGCGACGCCCACCGGCGCGACGCCCACGCGGCTGGTGCGGAGCGACGCACCCGAGGTCCACGCCCGGCCGCGCTACGGGATGGTCGACTTCCGCGCGCTGCCGCCGCAGGTGCCCGGCGATGGCGACGGCCGCGACGAGTGGCGCGGCAGCCTGCGCACGTTCGGCTCGTCGATTTCAGACCCCTACCGGCGGCTGCAGCGCTGCGGTGCGTGCGACAGCGGCGAGGTCGCGCAGATCTTCGACGGCTGCTGGAAGTTCAAGGAGCGCGACTTGAAGACGTACACCTTCCGCGAGGAGGTGTGGTGCCGCGGCTGCGGCGCCTTCACGCTGCTCGAGCACGTGGAGGACGACTGATGCGCCTGGGTTACGGCTTTGCGTCGGCCGCCGGCGCGGGCGCGGCGGCCTCGGGCTTCTTCTCTTCGGCCTTCTTCTCCTCGTGCTTCGTCGCGTCGTACGCGGGCGCGTTCTTGCCCAGCACCTCGACGCTCTTCGCGAAGCCGGGGAGGTAGTGGTCCAACTTGCCGAGGTACCAACTGCCGGCGAGCACCACGATGGCCAGCAGCGTGGCGTAGGTGCGCCAGGGCGCCTTCTTCTCTTCGTACGGGTCGCGGCGGTCGAGCGTGCTGCCGGAGGGCAGCTTCGCCTCGTGCGTCAGCGAGCCGCCGAAGGGCACGTTCAGCTTCGCGTTGGCGTTGACCGCCCAGCCGTTGGCGTCGAGCAGCGGGCCGATGTTGCGCTGGCGCAGCTTGAGCCACGCGATGAGCATCGACGGGCCGGAGATGAGCAGCAGCAGGCCCACCACGCCCAGCGGCATCCACATGCCGAGGCCGAAGAAGCTCTGCAGCAGCGCGCCGAGGGCCGCGGTGATGCCGCCGACCGCCACGCCGAGGGCCGCCACCACGCCGATGTCCAACTTCTTGGGCGGAGGCGCGACGGCCTTGTGCCCCTCGTCGAGCGCCTTGCCGGTGGTCTGCACGCTGGTCTGCAGCAGCGTGTTCGAGTCGGCCTCCTCCGCGGCGGCGCGCTTGGCGACCTGCTCCTCGACGAAGCGCAGCGCCTTCTTGTACGGGCTCCAGAAGGCCTGCCGAATCGAGATGGGGTTGTCGACGATCTTGGTGACCGTCGCGTCCCACGAGTGGCCGTCGCGGTCCTTGAAGACGCCGTTGCGGCCCACCATCAGGTTGTCGGAGTCGCCCGCCGTCATCGCCGCCACCACCGACAGCTTCTCGCCCGTCGCGGGGCGCACGATGTCGCAATACACGAGGTACCCGCGCGAGAGCGGCGCCATGGTGGCGTGCTTGGCGGCGTCATCGACGCGGATGACGAGCTCCGCCTGGCGCTGGTCGAGGAAGAGCGTGCCCACCTGGAAGATGGCCGGCGTCTTGCGCTCGTAGAACTCGCGGAAGTTGACGAAGTTGTTCGACAACTTGAAGAGGTCGCGCACGTAGCGCACCAGCTTCTCCACGCTGGCGATGGAGTTGGCGGTCGGCTCCTGCGCCTTCTCCTCGGCGAACAGCCCGTCGAGGAGCTGCTTCTGCGCGTCGGTGTTGAGCGCCTTCAAGCGCTCGAGGCCCAGCTTCTCGACCACCGCGCCGACCTTGCTGGTCTGCCACGCGCCGAAGGGCGCCAGCTTCGCGGAGACGTCCTTCCACTGCGCCTCGGTCAGCGTCTTCGTCTCGCCCAGCAGCGGCTTGACGGCCTTCTCGGCGAACGTCGCCAGCGCGCCGGCCCACGCGGGGTTGACGCCCTCGAAGAGCGGCAGCGCGCGGTGGCCCTCGATGCGCGAGAGCGGGAAGCCCTTGATTTCGTCTGAGGTAATCGTGAGGTCCTTCGCGGCGAGCGCGAGGTACTCCTTCTCTTCGCGGTTGAGGGCGGCGATGGCGCGCGCGTCGAAGGCGGCCAGCTGGCAGCGCGCGAAGTAGTCGTCGACCTTCACCTTCACCGCGGCCATCGCGTCGTACGCGGCGACGGTGCCGTCTTTGAGCGGCATCAGCGTCTGGTCGCCCTCGCCCTTCGCGACCCAGCCCACGTAGTCGGCCACCGCGGCGAAGAAGGCCTTCACCTGGTCGGCGGTGACGCCCTTCTTGCCCGACTTGTCCTCGCTCGACCCGATGGTGGCGATGACGTCGTTGATGAGCGCCTTCTCGGCGTCGGTCTTCGCGCTCTCGGGCGGCACCACGCCGTCGCCGTTGAAGGCCATGCCGTGGAAGGCCTTCACCGCGTCGGCGGAGTCCTTCACCGAAATCGAGGTCGCGTTGGCCTTGCCGAGGCCGGCCAGCACCGTCTTCGCCGAGGCCAGCACCAGCTTGCCCTCGTCGGTGGCGTCGTTGATGGCCGAGAGCGGGAGCTCCTCCGGCGCCTTCAGGAAGTCGTCGGGGTTCTTGATGAGCGCCCCCGCCCACTTCACCGCCGCGACGAGCTCGTTGGCGCGGATGCGGTTGTCCTTGTCGGTGTCGAGCAGCTCCAGGGTGCGCGCGTCGAACGCCAGGCCCTTCGTCGGGCACGCCAGCGCGACCCACAGCTTCCAGTCGAGCTGGTCGAGCGCCACGAAGTCGGCGCCCGTCTGGAAGCGCACCTGATCAAACCCGCCTGCGCGGAAGAAACTGAATGCACGAGCCATGAGAACCCCTCCCGAAGAATGGAGCGCCCTTCTTCTGCCTCGCGTGGCGCGACGCAAGCGCTCCGGTGACGCTGTCGCCTTTTGCTTCAGCCGCGCGGCGGCGCCATCGGCACCGGCGTCGGAGACGACACCGGCACCGTCTGCAACTTCACCTGGTAGTGGATGAAGTCTGCGCCCGTCGTCACGTGCAGCAGCGCGCCCTCGACGTGCCCCGCGTGGAGGAAGGCCATCATCCCCGCGCCCAGCACGTTGCCGAAGATGGGGTTCGCGTCGGGGAAGTCGGCGAGGTGCGCGTCCAACACGTCGCCGTGCAGCGTCAGCTTCATCTGCCCGCGTGAATAGAAGGTGCCGAAGGCGCGCTCGGTCGACGAGAGCGCCACCTTGAGGTCTTCGAGCCGCGCGAACGACGAGAAGGTCGACGACACGTTGCGCGCCGCCAGCTCGCCGCCGAAGCGCCGCGCGCCCTCGGTCGTGCCGCCGTAGTACTGCGTCACCACCCAGCTCACCGCGCCGAGGTGCATCGCGCCCGGCAACCAGCCGATGGGCAGCACCGCGTGTTCATCGAAGTGCGCCTTGTACTGGGGGAAGGCGCCGGCCAGCTGCTGCACCGCCGCGGCGCCGAACTTCTCCTTCACGAAGCGCAGGAGGTTGAGCCACGCGAAACCTTTGACTTGAAGGGGCTCAGCCATACCCCGCCGGTCTTAGCGCCGATTCCACGTCGCGCGGTGCGGTTGCAGTGGCGCTTCAACGCGTCAGCTCACTGCCAGATGACGGGGCGGTCCGGGCTGCGGATGAACTCCGCCGCGCGCTCTTCCTTCGAGAGCATGCGGTCGTCGCTCTTGAGGCCCGCGGCGTTCATCTTCTCCTTCATCAGCGAGACGGCGGTGGCGACGTCCTTCAGAATCGCGTCGCTGTAGCCCTTGAGCTGCGCGAGGTCGGCCTCGAGCTCCTTCTTCTGCTCGGGCGTGGGGTTGGCGGCCAGCTTGGCGGTGATGGCGTTCTTCGTCTTCTCGAAGGGGTCCGACGAGGCGGTGTCCCACTCCGCTTCGATGTGCAGCCCGCGGCCGACGCGGCCCGTCTCGTCGTCGATGTCGTTGGGCGGCGCCGTGCGCGCGGCGGGGTCGTACACGGAGTAGCGGTCGCACGAGAGGATGAAGCCGTCGGTGTTCGACGGCATGTACTGCCCGTACTTCTTGAGCAGCGCGCCGGCGTCGGTGAGGAACTTCTCCTGGCTCGCCAGCTTGGCGTCGTACTTCGTCAGCGCCGCGGGCACCGGCTTGCCGGCGGCGGTGAGGGTGTCGATTTCGGTCTTCAACGCGGTGCGCTTGCGCTGCACGTCGCCCACGTTCTCGAACTGGATGTGGCTGCGGCGGCGCTTCTGCAGCACGAGGCTCTTGGGCTCCAGGCGCAGGTCGCCGTCGGGCTGGAGGAAGCCGTGGTCCTTCACCGATTTGTAGATGAGCGCGGCCACCTTGAGGTTCTTGCCGTCGGTGTCCTTGCCACTTCGCAGCAGCTCCTGCGCCTTGTTCTCGTCGGCGGAGTACGTGCCCTCGAAGCGCTTCTCGAACTTGTGCACCGCGGAGTTGCCCTCGGCGTCGACCTCGCGGCCGCCCTTGCCCTGAATCAGCACGCGGCGCACGGTGTACGGCTCGTTGTCGTCGAAGCGCACGCGCGCGCGCACCGAGAGGCCCGACTTGCCCAGCGCGCCGTTGGCGTCGTCGAAGTACGTCTCGCGGAACATCTCGTCTTTGTCTTGCGCCTTCTTGGTGCCGTCGGTGCCGGTGGTCAGCTCGAGGTGCACCGGCATGGTGAACTTCTCGACCAGCGCCATCGCCGCGGCGTCGTCGTACTTCGGCTCGGTGAGGCCGGAGAACACCGAGAGCGCGTCGGTCTTCTTGAAGATGCCGTTGGCGCCGTCGCCCATCTTGAAGTCGGCCCAGGCCTCCTGCTCGGTGCGGTCGCGCTCCCAGCCGTCGGTGATGGGCGTGGAGAGGATGTCCTTGGTGATGACCGGCGTGGGCACCAACTTCGCGTCGCTCTTCACGCCGCGCTCGCCGGTGAGCTTCAGCACCTGGTCGGGCTTCATCTTCGTCGCGTAGTTGCCGTCGAGCTTGTCGAGGCCCAGCGCCTTGCCGACGTTGCTGCGCGGCGAGAGGTTGAGCGTCAGGCCCTTGTCGTCAGACGCCGCGAGGTCGTCGACCACGTTGGTGAAGTCGGAGAAGGTGATGCCGAAGGTCTTCGCGAAGTCTTGCGTCTTCGCGAGCGTGCCGGCGTTCTCGGAGAGGAAGGCCTTCCAGTCAGCGGCCGTCTTGAGCGTCACCGTGGCGCTGCCCTTCTTGAGCTGCAGCGTGTGACCCTGCTCGATGAGCTTCGCCGAGGCCTTGTCGAGGTAGCTGCCCGCCTGGCCCTTCTTGTCGAACAACTCCGCCGTCACGTCGCCCGCGAGGAACTGCCGACCGCGCTGAATCTTGACCGTCATGGTGGTGCCTTTCGTCTACTTGCGTGACAGCTGGTGCAGCTCGCCGTCGTTTTCCGTGAGTACGAACAGATTGCCCTTGGCGTCGAACGCGAGGCCTTCGATGCGCTCCAGCGCCTTGCCCTTCTCGGTGCGCATGGGGATGGCCTGCACCAGCCGCCCGCGCACCTTGTCGCCGTCGCGGAACAGCTTCACCTGCGCGACCGTCGCCGACTCGTCAGATGAGATGAAGAGGTCGCCGGTCTTCGGGTCGATGGTGGCCGCCGAGAAGTCGCGGCACACCGCGCGCACTTCCTTCTCCAGCTTGATGGGCAGCGCCTTGCCCTTGCCGGAGTCGGCCAGCAGCGAGAGCTCGCGGGGCTTGCCTTCCTTCGCCAACAGCAGCTGCGGCGTGCCCGTCGGCGAGATGTCGCCCGACAGGTACGCGAGGCCCTCGATGCCCTTGTTGAGCGGCCCGCCCGCGTCGACGTCGAAGGTCTTGTCGAGGCTGGCCTTGCTGTCTTCGCTGCCGTCCCACGAATAGCGCAGCACCTCGCGCGCCTCTTCACGCGAGACGAAGAGGTGGCCCTTCGCCGCGTCGAAGGCCACGCCCTCGAGCTGCGACTTGCCGCGCTTCAACCCCGGGAGGTCCAGCTCCCGGCGCTCGCCGTTCTCCGCGATGATGACGGCCCAATCGCGCTTGTCGCCCACCACGAGGAAGCGCCCATTCGGGAGCGCCGTGACGTCTGACGCCTCCTTCATGTGCGTCTGGAGCGTGACTCCGGGCGTAAAGCGCGCCGCCCCGGGAGTGACCGGCGTGCGCACGCGGTTGAGGGGCGTCCAGCCTCCGACCTTCGGCATCGTTCAGCCCTCGTTGGTGACGGTGAGACCGGGCGACGTCTGGAACCCCCACGCCTTGAGCAGCGCGATGGGGTCGACGAACTTCGTGCCGTCTTGCTGCAGCTTGCAGAGCCGCCCGGAGAGGCCGACGTAGGTGACGACGCCCTTCTCCATGTGGAGGTGCCCGTTGAAGAGCATCTGCTTGCCGCGCGCGAGCGACGCGGTGGTGAGGATGAGGCCCGGGTTCGCGTCGGAGCGGCGCGAGGCCGGCACGGCGTGGACGCTGCCGTCGGCGAGAATCGCGAAGTTCGACGCGTACTTCTGACCGCCGCGGCCGCGCGCGAAGGGGTCGGAGTGGTACGCCTCGTCGTAGAGCTCCGTGATGTTGCCGGAGCCCTTCATCGTCACCTTCTCGTAGGTGGCCTCGTTGTTCTTCTGGCCGGTGATGACGTTGAAGGTCTGGGAGGTCGCCATGTCCTTCGCGACCTTCTCGGGCGTCAGCTCGGTGTGGCTGAAGGCCAGCGAGTCACGCGCGGTCGACTCCTGCGAGTACGGGTTGTACTTGCCGTCGAGGGTCATCTCCGGCTCGCCGTGCGACGTGTCGTAGACGGGGTCGGGCTTGAGCTCGCGCACGTCGTACGCGATGGCGCCGCCAGCCAGCGCCTGGTTGACGACCTTCTTCACCGCCTCGGGGATGGGGGAGCCGCCGAAGCTCTTCGTCGTCTTGCCCTCGGCCAGCAGCCCGTGCGCCTCGGTGGAGAGCTTCTTCGCGGTGATCTGCAGCTCCTTGTTCTGCGCGAGCGCCTGCGCGCGGAGCTGATCAATCTCGCCGAGCTTGGTGCGCAGCTTCGTCTTCGCGGCGGGGTCCAGCTGGCCGGCGTACTTGTCGGCCTCGCTCTTGATGGCGGCCGCCTCGTCCTTCGAGATGTTGCCGGCCGACGAGAGAATGGTGTCGACGTCTTTCGAGTCGATCTTCCGGTCCTGCGCCACGCGCGCGAACGCGCTCTTCACGTCTTTGACAGACACTGGGTGCCCCCGAGGCTTGAGGTGGAGTGCCCCTTCTAGGGCCGTGGGGCGATGTAGGACAAGGGGGCCGTCACTGCGGTGTCACAAACCGTGAGACACCGCTTTTTCAGGCCAGCAGGTCGTCGATGGCGGTCTGCTCTTCGGGCTTGAGGCCCTCGGCGGCGGCGATGGCCTGACCGAGCGCGCGCACCTGGTCTTTCGGCACGTCGACGAGTCTGGCGCGCAGCTGCCGGAGGTACGCCTCGCGGCCCAGCGCGCGGAGTTCGGCGCGGGCGCGGCGGGCGAGGCTGATCAGCTCCGACGCGGGGACCTGCTCGCCGACGATGACGCGGATCTGATCAATGAACACATTCAGCTCGGCCTCGGAGAAGTCGCCCCAGGCCCGCCCGATGAAGACCGCGGCTTCGACCAGCGCCTGGAGCTTCATGTGCGGGGCAACGTCACGCCGGTCTGGCCCTGGTACTTGCCGCCGCGGTCGCGGTAGCTCGTCTCACAGGGCTCGTCGGCGCCGAAGAACAGCATCTGCGCCACGCCTTCGTTGGCGTAGATGCGCGCCGGCAGCGGCGTGGTGTTGGAGAACTCCAGCGTCACGTGGCCTTCCCACTCGGGCTCCAGCGGCGTGACGTTCACGATGATGCCGCAGCGCGCGTAGGTCGACTTGCCGAGGCACACCACCAGCACGTCGCGCGGCACGCGGAAGTACTCGACGGTGCGCGCCAGCGCGAAGGAGTTGGGAGGGATGATGCACTCCGGGCCCTTGATGTCGACGAAGCTGCGCGGGTCGAAGGTCTTGGGGTCGACGATGGTGGAATTGATGTTGGTGAACACCTTGAACTCGTCGGCGCAGCGCACGTCGTAGCCGTAGCTCGAGGTGCCGAAGCTGACGGCGCGCTGGCCGTTGACCGTGCGCACCAGCTCGGGCTCGAAGGGCTCGATCATCTTCTTCTCCGCGGCGAGCCGACGAATCCACTTGTCTGACTTGATGCTCATGGGCCGCGCACCATACCCGTCACTTCCATGAATAGGTGATGCCGATGGCGCCCATGCCGCCGATGGGCGAGACCACCGCGGGCTTCGGCGCGCCGCCGGGCCGGTAGCCGTTGCGGCTCTGCACCACCACCGCCGGCGCCAACTCAAGGAACAGCGAGAACCCCTGCCGCGCGCGCTCGTTGGCCTTGCGCTTCGTGAAGAGCCACGTGAAGCGCGCCGGCGCGACCACGAACTGCACCCACGGGAGATCGCTCACGAACAGCCCGCCACCGAGCGCGCCGAAGCCCAGCCCCGCCGAGAGGAGGACCTGCTCGTGCAGCGCGCGCTCGTACGCGAGGTCGACCATGAAGCTGGTGCTGATGCCGATGGTGCCGCCGGTGAAGCGCACCTCCACGCCATGCTTGTCGGCGACGGTCACCCCGAGCGCGCCCTCGAGCCCCGGGCTGAAGCCGGAGACGTATGGGTTCACGCTGAACCCCGCGGAGAACACCGCGCCGACGTCACCACGAACGCGGGGCTGCGCCCGCTCACCGCCGCTCGCCGCGACAACCCCCAGAAGCAACGCATGAATCCACATCGGCCCAGTGTGCGCGGTAAGGGAGCCGCATGAAAGCCCGCATCGGCATCGTCACCCTTTCCGACCGCGCGTCGGCCGGCGTCTACGAAGACCTCTCGGGCGCGGCGATTCGCGCGTGCCTCACCGAGTGGCTCGCGAGCGAATGGGAGCCCGTGTACCGGCTCCTCCCCGACG
>CAMLFP010000218.1 GCA_946479335.1 uncultured Archangium sp.
TGCTGGTGCTGCTCATCCTCTCGTTCGTGCCGCAGCTCATCGCGCCGCTCAACGAGCGCACGCTGCTCGCGCCCTCTGACTGGCGCAACGCGCTCTTCGGCGTGGTGTCGATGGCGGCGGTGGTGACGGCGCTGCGTCAGTGGCCGCGGCTCCTCACGCGGCTCCCGCAGGTCGCGCTCCCGGTGCTGTTTCTGCTGTTGGGCGCGGCGCAGCGCGGCGTCATCGACGGGCCGGCGGTGTTGGGCGCGGTGCACGTGGCGTTGCTCGCCGTCGGCTTCACCCTGGCCAACGACTGGTACGACCGCCGCGAAGACGCGCTCTCGGGCCGCCCCACCACGCTCGACGAGGGCGCCGCGGAGTGGCTCGCGCTGGTGCCGCTGGTCTTCACCGCGCACGTGGCGACGACGCGCGTGGAGCTGGGGCTCGCGCTCGTCGGCTTCTCCATCGTCTCGTTCGCGTACCACGCAGACCCGCTGCGCCTGAAATGCGTCTTCCCGCTCTCGTACAAGACCGAAGCGTTCCTCGGCGGGCTGTGCTTCTTCATGGGCCTCACCGCCGCGGGGACGGCACCGACCGACGCGTCGCTGTGGCTCCTGCTGGCCGTGACGCTGGGCACGCCTGCCGCGCTGGTCTTCAAGGACTACAAGGACATCGACGCCGACGCGCAGGCGGGCGTGCGCAGCGCGTTCGTCTTCGGCGAGGCGAAGGGCGTATCACGCGTGACGCTGCGGCGGCTGGCGGCTTTCGGGCTGGCGTTGAGCTTGAGCCTCGTCACCGCGTGGAGCGGTCAATGGGCGCTCCTCGCGCTCGCCGCGCTCGCGCCCGCGGCGGTGCTGCTGCTCAAGAAACCCTCGCACGCCGTCGCCGGAGGCATCATCGCCGCCGAGCTGCTGCTGGCGACGGCCGTCGTCGCCCGGCTGCCGTAGCGCACCGCTACCGCGACAACTTGTGCACGCCGTTGCGCAGCACGCGCATCTCGTACACCGAGCCGCCCACGTATTGGATGTGCGGGAGGTAATAGACCGGCGGCGTGGTGCCGGTGGTCTGCGCGATGGACAGCGTGGGCGCGTATTTGTTGAGGCCCGTCGCGAGAATCGAGCGCCGCCACGAGTTCAGCAGGTGGCAATCAAACGGGCAGTACGCGAGCTTGAGCCGGTTCTGGCCGGTGATGGGGTCTTCGCCCACGTACGTGAGGTACTGGCCGTCGCCGTTGGCCCACGAGCTGATCTGTCTGCCGCTGACCTTGTCGTGGTCGAGCGCCAGGGTAGCGACGCCGCTCGACGCCACGTCGGTGCCGGTGACCCCCAGGTACAGGTTGCCGCTGTGCTGGTTGAAGGGGTTGTCCATCGAGGCGTAGGCCGAGACGGTGTACGCCGAGTTGCCAGCGCCGGAGAGGTCGGTGTCGGTGGCGACGGCGTCGGTGCCACCGACGCTCCAGTAGCCACCGCGCACGAAGACTGGCGTGTTCCACGTCGGGGAGGCGGCGGTCGCGTTGAGCGTGTCGGCCATGTACACGGCCTCGTACGAGTCGGTGTTGTACGTCTGCCGCCAGACGATGACCGCGCGCGAGCCGTCGAACTTCGCGATGTCGAGCGAGCTGAGCGTGTAGCTGGCCGGGCTCGAGATGCTGAACGAGGTCTGCGGCGTGTAGGTGATGCCGCCGTCGGTCTCCGGCACGCCGATCGCCGTCTTGATGGCGCCGCCCTGCACGTCGGCGTAGGCCACGAGCACGCGGCCGTTGGTCACGTCGGCCTTCGCGGCGAGGTAGGTGCCCTCGAAGACTCCGCTGCCCGCGGAGTCGAGCAGCGAGATGGGGGTCGCCGAGCCCGTGAGGTCACCGAAGTTCGAGAAGTACACGCCGTTGCAGCACGAGAACTTGATGAACGCCGTGGCGCGGTTGCCGAAGCCGACGACGGTGCGGCTGGAGGTGGTGGCGCTGCTCGACAGGCTCAGGCTCGTCCAACTCTGGCCGCCGTTGCTGCTCCGGTAGAGGGTCGCGTCGGAGGCGCCGACCGCCTTCATCCCGTACGGCGGCATCAGCAGCACGTTGTTGTTGTACGCGACGACCGCGCTCGACCTCGACTGCGGGCTGCCCGCGCCGGCGTCGGTGGAGAAGACCGTCGCCACCACCGCGGGCTCCGTCTGCCACACGAAGCCGTCGTTGCCGGCCATGTTGTTGTCATCGACCGCGCGCACCGAGAACGAGGTCAGCGCCGTGGGGCTGCTGGGCGGCACGTCGTACGAGACCGCGCCCGAGTAGTTGAAGTCGGTGAAGCTGCTGCCAGTGCCCGAGGCGACCTGGTAGCGGTCGACCGCCGAGACGGGCGTCCACGTCAGGCGCGAAAGGCCCACGCCCGCCGCCAGCTGGCTGCGCACCGCGGGCAGCGACGGCACCAGCACCGTCAACGTGCTCCCCGTGCTGTCGGTGTACGCCACGGCGACGTCTTGCGTGTTGTCGCCCGACATCACCGCCGCGTAGCCATTGTTCGGGTTGTTCTCGAGGTGCGTCGTCGCCGAAGAGAAGAACGACTGGCCCTCGTTGGCCGACTCCATCAGCGTCAGCTGCCCGGCGGCGTTGCGGTACAGCACGAACACGTTGCGCCCGCCGGCCCACACGCGCGGCGGTTGGGCGGAGTCGGCGTCGTTCGCCAACTGCAGCGCGCCGCCGAACGAGGTGGAGGCCGTCAGCTTGCGGCGCAGGTGCACGTAGCGCGAGCTCCCGGTGGAGGCGGTGTTCGACATGTACACGAGGTACGCCTGCGTGGCCTCCGGGAGGCTGACGCAGGCGACGTCCCAGTTCATGAAGTCGGTCGACACGCCGGCCGCGCCCGACACCACGCTGCTCTGGAGGTACGAGTCGCCGCCCGCCGAGGTGTTCGCGAGGTTGAAGGTGACGAAGTACTGCGTCAGCGCGTCGATGGCCGTGCCGCGCTTCCACGTGTGGATGGCGGTGTAGTTGCCGGAGCACGACTTGAGGCCGGTCACCACGCCCGCCGGCGTGTACATCGGCGAGGCGTTCAGGTTGATGTTCGACGGGCTCGCGCTCGGGTCACCGCCCACCGAGGAGTACGCGATGCGCACGCCGGCATCGCCCCACTGCCGGTACACCACCGCGAGGCGATCTCCGCTGCTGACGAGGCCGAGGCCGGTGGGTGAACCGAAGTTGGAGCTGGTGCGCAGGTCGGGCGCGGTGTCGACGAGCCCGGTCCACGTGCGGCCCTGGTCGATGGACGAGAAGACCTTCACCTCGCCCTGGTCGCTGTCGTCGGGCGGCGACGCGGAGCCCACCGTGCCCACCACCACCGCGCGGTCGGTGATGCCGATGTGCCCGGTCTCGCGCCCGGCGCCGAACGCCGCGTCGAGCGTCGAGACGCGCCAGGTGACGCCGCGGTCGTTCGACACCGCGACCTTCAGGTTGCCGCTCCGCAGCTGCCAGTTGGCGTCGAGCTCCGAGAAGGTGACGTAGATGTCGTCGCCGTTGGTGGCCACGTCGAGCGGCGCGACGGAGTAGCTGCTGTTGATGGGCACCGCGAGGCGCTTGAAGCCCACCGCGCCGCTGAGGCTGGTGCTGGGCACGGAGACGTTGGTGGCGTTGTCGACTGCCTTGACCGCGAAGACCTGATCGCGCCGGTTGTTGAGGTTGAGCACCCAGCCATCGGTCTTGGTGCCGTCGACCTCCGCGCACTTCGCCGACGCGCTGGAGGTGCCGCACCACAGCTCGTACCGGAGGATGCCCGACGGGTCGGAGACCGCGTCCCAGAAGAGGCGGGCGCCGCGGTTGGCCATGTCGACCGAGTAGAGGCGCGGCGCGGCGGGCCCGGCGGTGTCGATGCGCACCGACGCCGAGACCGGCGCCGTCGCGTTGCCCACGTCGTCGACGAACACCGCGTAGATGGTCGCCAGGCCGTCGGCGCCGAAGTCGTAGGTCGTGACGCTGGGCGTGGTCGTGTAGTTGATGAGCGTGAACGGGCCCGCGGAGCTCGCCGCGACGCCCCACTTCTGCGCGTCGTCGGCGCTGCCGTTCACCGTCACGTTCTGCGTGTTGGTGAAGCCGTTGCTCGCCGGGCTGGAGATGGTGACCGCCGGCCCCGTCGGCGGCTGGGTGTCGAGGGTGATGCTGGGGGTGCTGACCGTCGCGTTCCCCACGTTCAACGCCGCGTCGCGCACGCACACCGTCACCTGCTGCGAGCCCTCCGCGTTGGAGAGCGTGAAAGGCACCGCGCTGGAGGTGTAGCCCTGCCACGGCAGCGACGGCGTCGCCGCGCACGTCACCGAACCCGAGACGATGGCCAACTGCGCGGGCGTGCCCGTGCAGCCGGAGGTGGTGACGCCGATGTTGGTGAGCGCGGTCTTGCCCGCCACGGGCGACGCGGCGCCGTTGCGCGCCCTGCCCGCCAACGTGACGGTGCAGCCCGAGGGCGCCGTGGTGTCGTAGATGATGGCCGCCGACGGCACCCACAGCGAGCCGCTGAGGCCTCCGAAGACGTTGCCCGCCGCGTCGCGGAAGCAGCCGCTCACCTGGCGCGGGCCATCAGCGCCCGCCGCCACGGTGGTGTCCACGTAGCCCGCCGCGGGCATCGCCGTGTACCCAGCGCCCGGGCACGCCGCGAGCGACGCGTCGCCCAGCAGGTAGTCGACCGCGCCGGTGACGTTGAAAGTGACGCGCACCGTGGTGGTGGCGGTGACGATGCTCGACTGCGTCGCGCCGTCGCCCAGCGTGCCGGTCATCGAGAGGGAGCCGGTGGGCGCGGTGGTGTCGTACGTCACCGTCGCGGGCACCACGGTGGTGTTGCCGGCCTTGTCCTTGAAGCGCGCGTAGACGGTGCGCAGGCCGTCGCCGCCGCTGCTCAGGGTGAAGGCCTGCGTGCCGCCGCCGGGCATGGCCATCGGGCCCACGGTGCCGGCGCCGCTGAAGCTGCTCGACTCCGAGAGCGTGAGGGCCTCGGTGGCCGAGAGGTCTCCCGCGCCGCTGCTGACGGTGACGGTGACGCTGCTCGAGCGCGTGGTGGCGGGCGAGATGGACGCCGACGCCGGCGAGGGCGCGGTGGAGTCGTAGGTGATGGTGCCGGACACCGGCGACGCCGTCTCGTTGCCCGCGGAGTCGCGCAGCATCACGTAGACCGTCTTGAGCCCGTCAGACGAGCTGTCGAGCAGCCAGCTCAGCGAAGACGTGAGGTCCTGGTAGCCGGCGCTGGAGAGCCCCGCGCCGTTGTCGTTGGCGATCTTGAACTGCAGCGCGCCGCCCGCGGGCTCCGCCGCCGCCGACAGCGAGAGGCTGACGGTGGGTGAGTTGGTGAAGCCGTTGGCCGTGGCCTGCGCTCCGCGCGCGATGGTGACGGTGCCGGTGGGCACCACGGTGTCGACGACGATGGTGTCTGACGCCAGCGCCGACGCGTTGCCCGCCGCGTCGATGAGCTGCGCGTAGACCGTCACCGCGCCCTGCGTGTTGTTCCACGTGAAGCTGCCGGTGGTGGCGTAGGCCGAGGTGGTGCCGGTGGTGAGGAGCCCGTTGGCGTCGACCGCCGAAGACGTCGAGAGCCGCATCTGCGCGACGCTGGTCTGCGAGTCGGAGCCGGAGATGGTGAAGGGCAGCGAGAGGCCGCTGTTGGCGCGGGTGAACTTCACGCCGTTGTTGGTGCCGGTGGCGGTCAGCGAGAAGACGGGCGCGGCGGGCGGCGCGCGGTCGAGCGTCACCGTGCTGGAGACGATGGTGTCGTTGCCGGCGCGGTCGCGGAAGCGCGAGTACACGGTGCGCACACCGTCGGTGCCGGCGGCCAGCGTGAAGGGCGTCGACGCCAGCACCGGCCCGGGGCCGACGGTGCCCGCGCCCGTGAAGCTCAACGACTCGGAGAGGGTGAGGCCCGCGTCAGGCACGAGGTCGCTGGCCGACGACGCCGCCAGCACCGACACGCCCAGCGTCTTCGTGGGCTGCGGCGTCACCGAGGCGGTGGCCGGCGTGGGCGCGGTGACGTCGTAGGTGATGCTCCCGGAGATGGGCGAGGCGGTCTCGTTGCCGGCCGAGTCCCTGAACACCACGTAGACGGTCTTGAGGCCCTCGCTGCTGCCGTCGATGACCCAGCTCAAGAGCGTGGAGAAGTCCTGGTAGCCGGCGCCGGCGAGGCCCGCGCCGTTGTCGTTGGCGATGCGGAACTGCAGCGCGCCTCCGCTGGGCTCCGTGGCGGCCGACAGCGAGACGCTGACGGTGGCCGAGTTGGTGTAGCCGTTGACCTGCGCCTGCGCGCCGCGCGCGATGCTGACGGTGCCGGTGGGCGCGACGCTGTCGACGACGATGGTGTCGGAGGCCAGCGCCGACGCGTTGCCCGCGGCGTCGAGCAGCTGCGCGTAGACCGTCACCGGCCCCTGCGTGCCCGCGTACGCGAAGCTGCCGCTGGTGCCGTAGGTCGACGTCGTGCCGGTGGTCAGCACGCCGTTCGCGTCGACGGCCGAGGAGGTCGAGAGGCGCATCTGGGTGACGCCGCTCCCGGTGTCGACGCCGGAGAGGGTGAACGCCAGCGCGGTGCCGAAGCGCGTGAACTTCGTGCTGCCGTTGGTGCCGGTCTCGGTGAGGGCGAAGGTCGGCGCCGCGGGCGGCGTGGAGTCGAGCGTCACCTGCGCGCTGACGATGGTGTCGTTGCCCGCGCGGTCGCGGAAGCGCGCGTACACCGTGCGCGGGCCGTCGCCGGTGTTGGCCAGCGTGAAGGCCACCGGGCTCGAGAGCGCCTGCGGCGTCGCGCCGGTGAAGGTGGCGCTCTCCGAGAGGGTCAGCGGCGCCGCGGCGAGGTCGCTGGCGGCCGAGGCCACCGTCAACGAGAGGGGCCGCGTGCGCGTGCTGGCCGGCGCGGTCAACGTACCGCCCGGCGCGGTGACGTCGTAGGTGATGCTGGCCGAGGTCACCGATGAGGTGTTGCCCGCGGAGTCACGGAACTGCGCGTACACCGTCTTGCTGCCCTCGCTGGAGGTGTCGAGGAACCACGCGACGGTGGGCGTGAAGTCTTGAAAGCCCGCCTGCGTGAGGCCCGCGCCGTTGTCGTTGGCCATCTTGAAGCTCACCGCGCCGCCGTTGGGCTCCGTGGGCGAGGTCAGCGAGACGTTGACGGTGCCCGAGTTGGTGTAGCCCGCGCTGGCCTGCGCGCCGGGCGCGATGGTGAGGCCGCCCGAGGGCGCGACGGTGTCGACCACGATGGTGTCAGACGAGAGGCCCGAGACGTTGCCCGCGGCGTCGATGAGCTGCGCGTACACCGTCACCGGGCCCTGCGCGCCGGTCCACGTCAGGGAGCCGCTGGTGGCGTACGCGAAGGTGGTGCCCGTCGTGAGGCGCCCGCTGGCGTCGACCGCCGAGGAGGTCGAGAGCCGCATCTGCGCCACGCCGCTGAGCGCGTCGATGCCCGAGAGGGTGAAGGGCAGCGTCAGCCCGTTGTTGAAGCGCGTGAAGCGGGTGGTGCCGTTGCTGCCGGTAGCGGTCAACGCGAACACCGGCGGCGAGGGCGGCGCGCCGTCGAAGGTGACCTGCGTGGTGGCCAGCGAGGTGTTGCCGGCCTTGTCCTTGAAGCGCACGTAGACGGTGTGCACGCCGTCGGTGCGCTGGAGCGTGAAGTTGACGTCGCCGCCCGCCGGCATCGGGCGCGGGCCCACGGTGTTGACGTCGGCGAAGCCCGGGCTCTCGGAGATGGTGATGGCCTCGGTGCTCGACAAGTCGGTCGCTGAAGAGGCGACGTGCACCACCACGCCGGCGTCTCCGGTCGCGGTGACGTTGATGCTGGCCGAGACCGGCGAGGGCGGCGTGCTGTCGTAGATGATGGTGCTCTGCGAGAAGCGGTTGTCGTTGAGCGCCGTGTCGCGGAACTGCGCGTACACCGTCTTGGTGCCGTCGCTGCCGGTGTCGAGCAACCACGAGATGGTGGGGAGCGCCGACTGGTAGGTGGTCTGGCTCAGCACCGACTGCTGGTTCGCGAGGCGCACCTCGACGTGGCCGCCGTCGGGCTCCGGGTCGGCCGTCACGTTGAGCACCACCAACGGCTGGTTGGTGTAGCCGTCTTCGGTGGCCGCCGGGCCGCGCAGCGCGGTGATGCTGGTGCCCTGCGGGTCGGTGTCGTCGACGATGACCACGTCTTCGCCCAGCGCGCTGGCGTTGCCGGCGTAGTCGATGACCTGCGCGTAGACGTGCTGCACGCCATCGGCGGTGGTGCTGCGCGTGAACGAGGTGTTGCTCTGGTACGCGAGGTCGGCGACCGGCAGCAGGCCCGCGCCGTCGAGCGTCGGGTCGTCGGAGAGGCGCATGTAATAGAGCCCCGACGAGTCGGTCGACACCACCCGCACGGGGATGGTGGCGGTCGCGCTGGTGAACTTCACGCCGTTGTCGCCGAGGCCCGTCGCGTCGAGCGTCACCGCGGGCGCGGGCGGCGGCGTGGAGTCGAGCTCGATGGAGGCGCGCAGCGTCGCGCCCACCAGCCCCGTGCTGTCGCGCAGCTGCACGTAGACGGTCTTCACGCCCTCGGTGGTGGTGAGGAGGAAGTGCGCGTTGTTCGCGTACGGCACGAAGCCCACGCCGTTGAAGCTGGAGTCTTCGCTCACGCGCATGTCGGCGGCGTTGCCCGCGGAGGTGAAGACCAGCACCACGTCGTTGGTCTTGGTGTACCCGGGCCGGTTGCTGTCATCGAGGTCGTCGAGGAGGAAGTCGCCGCTCTGGGGCGCGAGCTTGATGTGCGGCACGCAGTCGTTGGGCACCGGCGGCGTGGTGGGGCACGGGTCGATGGAGGGCTTGTCGACCGTCACCGGGCGCGTCGCGCGGAAGTAGCCCTGCTTGGTGACGGTGAGCGTGTACTGGCCGTACGGCACCTGCGCGATGCGGTAGCCGGCCAACGAGCTGACCTGCCCCGCGGCGGCGGTGGTGCCGTAGCCCAGCGGCTCCAGGGTGACGCTGATGCCGTCGGCCGGCGCCTGGTCGTCGGTCTCCACCGTGCCGCGCACCGTCGCGCGCGCGAGCGAGAGCGTGATGGTGCCGAGGTCGAGCGTGGCGCCCGGCGCGGTGGTGATGGTGCGGCCCGGCTGCGGGTCGGCGTAGTTGTCGACGCCGGAGACCGTCACCTGGTGCGCGCCGGCCACCACCTTGATCATCGTGAAGTGGCCCTGCGCGTCGACCACCGCGTGGCCCAGCCCGTTCTCGAGGTCGACGTTCGCGCCCTCCGCGGGCACCGGGTCGTCGCCGTCGCGCTCCAGCAGCACCGTGCCGGTCAGCGTGGCGGGCACGATCTTCAGCTGCAGGGGCGTCATCCGCAGGTCGAGCGTCACGCCGTCGGCGACCGCCTGGTCGAGCAACTCCTGCGACTCATACCAGGGGTGGTGCGCCACCAG
>CAMLFP010000219.1 GCA_946479335.1 uncultured Archangium sp.
CTCCACTGGCCCGGCAGACCGGCGGCGTGATGAACCTCGACGCCGCCCGCGCGCACCTCGCCTTCGTGCGCCCGGCCAAGCACCACGCCGAGGACCGGAGCGTCGGCCATGCCGCGCGCGCGTTGCCTCGTGAGGAGCGCGTTGATGAATGGCAGCGCCGCAAGGAGTTCATCCGCACGCTCGATGAAGAGAAGGCCACCGAGCAGTGGCGGGTCTGGAATCACGGGTTGCATGCGGGGCACCTGGCGGGGTCGGCGAGAAGCGCAGGCGCGACGGCGCGGAGCTCGACGTAATCGCCCTGCACGCAGCCCCACCGCGTGGCCCGCGTCTCGGTCGTCGGCGTGGCGCAGTCTCGGCAGGGGAGCCCCTCGAGGCGCTCCACCGCCCAGAAGCCGGGCGTCGCGCAGCGCGGGCAGGCGCTGGCCACCCGCGCGAGGAGATCTTCGGTGGCGCGGCGGATGACCTCTCGCCGCGTGGGGTTCATGTGCGCGCGCAGGTCGCTCTCCACGAACACCGCGCCGGTGCGCGACTCGGCGAGCGCGGCCTCGAACGCGGCGTGCAGCGCGGCCTCGTCGAGCGCGCCCTTGCGCACCCGCGCGTCATCTTCATCGTCAGGCCGGAGGATGAGCCCGTGCGTGGGGAAGTCGGCGCGCTGCGCGAAGGCCTGCAGCGCCTCGTGGGTCGACACCCGCGCGTGGAGGTGGTGCGGCGCGCCCTCGGCACGACCCACCAGCTCAAGTTGCCGCCGCTCGTCGATGAGCACCACCAACTCCACGTTCGACGGCAGTCAATCGCCGTGATTCGCCCCGAAGGCGCCCTCGCTCGCCACACCGCAATCCACCCCCAGCAGCGCCATGCCCGCCCGCGCCTTGCGCCGCGCCGCTTCAAGCTGCGTGCCCGCGCGGGGGACCTCGCGACTGAAGGTGCCGAAGCTGTCGGTGTCGATGCCGGTCGCGAGCTCGAGGTGCGCACCGAGCCGCTCAGCGAAGAGCGGCGCCAGCAACTGCTCTTTTCCATGTTGAGTGAGAAGCGAGATGCGCCGCCCATGAAAGCCGCCGGCGGAGGTCACGGCACGCGCTCCCAGCCGCCGCGTCGACGCGCGTGGACCGCGACGTCCTGCGCGTCCAACTGGAAGAGCCAGAGCCAGCCGTTCTCGACCAGCGCGCGCACCATGGCGTGCTTCGCCAGCACCGCGTCGATGGCCGCGCGCGGGGCCTCGATGAAGACGCTGAGCCGCAGCGGCGTATGGCGCCACGTCTCGCCGTCGTGCACCGACTGCAACGGCAGGCCGATGCGGAGGTCGCCCGTGTTCCCCTCGAAGACGCCGAGGTGGCCGCCCACCACGTTGTGCAGCACCTTGTTGCCGCTGCCGTAGCGGAGCGGGTCGACGGTCGACGCGTAGTACTGGAAGTTGATCCACTGGGTGACGACCATCGGCGCGGTCATGAGCTGCTCCAGCACCGCGCCCTCGGGGTCTTCGTCGGCGCGGTACTCGTGGAGGAACGCGCGCCCCTCGAGGTCGAGGTGCCGGCAATGTTCCCGCGGCGCGATGATGAAGGCCGCGTTGTTGGCGAGGCCCCACTCCGGCCGCACCTGGGCCCAGTCGCGGGTGCGCGCGGCAACCGCCTCCGACAGCGCCTCGCCGTGGAGCTCGCCCAGGCCCAGCGACGCGGCCCGCTCGGTGCGCGCTCGGGCGCTGGCCGCCGTGAGCCAGGCCCGCAACGCGGCGAGATCGGCGCGGTGCGTGGCGGGCACGTCGTCTTCTTCAAAGAGCACGACCTCGTCAGTGGTGGTGACGTGGAGCCCCGCGAGGAACCGGGTGCTCTCCGGCACGGAGACGCCCCGCTGCGCCAGCGCGTCGCGCACCGCCGGGTCATTCAACAGCGCGGCCGCCGCGCGCGCGTTGACCTCACCGCTCTGGCCGCAGCACGCACCGCAGTCGAGGCCCGCGGCGTGCGGGTTGTTGCGGGTGGCGCTCCCGTGGCCCACCAGCAGCACCAGGCGCGCGAAGCCCCGCGTCAGGCTCATGCCGCGCAGCATCGAGGCGGCGAGGTCGGCCTGCGCGTCGACGCTCAACGCCTCCCCGGTGACCGCGCTGGCGAGGCGGGGCTTGCGGCGCGACTCCGCCTCGGCGCTGAGGCCCAATCGTGCCTGCGCAGCGGGCGGCAACAACCCGAGCGTCGCCCGCAGCAGCGTGCCCGCGTAGGTCGCGCCGAGCGCCTCCACGAAGGAGAAGGTCGACACCGCGTCGGTCTTGAAGGCGTGACCGGCGGTCGTGAGTGAGAGATGCCGTGCGCGCTGCGAGGCCTCCTCCGCGCCCAGCCCGGTGTCGACGGCGCGCAGCCGCGGCGCGAGCAACCCCGGCAATTGCGGCCGCGCCATCGCACCGCCCAGCGGCTGGTACTCGAGCGGGAGCCCGAAGAAGCCGGCGAACCCCAGGGTGTGCACCTCGGGCGTGACGGCCTCCACCGCGCGCCGCAGCACCTCGGAGCGCACGTCGATGCAGAACACCGCCTGCACCGCGGGGGTGGGCGGCCGCGGCGCACGCAGGCCCTCGGGCATCGCGCGCAGCACCGGGCTTTGCCAGGCCAACTCCAACGCGGTCTGCAGCAACCAGTCGTCGGCGCGCGCCGAGGCCGCACCCGCATCGACCCTCGGCCAGGCGGCCTTCGCCGTCGCCCAGCGGCGCGCCAGCGCGTCACCGCCCTGCCGGTAGAGCAGCCACTCCCACGCCAGCCGCACGGCGAGCAGCTCGACGAGGGTGTCGTCATCGCGCCCGGCGAGGCGCGCGGTCCACCGGCGATAGGCGCACCACGAGGCCCAGCCGTTGACGTCGAGCAGCAGGCTCCACAGGTAGCCCTCGGCGTCGCCCGGGGTGACGCCCAGCGCGGGCAGCGCGGCCTCCACCAGCGCGCGCGCGGTGGTGGGCAGCTCGCGGGCCAACACCCGGCAGGCGTCGGCGTTCATCAACAACCCCGGGCTGCGGTCGCCCGTCGCGACGTGGCGCCAACTCGCGAAGAGTCCTTCTTCCCGCGCCGGGCCGAAGCTGGCTTGCCCCTCATCGAAGAAGGCCGCGCAGAACTGGCTGATGCTCTGGATGACGAAGCCGCGCCACGCGGGCGCGTGGGTGAGGTCGCGGTCTGCGTCGGCGACATCGGTGACGCGCGCGCGCGGCGACGGCGGCGGCTCGTCGTGCGCCAGCAATGCGCGCAGCTCCGCCAGCGACTGGGAGGACCCGCTCGTCTTGAGCGCGGCCTGCAGGTGCTCGTCGCGCAGCGCGCCCCGGCGATACGCGTCGCGGTAGAAGGCGCGCGGCATCAACAGCTCCGCACCCGAGAGCCCCCGCAAGCGGGCCGCGACCTCCGGCAGCGGCGTGTCGATGAGGCCCCAGAACGGGTTGACCGCGATGAAGCGATCCAACGGCCAGGTGGGCGCGATGCGCGCGCACGCGGCGTCGAGGGCCGCGTCGAACGGGCCCCCGGTGAGCTTCGCGGCGGCGCTCATGAGTGCACCTCCAGCGCGGCCGGCGCGCGCGGCAGCCGTTCACCGTGCGTCGCCCGGGCGGGCCGCGGCGGCCACACGCGGAAGGTCAGCGCAGTGAAGAACTCGTCGAGGTACAGCCCGGAGAACAGCCACGGGTGCAGCGCCCGCGCGAACACCCCCGACGGGCGCAGCTGCAGCGCCGACTTCACCGCGAACAGCGCGATGAGCCCCGCGCAGGTGAGCCACCATCCGAGCGCAGAGGTGGACTCCACCGGCGCCGGGAGCAGGTGCTCGGCGAGCGCGTGCCACCCCAGCGCGAGGAGCACCACCACCAACGCCCGCTGCACGACGGCGCCGAAGTCTCCCGGACGGGACGCGGTGAACAGCGGCACCAGCGCGAGGCCCAGCAGCAGCGAGAGCCCCGCTGCGGCGTCGACTGACAGCGGCGGCAACCCGAGCACCGGGCGCGCCCCGATGACCGCGAGCGGCGCGACCACCAGCCCAGCCACCGTCGCGAGGGCGAGGCGGCGCGGCGTCAGCCCGGGAGCCCGCCCCGCCAGCGCCTGCGTCGACCACGCCTCGACGGTGCTCCCCGCGCTGAGGAAGGCGTGCGCCTTGTAGAGCGAGTGCGCGACGAGGTGCAGCAGCGCCAGCGGCCACAGCCCCAGCCCGCACTGCACCAGCATGAAGCCCATCTGCGCGCAGGTCGACCACGCCAGCGCCACCTTCACGCTGACCCGGGTGGTCATCACCAGCGCCGCGACGACGGCGGTGACGAGGCCGATGACCACCAGCGCCAGCCGCGCGGGGCCCGCGTGCGTCAGCCACGGCGCGAGGCGGATCAAGACGAACCCGCCGATGTTCACCACTCCGGCGTGCAGCAACGCCGACACCGGCGTGGGCGCCTCCATCACCTGCGTAATCCACCCGTGGAAGGGCAACTGCGCCGACCGCAGCGCGACCGCCATCACCAGCAGCAGCGCCGCCGCCTCCATCGCCGGAGGCAACACCGGCTGCGCGCCGACCCACGCCGCGAGCTGACCGAGGTCGAAGCTGCCCACCTGTGCGTGCACCAGCCACAGCGCGCCCGCGAGCGCGAGGTCGGCCAGGCGGCTCACGAGGAACTTCTTGTGCGCGGCCACCAGCGCGGCCGGGCGCTCGGAGAACCAGGTCAGCAGTTGGTGCAGCGTCACGCTCGCCGCGGCCCACGCCAACGCGATGACCAGCAGGTTGTCAGAAGGCACCAGCACCGTGACCGCGGCGAGGGTCAGCAACAGCCAGCGCAGGTAGCGCTCGAGGCCGGGGTCGCGATCGAGCGCCGCGCGGGAGTAGCGCACCACCACCGCGCCGAGGCCCGCCACCAACAGCAGCATCACGCAGGTCGTGACATCGCCGCGCACGCCCAGCGCCGCGCCCGGGCCCGCGCCCCACACGCCCAACGTGAAGAGCAGCGCCGCAGCCAACGCAGCGCCGGTCGCCGCCGCCGCGTGACGGGGCGCGACGAACCCCGCGAGCGCCAGCGTCAGGGGAATCGACAACGCGAGCAGCGGGAGGAGCGGCGAAGACCAGGTCAGTTCCATGGCCGGGGTGGATAGCGACCGGAGCCAGTTCTTGAAAAACACATAATTCAGATGTGAACGTTCTGTTTTAAGGAACTCGACATGAACGTGACCCAGCTGAACTTCCACCACCTGCGCTACTTCTGGGCGGTGGCGCGCGACGGCAACCTGACCCACGTGGCGAAGGGCCTGCGCGTGTCGCAGTCGGCGCTGTCGTCACAGATCCACCAGTTGGAAGAGCAGCTCGGCTTCGCGCTCTTCGAGCGGCGGGGGCGGCAGCTGGTGCTCACCGAACCGGGGAAGCTGGTGCTGGCCTACGCCGAGGAGATCTTCGCGGCGGGCGCGCAGCTGGTCGCCACGCTGGAGCGCGGGCGGCAGGCGGAGCAGCCGGTGCGCATCGGCGCGGTGGCCACGCTGTCGCGCAACTTCCAGGAGTCGTTCGTCAAACCGCTGCTGCTCCAGCCGGAGGTGCGGCTGTACCTCGAGTCGGGCGGGCTGGCGGAGCTGCTGCACCGGCTGGAGAAGCACGCGCTCGACCTGGTGCTCTCGAACCGCGCGCCACGGCGGGAGGCGGCCCGGGGGCTGCGCTGCCGGCGCATCGCACGGCAGCAGGTGAGCATCGTGGGCTCGCAGCGGCGGCGGGGCTTCCAGTTCCCCCGGGGGATCGCGGCGCTGCCGATGATCGTGCCGGGGAGTGAGAGCGACCTCCGCTCGGAGTTCGACGCGATGTGCGAGCAGCTCGGGGTCACTCCGCGCATCGTCGCCGAGGTCGACGACATGGCCACCATGCGCCTGTTGGCGCGCGACTCCAACGTGTGGGCGCTGGTGCCGACGGTGGTGGTGCGCGACGAGCTGCGCACCGGCGCGCTGTACGAGCAGTGCGTGGTGCCCGGGCTGTTCGAGACCTTCTACGCCATCACTGCGGAGCGGCTCTTCCAGCACCCGCTCATCACCGCGGCGCTGGCGCGCGACGAACGAGAGCTCCTCGAGGCCGCCAGCCGCCGGCGGAGCGCGCGGCGCTGACTCCGCGCCTCAGGGCACCAGGTGCGCCGCGAACAGCGCATGGAGGTCTGGCGGCATCTCGCGCGACTTGAACGCCGCGCTGATGCACGCCTGCTTCAGCACGATGACCGCGCACTTCGTGTTGTCGCTCTCGCGGAAGATGGTGAAGCGCGAGGTCACCGACTTCATCGTCAGGCGCGTCACCACCATCTCCACGCGCACCGAGTCGTCGACCCGGAGCGGCGCGTAGTGATCGGCCTCCGAGTGCACGATGGGGAACGCGACGTCGCGCGTCTCCATCATCGCGCCGTAAGGGAGCTTCGCGCCGACGGTGAAGAACTCCTCGAAGCACCGGTGCGCGAAGTCGGCGTAGCGCGCGAAGTACACCGCGCGGCCGAGATCGATCTCCGCGAAGCGCACCCTGAACTGAATCGTGAAAGCCATCTCGCTACCTCGGTCGACGGAAGATGCGCGGGTGCCCCGCCGCGTCGAGGCCGCCCGCGTAGACGGCGCCCGGTTGCAGCGCGAGCCCGGCGACCGTGGTGAGCGTCGAGGGCGCGCTCCCCGCGGAGGCCCACGCCGTACCGTCGAAGCGCCACAACGCCGTGCCCGACGCGAGCCACGCAGAGTCGTCGGCCTCCACCGCGAGCGCCGTCACGTCTGACGTCGCGACCGCCGAGGCGCGCCAGATGCCAGTGCCATCGCGCACCGCTGCGCCGCCGAGATCGCTCGCGATGAAGACCGCGTCGCCCACGCTGGCCGCCAGGCGCCACGGCTCGAGCGCGCCGTCACGGCCGGGCACGTCGACGCGCTCGAGCGCGCCGGTCTCGACGTTGAACACCCCACCCTGCTCGGTGATGAAGACGCCCTGCCGCGCGCGCGCGCAGCTCCGCGGCGAGGTGACGCTCAGCAACCTTCCGGTGCTCCAGCTGCCCGCGTCTTCCACGAAGAGCGCGGCGCCGGCGTCAGCCGCGGTGGTCATCGCGGCGAGGCCCTCAGCGCCGCTGCACAGGCCGATCGGCGTGCGCGGGAGCGAGAGCTGATCAAAGGCGTCGACCGAGGTGCAGTTGCCCGGACACACGAACAGCGTCTGGAACGACGTGAACGCGACGGAGCCCGACGGAGCGACCGCGAAGTACGCCACCACCGGGGTGTCAGACGCGCTCACCACCTCGAACTGGCCGCCGCCGCTGCGCAACACCGTGTCTTCACCGACCAGCGCGAACACGGCACCGGGCTGCGACGCGAGCGCCTGAAACGGCGCGGTGAGGCCACCGGGGAGCGAGAGCTCCGTCCACTCCCCGTCGGAGCCACCATCGCCGTGCGCGCCCGCGTCGAGCTGCGGCGCGGTCAGCGCTCCGCACCCGGCGAGCCCCATGCACAGCGCGAGCAGGCCGGCGCGCATTCAGTTCCCGAAGGCGTTCAAGCCGGTGATGGCCTTCCCGAGAATCAGCGTGTGCACCTCGTGCGTGCCCTCGTAGGTGTAGACGCTCTCGAGGTTCAGCATGTGCCGCACCGGCGGGTAGTCATCGGTGATGCCGTTCGCGCCGTAGATGCTGCGCGCCACGCGCGCGATGTTCAGCGCCACCTGCACGTTGTTGCGCTTGGCCAACGACACCTGCTCCGGAGACACCTTGCCCTCGTCGGCCAGGCGCGCGAGGCGCAGCGACAACAGCTGCCCCTTGACGATCTCCTGCAGCATGTCGGCCAGCTTCTCCTGCGTGAGCTGGAAGCCGGCGATGGGCTTGTTGAAGGTCTTGCGCGTGAGCGAGTACTCGCGCGCGCCCTCGAAGCACGCGACCGCCGCGCCCATCACCGCGAACGCGATGCCCATGCGCGCCTTGTTGAGGCACGAGAGCGGCCCGCGCAGGCCCTGCACGCCGGGCAGCATGTTCGACGCCGGCACGCGCACGTCGGAGAACGAGAGCTCCGCGGTGTACGACGCGCGCAGCGAGAACTTCCCTTCGATCTCCTTCGCCACGTAGCCGGGCATGCCCTTCTCGACGAGGAACCCGCGGATCGACTCCGAGCCACCGTCGTCGACCTTGGCCCACACGATGGCCACGTCGGCGATGGTGCCGTTGGTGATCCACATCTTCGCGCCGTTGAGCACGTACGAGTCGCCGTCCTTCTTCGCGCGCGTCACCATGCCGCCGGGGTCGCTGCCGTAGTCGGGCTCGGTGAGGCCGAAGCAGCCGATGAGCTCGCCCTTCGCCATGCCGGGCAGCCAGCGCTGCTTCTGCGCTTCACTGCCGAAGCTCCAGATGGGGAACATGCACAGCGAGCTCTGCACCGACGCAAAGCTGCGCAGGCCGGAGTCGCCGCGCTCGAGCTCCTGCAGGATGAGCCCGTACGCCACGTTGGAGAGCCCCGCGCAGCCGTAGCCGGTCAACGTCGCGCCGAAGACGCCCAGCTCGCCGAGCTTCGGAATCAGGTGCGAGGGGAAGGTGTGGTTGCGGAAGTGCTTGCCGACGATGGGCAGGTATTCGGTGTCGACGAAGCGCGCGACCGTGTCGCGGATGGCGCGCTCCTCGCTCGAGAGGAGGTCATCGATTTTGTAGAGGTCGGTGATGGCGGCTCGGCTCATGCGCGCCGCTGTACCACCGCGTCGTCAGCGTCGCACGCCGCGCCCGATGGCCGGCCGGTCGTCGGGGCCCGTGCCCGCGAAGTAGAGCGTGCCGTCGCCGGTCTTCAACGCCGCGTTCACCAACTTGAAGCCGCTCAGGTCGGGCGTCGCCGCTGACCAGTTCGTGCCGTCGAACTTCCACAGGATCTGCGGCGACGAGAGGTTCGACCCGCCGAAGCCCCAGGTCAGCGTCGGAGACGCCTGCACCGCCGCGTAGATGTTGTGGATGTTGGTGCCCACCTCGGTGACGCTCCACGACGGGCCCTCGCCCACCTCCGGGCCGCTCGCGAACGCCCAGTCGTGCCCGGGCACCGATGCGCCGCCGACCCACGTGAGCGGGTCGGTGGTGTCGGCCGAGAACCCCGAGCCGTCGTAGTGCGCGATGGCGCCGTCGGCTGCGATCAGCAGCTCGCCGGAGTTCCCCACCCAGCAGCGGCGCGGGTACCTGACGCCGACCGCGGTGGGCGACGTGGAGAACGTGCCGCCGCTCAAGAGGTACGCCACGCCGTCGTTGCTGGAGCCCTGGCTCCCGATGGCCACCACCTTGCCGCCCGGCGCCGGGCACGCGTCGGAGAGCGTGGTGGCGCTGTCTTGAATCTGCTCGTAGTTCCAGT
>CAMLFP010000220.1 GCA_946479335.1 uncultured Archangium sp.
GCCGCACGCGGGCTTCGGGCTCGGGTTCGAGCGGCTCATCGTCTACCTGTGCGGCCTGGGGAACATCCGCGACGCGATCCCGTATCCGCGCGTTCCGGGCTGGGCGCAGTTCTAAAAAAACCTCTCCCGTGGGGAGAGGTCGCGACGAAGTCGCGGGTGAGGGGCGAGCGTGAGCACGATCTTGAAAATCGGACTGCTGCTCACAATCGCCGCTGCGCCGGTGGCGCTGCAGGAGCGCGCCCGCCTCTGCGCTGAGCCCGCTCGACTCGATGGCGGCATGTCGAAAACTAGTTCTGGAGAGCGTGAGTCGATTTGGGCCTACGACGAGCGTTGCCTGTTTGAGCGCAAGCGCACCTCGCCCGACGGAGCGGTAACTACCGAGCGCGGGCGTGTGACGACCCCCGTCCTGACGGCGAAGGGGTGGGCACTGGGCGAGTGCGTCACTTTTCGCAGTACGCAGACCGAGCGCGGCTCCACTGAGGTCTATTTCCAGTGCACCGGAGACCACCGCAAATCGCGAGAAGTCGAGACGCGGGCCGACGGCGTGATCGTCACGCGCATCTTCGACGAGAAAACCGGGAGGCTTGATCGCGCTTACACCGATCGACCAACCATCGGCTCGGCGCACGCGTTCCGGCGCGAGCGGTTCGACCCTGATGGTGGCGTGACCGAAGTGGTCGATTACGTCGCGCGCGACCGCGCTTCGTGCGGACCGCTGGGTTGGCCGCCAGATCCGACGGCCTCCGACATGCCGGGCCCGTGGAAGCAGTAGGCCCAGCGCTTCTCGCGCAGCACTCCGACGCTGCGTGGTAGACGCGCGAGCCGATGAGCGACGAGGAGTTGCAAGACGCACTGACGGAACTCGACGCGGGCGGAGAGGCGCCGCTCTACCTGCTCGCGGGTGAAGAGTTCCTCGTGCGCAAGGCCGCGGAGCAGTTGCTCGCCAAGCTCGTCCCTGGCGGCTCGGCCGATCTCAACCTCGTCACGATGGACGTCGCCACGCCGCGTGAAGTCGCCGCGGAGCTCGCGACCATGCCGATGTTCGGCGGGCGCAAGGTCGTCTTCTTGCGCGACCCGGAGTTCCTCGCGCCGAAGAAGGGCCGCCCCGACGCGCTCAACCGCGCGCGCGATGCGTGGAAGGCGAACCGCCGCAAAGAAGCCGCACGCCGCGTGTTGACCATCGCGGGGCGCGCCGGGTGGGGCGTCGACGAGCTCGCGCAGCCGCACCCCGACGAGTGGGAGCGCGACCTCGGCATCGTGCTGGCCGACATCGATCTCCAGTTCCTCCAGGAGGTCGCGGCGTTCTGCGTCGCCGAAGGGCTCACCGCGGGCGCGTCAGACGACGGCGCGCTGCTCGACTGGTTCAAGGGCACGCCGCCCAAAGGCCAGGTGCTGCTGATCGCGATCACCGACGTCGACTCCAAGAACCCGCTGGTCAAGCTCGCGAAGGACATCGGCCGCTCGCTGGAGTTCAAGTCGCTCGCCAAGCTGCGCGACTTCAAGGGCAACGTCAGCGCCGACGCGAAGGAGAAGCTCGGCGAGTTCGTGCTCAAGACGCTCGAGCCGCACAAGAAGAAGCTGGGCGCTGGCGCGCTGGAGCTGCTCATTGATCGCGTGGGCGGCAACTTCCGGTTGCTGCAGTCGGAGATCACCAAGCTCGCGCTCTACTCCGACGGCAACACCATCTCCGCGAAGGAGGTCGAGCTGCTCGTCGGCCACGCGCGCGAAGACGAGTTCTTCGAGCTCTCCGACGCCATCGAGAAGCGCAACTTCGAGGCCGCGAAGAAGTACGTCGACGACACCATCGCGCAGGGCGCGCACCCGCTGATGATGTTGGGCTCCGTCGCCAGCGTGGTGCGCAAGCTGCTCAACGCGAGCGAGCGCATGGCGCGCTTCTCCGACGGCAAGCCGCCGCGCAACTACAACGACTTCCAGGCGCGCGTGTGGCCGCGCATCGAAGCGGAGCTCAAGAGCCAGAAGGTGAAGGTGCCGCACCCGTACGCGACCTTCATGGGCATGCAGTCGGCGGGCGCGTTCGGCCGACAGGCGCTGCTGCGCGGGCTGGTGGCGTGCGCTGAAGCCGACCTCGCGCTGAAGCTGGGCGGCGACGAGCTGGTGCTGGAGCGCCTGTTGTGGACGTTGTGCGGCAAGGCCCCCGCGTGGGAGAGCCAGATGCACGTCATCCGCCGGGAGAACGAGCGCTGAACCGTTCGGCGGGGTCGTGGCTCTCACGGGTATGGCTACTCGTGAACCGCTGATCGTCACCATCCCGAAGAACCGGCGCGTCGACGTGCAGGTCGGAGCGCACGTTCTGCACACTGATCAACCTCTCGCCAGCGGCGGCGAAGATTCTGCGCCGTCTCCGTACGACATGTTCCTCGCGTCGATCGGCGCGTGCGCGGGCATCTTCGTGCAGGGCTTCTGCGCGGCGCGAAAGCTGCCCACCGATGACGTGCGCGTCATCGAGCAGCCGCACTTCGACGAGAAGGGCGTGCTCAAGTCCGTCGACCTCCGCGTCGAGGTGCCGCCCGATTTCCCGGAGCGCTACCGCGACGCGCTGATCCACGTCGTCGAGCAATGTTCCGTGAAGAAGGCCATCGCGGCGCAGCCTGAGTTCGCGGTCTCGGTGGAGGCGATTGCGGCTATAGACGCCGCGTAATGAAGACCCTCGTCACCTGCGCGCTGCCCTACGCCAACGGACCCATCCACCTCGGCCACATGGTCGAGCACATCCAGACCGACATCTACGTGCGGTACCTCCGCAGCCGCGGCGACGACGTGGTGTTCCTCTGCGCTGACGACACGCACGGCACGGCCATCGAGATCTCCGCCGAGAAGAAGGGCGTGACGCCTGAAGCGTTCATCGCCGAGGTCTCCGAAGATCATCAGGCCGTCTTCCGCGACTTCCACATCAGCCGCGACTTCTATTCGTCGACCAACTCGCCGGAGAACAAGCACTACGCCGAGTTCATCTACGGCAAGGCGAAGGACGCGGGCTTCATCGGCACGAAGGACATCGAGCAGGCCTTCGACGAGACGGCCGGGCGCTTCCTCGCCGACCGCTTCATCAAGGGCGAGTGCCCGAACTGCGGCACGAAAGATCAGTACGGCGACGCGTGCGAGAAGTGCAACGCGACGTACGGGCCGAAGGAACTCAAGAACCCGTACTCCGTGCTGAGCGGCAAGCCGCCGGTGTGGAAGAAGTCGACGCACCTCTTCTTCAAGCTCCCGAAGCACGAGGCGTTCTTGAAGGAGCAGCTCGCGAAGCCCGGCTTCATGCACCCCGGCCTCGCCGCGCAGCTGGGCCAGTTCTTCGAGAAGGGCCTCGCCGATTGGGACATCTCGCGCGACGGGCCGTACTTCGGCTTCCCCATCCCCGGGGAGGACAACAAGTTCTTCTACGTCTGGCTCGACGCGCCGATTGGGTACATCTCGTCGGCCGAGGCGTGGGCGAAGGCCACCGGCAAGGCGAAGAGCGCGCTCGATTACTGGGCGAAAGACGCCGACGCGCGCATCGTCCACACCATCGGGAAGGACATCGTCTACTTCCACTGCCTCTTCTGGCCGTCGGTGCTGACCGTCGCGGGCTTGAAGGTGCCCGACTACGTGCACATCCACGGGCACCTCACGGTGAACGGCGAGAAGATGTCGAAGTCGCGCGGCACCTTCATCAACGCGCGCCCATACCTCGACCTGTTGGATCCGAACTACCTGCGCTTCTATTTCGCGTCGCTGCTCGGCGCGGGCCCGGAGGATCTCGACTTCTCGCTCACCGAGTTCCGTCAGCGCACCAACGCGGAGCTGGTGAACAACCTGGGCAACCTCGCGAACCGCTCGCTGTCGCTGCTGGGCAAAGACAAGAAGCTCGCGCCCGCGAATGAAGCCGTCGGCGGCGCCTTGGTGCGGGAGGCGCTCGCGCGCGTGAAGGAGATCGGCGACGCGTTCGAGAAGTTCGACTCGCGCAACGCGATCAAGGCGATCCTCGAGATCGGCTACGCGGCGAACCAGTTCCTCGCGAAGGCCGAGCCGTGGAAGACCATCAAGAACGATCCGGAGGGCGCGCGCTCCGTGCTCTCCGAGGCCGCGGAGGTGGTCTACCTGCTCACCGCGCTGCTCGACCCGGTGGTGCCGGAGCTGGCCGACAAGCTCGCCGCGCAGCTCAACCGGAAGAAGCTGAACTTCAAGGAACTCGCGAGCGCGCAGTACCCGTTGCTCGAGCGCTCCGCGCCCATCGGTGACGCGTCGCCGATCATCGGGCGCATCGAGGAGGCGACGGTGGCGAAGCTGATCGCGACCACGCCGCCGCCGGTCGAGAAGAAGGCTCCCGAGCCCAAGAAGAAGGAGGACACCGCGCCGCAGAGCGAGATCGAGTTCGGCGACTTCGCAAAGGTCAGTTTCCGCGCGGGCAAGGTGCTCGCCGCCGAGAAGGTGCCCAAGGCCGACAAGCTGCTGAAGCTGAGCATCGATCTCGGTGAAGCGGCGCCGCGCACCATCGTGTCGGGCATCGCCGAGGCGTACACGCCGGAGACGGTCACCGGCCGCATGGTGGTAGTGGTGGCGAACCTCAAGCCGCGCGCGCTCAAGGGCATCGAGTCGCAGGGCATGATCCTCACCGCAGGGAAGGGCGGGAAGGAGCTCGTGCTGCTCGACCCCGGGAACGTTCCGCCCGGCTCAGACGTGAAGTGAGCGCGAAATACCTCTCCCCTGGGGAGAGGTCGCGACGCAGTCGCGGGTGAGGGGCGCGAGGTTTCTCCCCTCACCCCTCGCTAGCGCGAGACCCTCTCCCCGAGGGAGAGGGAGTTGGCGATGAGCGCCCACGTGTCGCGGTGACAGCCCACCAGCCCACGATCGTTGGTCAACACGCGCCCTCCGTACTCGTACGGCGCGCCGTCGAAGCCCACCAGCATGCCGCCCGCCGCTTCGATCACCGCCTGCGGCGCGCACGAGTCCCACCGGGAGCTCTTCGTCGACGGGTGCAGGTAGAGATCGGCCTCGCCCATCGCCAGCAGCGCGCACTTCAGGCCCACCGAGCCCTGTTCCTTCACCTGCGTGATGCCCAGCGCGTCGCGGATCGCCGCCGTGCGCTTCGACTTGTGCGATCTCGACACCACCAGCCGAAGGTCTGACGTCTTCGCGACCGGCTGCATGCGCAGCTCGCGCTTTTGCTCTCCGACCTGCAGCACGCAGGGCGAACCACGCGCGCCGCTCCAGCACGCGCCCTGCACGGGAGCGAACACCACGCCGGCCACCGCTTCACCGTCGATGGCCAGCCCGATGTGCACCGCGAACATCCCGTTGCGGTCGACGAACTCGCGCGTGCCGTCGAGCGGGTCGACGAACCACACGCGCTTGCCGGTGGGCGCCAGGTGCGTCGACTCCTCGGCGACGATCTCGTCATGCGGAAACGCGCGCTTCAGCCCCGCGACGATGACGTCATTCGCGCGCTGGTCCGCCTCCGTCACCGGGCCCGCGCCGCCAGGCTTCATCACTACGTCGAAGGCGCCCGCATAGACGCGGTTGATGACGTCCGCGGCCTCGACGGCCAGTTGCCGCGCGACCTCGAGAAGGAGCTCGAACATCAGGCGACGGCCGAGAAGAAGTCGGCGTCTTTCCACACCGTGACGGTGGCGCCGTCGACGATGGCGCGGAAGCCGCGCGGCATGTTCCCGCCGATCAACGTGGCGGCGGTGTGCGCGGGCAGGCCAGCGGTCAGCTTCACCGACGCGCGGCGCGAGTCACAGAGGATGGTGACGATCACGTCTTCGCGGATGCTGCTGTTGAACTCGATGGAGTTCTCCGCGAGCTGCTTCACGTCGAGGTGCACGCCGGCGGTGAACAGCCGGAGGTGCGGCGGCTTCGCGGCCGGCACCAGCGCTTCGTTGAACACCAGCTCGACGCCATCGGCGACCGCGGTGTGCTGCATCACGATGCCGCGGGGCAGGGCGCGGCGCAGGGCCGAGACCGCGTGCGTCGGCGTGCTGTGCGTGGCGAGCGAGACCTCGACCTCGTCGTGCGGCGTCGCGACGTCCAGCTCCGCGCTCGGCGACATCGTCACTTGCCCGGAGAGGATGAACCGGCTCCCGCCGCGCCACGAGACGTGAAACGCGGGGTCTTCAGAGTGCACACGAAAGCTGCTCGAGAGCGGGATGACCATGTCGCGGCCCGAGTACCGCCAATGCCCGCCGGCTGACAAGAGGGCTCCAAAACCCGAAACGTTTGGCAGACTTACGGCATGAGAGACGGGCCCCTCCGCCGCCTGGTGAAAGCGCTCGTGCGGCGGGTGAATGCGTTCGACCTCGCGGTGACGCGCGCGGCGGGGCCGAAGGCGCGCTACCGGCTGCTGGGCGCGTGCAACGGCTGCGGCAAGTGCTGCGAGACGCCCGGCATCTCGGTGCGCAAGTTCATCTGGTACCTCCCGCTGGCGCGCGCGACGTTCCTCTGGTGGCAGCGCGTGGTGAACGGCTTCGAGCTCCTCAACGTCGACAAGAAGAGCCGCACGTTCTTCTTCAACTGCACGCACTTCGATCGCGTCACCAAGCAGTGCGACTCGTACGAGAGCCGGCCCAACATGTGCCGCGACTACCCGCGGAACCTCACGTTCGAGGCGGTGCCGCCGTTGTTCGACGAATGCAGCTACGTGGTGCAAGACGTGAACGCCGACGTGCTGCGCGCGGAGTTGATCCGCGCCGGCGTCACCGGAGAGAAGCTCGCGGAAATGGAAAAGAAGCTCTTTTTGCGGAGTGAAAAATGAGGAGCCTCTGGGGCTGGGGCGAGGTCGAGGCGCGCGCTGACCTGCAGGAGACGCAGGCGCGCATCGAGCCGTTCTTCGGGGAGAGTGAGATCGAGCGCGAGGCGGCTCCGCGCGTGCCGCGAGCGCGCGTCGAGGTGCCGCGCGAGCTGGCGGAGTTCTCGTCGGCCGACGACACCACGCGCGCATCGCGAGCGATGGGCAAGTCGTACGTCGATCGCGTGCGCGGGTTCCGGGGTGACTTTTCGAGCGCGCCCGACTTCGTGACGTTTCCACGCACCGAAGCGGAGCTGGTGCGCGTGCTGGAGATCGCCGAGGCGCAGCGGCTCTCGGTGACGCCGTTCGGCGGCGGCTCGTCGGTGGTCGCGGGCTGCGAGCCGTTGCTGGGGCCCTCGCATCGCGGTGCGCTGGCGTTGGATCTCTCGAAGCTGAACCGCGTGACGGAGGTCGACGACGTCTCGCACGTCGCGCGCATCGACGCTGGCGTGTTCGGCCCTGCGCTCGAAGCACAGTTGCAGGAGCGCGGGTTCACGTTGAGGCATTTCCCGCAGTCGTTCGAGTTCTCGACGCTGGGAGGGTGGATCGCCACGCGCGCCGGTGGGCACTTCGCGATGGGCCCGACGCACATCGATGACCTCGTCGAGTCGGTGCGCATGGTGACTCCGCGCGGCGTCATCGAGTCCAAACGCTTCCCCGCGACCGGCGCGGGCGTCGACGCCAACAAACTGGTCATCGGCAACGAGGGCACGCTGGGCGTCATCACCGAAGCGTGGATGCGCGTGCGCCCGAAGCCAACGTTCCGCGCGGGCGCGTCGGTGTACTTCGAAGACTTCGAGCAGGCGGTCGCCGCGACGCGGGCCATCGCGCAGTCAGGGTTGCTGCCGTCGAACTGCCGGCTCCTCGACGGGACCGAGGCGATGATCAACGGCGTCACCTTCGACGGCTCGTCGGTGTTGGTGCTGGCCTTCGAGTCAGCGGATCACCCGCTCGACGCGTGGATCGATCGCGCGCTCGCCATCACCGCGGGTTTCGGCGGCGCGTCGAAGGGCAAGCACGCGTCGGAGTCGTGGAAGTCGTCGTTCTTGAAGGGCCCCTACCTGCAAGACGCGATGATTCAGCTGGGCATGCTCGCCGACACCTTCGAGACCGCGTGCACCTGGAGCGCGTTCCCAAAGTTGTACGCGGAGGTCACCGAGGCGGTGCGGGAGGCGCTCCCTGGCGGGCTCGTGAGCTGCCGCTTCACGCACGTCTACGCCGACGGGCCCGCGCCGTACTTCACGTTCCTCGGGCGCGCGAAGAAGGGCGGTGAGCTCGAGCAGTGGGCGCAGGTGAAAGACGCCGCGTCGAAGGCGCTCGTGCGCTCTGGCGGCACCATCACGCATCACCACGCTGTCGGGAGGACGCACCGCGCGTGGCTCGACGCCGAGCGACCGGCGCTGTTTTCTTCGGCGCTGCGCGCGGTGAAGCGCGAGCTGGACCCTTCGGCGATTTTGAACCCCGGCGTGCTGTTCTGAAAGTCGTGCACTCCCCCTCTCCCGCCAGCGGGAGAGGGTTGGGGTGAGGGGCGCTACCGCTGACGTCGGCGAGAGGTTGGCAACCGCTTCTTCGTCGCTGTACGCGTTGAAACGCGAGCCTGACCGCCCCTCACCCCCCGCTTCGCGGGACCCTCTCCCCGGGGGAGAGGGAGGTGCGCGGCGAACCACGGCGAGGTGCGAATCGCGTTCTCGATCTTCGGATCAATCGCGAGCGCGCGGTTGAGCGCCGCCGTCATCGCGGGCTTCTCTCCAGACCGTGCGTGGAGCGCCGCCACGTAGAACCACGGCCACGCCGCGAGGCCCTTCGAGTATTTCACCGCCGCGTCGAGTTCGGTCTTCGCGCGCTTGAGCTCTCCCAGCGCCACCAGCGCGCGCCCGACCTGCAGGCGCACTGCGTAGTCGCGCGGGCGCTTCTCGGCGATCGGCTTCGCCTCGCGGAGCACCTCGTCGAAGCGCCCCGCCTCATTCAGCGCGTGCAGCTTCAGCAGCCACTCGACGCTCACGGCTTCTGCGGGTTCGCCAGCTGCTCACGGAGCTGCTTCACGGCGACGCGCATCATCGGCGGCTGCTCCGAGGGCGGCGCGAGCTCGACGTACTGCGCGAGGTTCTTCAGCGCGCGGGGCTCGTCGTTGTCCTCCAGCGACAGCATGCCGGCGAACATGAAGCCGTCGTAGGCCTCCGGGTAGCGCGCGGTGAGGTGCTCGAGGTCGTCGATGGCGCCGCGGAGGTCGCCTTCCAGCGCGCGCACCACCGCCTGGCCCACGCGCGCCTTCGGGTTGAACGGGTCCAACAGCATCGCGCGCTGCACCAGCGGCCGCGCTTCTTGAAACGCCTGCCGGCGGATGAGGTGGATGAAGAGGTCGGTCACCGCGTCGAGGTCGTCGGGCGACTGCTGCACCCGCTGCGCGAGCGCCTCGAGCTTCCCGTCAGACTGTTGGG
>CAMLFP010000221.1 GCA_946479335.1 uncultured Archangium sp.
AAAAATGCGAAGCGTTTTGGGCGATTTATGGACAGGGAGAAAGAGGAGCTACAAGCTGCTCGAGAAGCGGAAGCTGTTCGCCGTCGAGAACTACGGCACCGTCGACGTCGACGCCTCGAAGCGCAAGGAGGCCGACGCAGCCGCGTTGCAGAAGGCCGAAGAGCTCGCGGCGCTGAACCTCAAGATGCCGCTGTGGCGGAAGCTCTCGGTGGCCGGTGTGCTGGGCCTGTTGCTCTTCGCGCTGGTGCGCCGCGTTCAAGAATCACCGCCCACCGAGGCCGCGTTCGCGCTGACCCGCGATCTCCTCTCCGGCTGGCTGTTGCCGGTGCTGATCCTGGTCATCGTGGTGGTGGGCTTCGGCCGGCAGGTGAAGGTCTACGAGGCGTTCATCGGCGCGGCGAAGGAGGGCTTCCAGACCTCGGTGACGATCATCCCCTTCCTCGTGGGCATGCTGGTCTCCATCGGCATGTTCCGCGCGTCGGGCGCGATGGAGCTGCTGGTGAAGACGCTGGCCCCGGTGCTCTCGCCGATCGGCTTCCCCGCGGAAGCGTTGCCGATGGCGCTCATCCGCCCGCTGTCGGGCAGCGGTGCGCTGGCGGTGATGGCCGAGGCGATGAAGACCTACGGGCCCGACTCCTTCATCGGGTACCTCGTGTCGGTCATCAACGGCGGCACCGAGACGACCTTCTACGTGTTGGCGCTGTACTTCGGCGCGGTGCAGGTGAAGTCGATGCGCCACACGCTCGCGGCGTGCATCGCTACCGACTTCGTGGGGCCGCTCGGCGCGTTCATCGCGTGCAAGATCTTCTTCGCCAACGTGCCGATGGTCTTCGTGGTGGGTTGATTTCGGTCAGTTTGCGGCCGATGTGTCGTAGTTGATTTCCCATGCTCCCGGTCGACGCAGTGCCCGCAGCGGTGATGGAGGTCGTTCGCGGGTTGCGCGCGGGTGGCTACGCCGCGTTCCTCGTCGGCGGGTGCGTGCGCGATCTGCTGCGTGGCGAGAAGCCGAAGGACTTCGACCTCGCGACCAGCGCGCGCCCGGAGCAGGTGCAGCGCCTCTTCAAGCGCGTCATCCCCACCGGCATCGAGCACGGCACCGTGACGGTGGTCGTCCACAAGGAGCACGTGGAGGTCACCACCTTCCGCGCGGAAGCCGAGTACGTCGATGGCCGGCGCCCGTCGAAGGTCGAGTTCCACGAAGACATCGAGGCCGATCTCTCGCGCCGCGACTTCACGATGAACGCCATCGCGTGGGAGCCGGAGACCAACGCCCTCGTCGACCCCTTCCACGGGCGCGACGATCTCGCGGCGAAGATCATCCGCGCGGTGCGGGTGCCGCTGGAGCGCTTCCTCGAAGACGGCCTGCGCCCGCTGCGCGCCGTGCGCTTCGCCACCGTGCTCGACTTCACCATCGAGCCGCAGACCGAGGCCGCCATCACGCAGACGCTGCACGTCTTCCGCAAGGTCGCCACCGAGCGCATCCAGCAGGAGTTCGTGAAGCTGCTCCTCGCGCCGGCCGCGCCGAAGGGGCTCGAGCTGCTGCGCCGCACCGGGTTGTTCGCAGAGTTCCTCCCGGAAGCGATGAACGCGAACTTCGCCGCTGTCGGCCGCGCGCCGCGCGACGAGGTGGTGCGGCTCGCGGTGCTGCTCTCCGGAGTTCCGAAGGCGCGCGAGCTGGTGCTGCGGCTCAAGTTCCCCAACAAGGTCGCCGAAGAGGCCGGCGCGTTGGCCGCGGAGACGACGCTCCCCGCGCTCGACGCGTCTGACGCCGATCTGCGCCGGTGGTTGTCGAAGCTGACGGCGGCGCGCGCGCTCCCGCTGTTCGACGTGCACCAGGCGCTCCAGCCGGGGGACGGGGCGCTTCGCAAGCGCGTCGAGGCGCTCCTCGCGACGAACCCGCCGCTCACCAGCAAGGCCCTCGCGCTCGACGGGAAGGGCGTCATGGAGGCCCTGGGCACCGGCCCGTCGCCAGTCGTCGGCCAGGCCACCCGCTACCTGCTGGAGGCCGTGGTGGAGGACCCTGCGCGGAACTCCCCAGAAGGGCTGAAAGCGCTTCTCCACGCTTTCCCACAGGGTTTCCCACATGCAACCCAGCCCGATGACCCACCGCTTCCCCCGGGAACTGGCTCCGCTCGGAAGAAGGCCTGAATAGCCAGTTGTTTCAATGGCTTACTGGCTTTCGTCCGCAGTAACGCCAGGCGCAACCCACATGTGACCCCCTGCAGCATGGCTGTGGAAAAAGGGTGGGCTTTCAGGTTTTCGCGGGCTGTGGCATCGGGCGACCATGCGTGTCGTCGTAGCCATGTCTGGCGGGGTTGATTCGTCTGCCGCCGCGGCGCTGCTGAAGGCGCAGGGCCATGAGGTGATCGGCATCACCCTGCGCGTGTGGAGCTACGAGAGCACCGCGCAATGCGGCTCGTGCTGCAGCCCCGACGACATCGACGACGCGCGCGCGGTGGCTGAAAAACTCGGCATCCCTTTCTACGTGGCGAACGTCGAGGAGCTCTTCAAGGACCGCGTCGTCACGCCCTTCGTGCAGAACTACCTGACGGGGAAGACGCCCATCCCCTGTGTGGCGTGCAATCAAGACGTGAAGTTCGGCTTCCTGCTCAAGCGCGCGCGGCAGCTCGGCGCGAAGCTGGCCACCGGGCACTACGCGCAGGTGGCGGAACAAGACGGCCGCTTCGTGCTGACCCGCGGCGCCGACGCGGCGAAAGATCAGTCGTACTTCCTCTTCACGCTCGGGCAGGACGAACTCAAGGACCTCATCTTCCCCGTTGGGCACCTGACGAAGCCCGAGGTGCGCGCCATCGCCGAAGCGCACGGCCTCGTCACCACGCACAAGCCGGAGTCGATGGAGATCTGCTTCGTCCCCGATGGCGACTACGCGCGCTTCGTGGAGAAGGTCGCGGGCCCGCAGCCGAAGGGCGAGGTCGTCACCTCCGACGGTGAGGTGCTCGGCGCGCACGACGGCATCCACAAGTTCACCATCGGCCAGCGCAAGGGCCTCTCCATCGCGCACTCCGAGAAGCTCTACGTGCAGCGCCTCGACGCGGCGAAGAACCAGGTCGTCGTCGGGCCGGCTGACGAAGCCGCGCGCGGGAGCTTCCATCTGCTCCGCCCGCACTGGGTCGATGGCGTGCCCGATGCGGGGCAGCCGGTGACCGTGCGCATTCGTCACCGTCACGCCGGCGCATCGGGGCGCGTGAAGGCGGAGCTCAACGGCCACTTCAAGGTGGTGCTCGATGAGCCCGCGCGCGCGGTGACGCCGGGGCAGGCGGCGGTGATCTACGACGGCCCACGCGTCCTCGGTGGCGGGTGGATCATCTGAGCGATCTCGGGGCGCCAGGCCACAGCTGCGGGAGCGGGGCGGGTGCTATTCCCCCGTGACCAGCCCGGAGCCGTCGAGGTCATGTCGTGGTGAACACCGTTCGTCGAGTCGTCATTCTTGCAGCGCTGGGTCTGGCGGCGTGTGGTGAGCCCTCGGGCTGGTACGCCGGCGAAGGCATGGGCACGGTCGAGGTCGAGCCCGCCGCGCTCGCGCCGGCTGATGGCGGAGACGACGCCGGGCTCCCGGACGCTGGCGAAACCGACGCGGGCGTCGAGGTCGATGCCGGGGTGCCGGTGAGCTTCCGGCTGCAGATCAGCCCGGTGCTCAGCTCCCGGTGTGGCAACTGCCACTCGTTCTCGTACTCCGCGCTGATGACGCGCTCGCGCGTGGTGCCGTTCAAGCCGTCGAGCTCCGCGGTCTACACGCGCACCGTGTCGGGAAACATGCCGCCCAGCGGGAGCCGCCTGTCAGCGACCCAGGAGCAGCTGCTGTTCGATTGGATCTCCCAGGGCGCGCTCAACAATTGAGCGCGGAGTTGGCTAGTCTGCGGCGCGTTCATGCGCGTCTCCTGGTTTGTCGTCGTCGGTTTCATCATCGGAGCTGCAGCGTCGTGCGGTACCGCTGGCCCGACGGTGGAGTGCACGCCTTCGAATTGCACCGGCTGTTGCAGCGACACCGGTGATTGCCTCGCCGGCGACGCGGTCGACGCGTGCGGAGGGCAGGGCGCGGCCTGTACGTCGTGCGCGGCCAACCAGTTCTGCGGCGGCGGCGCGTGCCAGCAGTTCGCCGACGGCGACTACGACGCCAGCTTCCCCGAGAAGCCGGTCACCACCATCAACCCCGACGCCGGCATCTTCGGGTTCGACGGCGGCACCGTGGTCGAGACGCCAGACGACGGCGGCATCCAGCAGGTCAGCTACCTCTCGCAGCTCAAGCCGATCTTCGACGCGAAGTGCAGCGCCTGCCACAACTGGACCTGGGCGAACCTCGTGCCCGCGGAGGTCACGCCGGGCGACCCCGCGTCGTCGAACGTCTACACGCGCACCTCGTCGGGTGACATGCCGCGCGGCGGCGCCACGCCGTTGACCTCCACCCAGCAGCGCCTCCTCCGCGATTGGATCCTCAACGGCGCGCCCAATAATTGACCAGGTGCAACAGCGGGCTACCTTGCCGTAACAGTCATGCGCGATTCGCACCGCCTCAAAGAGAAATACGAGCTGTCGCTGGACAACCGGCAGATCGTCTCCATCACCGTCGCCTCCCTCGTGGTGCTCGGGGGCGTGTTCATGCTGGGCGTGGTCGTCGGCAAGAAGCTCACCGCCGAGACCGCCGCGCTCACCTCGCCGCCGCCGGCTGACCTGCTCGGGCAGCTCGACAAGCAGACCGACGCGCTCGAGACCGTGAAGGCCGACGCCGCGCTGACCTTTCAAGATGAGCTGACCCGCAAGACGCCGGCGCTGATAGCCGACCCGCCCGCGGTGAAGCCCGTCGAGAAGCCCGCCGTCGTCGCCGAGGCCCCGAAGGTCGAGGCCCCCAAGCCGCCCGAGCCCGCCAGGGTCGAGGTCGCCGTCGCGCCGAAGGTCGAGGAGCCCAAGCTGGCCGAGACCCCGAAGGCCGAGCCCGTCGCCACGCGCACCGTCGACGCCGGCGGCGGCCTCAAGGAGGCGTTCGGCCGCGCGCAACGCACGCCCACCGAGACCGCGCCCGACGGCTCGTGGACGCTGCAGCTCTCCGCGTACCAGGACCGCGCCGAGGCCGATCGCTTCGCCGCCGGCCTGCGCGACAAGGGCTACGCGCCGTACGTGGTGGAAGCCGCCATCCCCGGCAAGGGCACCTGGTTCCGCGTGCGCATGGGCCGCTTCGGCACGAAGGACGCGGCCACCCGGTACATGGACGACTTCCGTCGCGAGACGGCGCTCAACGCCATCGTCACCAGCGCGAACTGACGGTCACTGCTCGGAGTTGGGGTTCTTCGTCCACTTGTCGACGTTGCCGTCGCTGTCGAGGTCTTCGCCGATGCGGTCGACCTGGCCGCCTTCCCAGTACTCCCAGTAGTCGACCTTGCCGTCGCCGTTGGTGTCGCGCTCTTTGCGGACGATCTGGTTCTTCTCGTAATAGATCCACATCGAGGGCTTGCCGTCTGACGAGAGGTTGCGCTCCTTCCGCACCACCTGGCCCTTCTCGTAGAAGATCACCTCGTCGACCTTGCCGTCGAAGTCGAGATCGAGCGCGGCGCGGCTGATCTGCTCCTTGTCGTCGTACTGGCGGGCGATGTCGACCTTGCCGTCCCAGTTGATGTCGAAGTCCTTGCGGACGAGGCGGTCGTATTCCTTGCCGTCGGCGTTGGTGGCCTTGACGGTGTAGGCCCACACGTCGGGCTTCTTGTCGCCGTTGACGTCGGTCTCCTTCAGCGTCTCGTTGCCTGACTGCGTCTGGCGGATGTTCTCGGCCACCTTCTCGCCGTCGCCGTCAGCAGTGTTCTTCTTGGCCGCAGAGTCGGTCGCGCAGCTCACGAACGCCATCGCCGCCGCCAGCACAGTCCATCGGAGAGTTCGCTTCACGTAGGTCATTTCCTTGCAGTGGGCCGCACTCGACATAGCGTCACATACGTCCATGGCGCGCAAAAAGATCAGTACGACGATCTACATCACGCCTGAGCAGAATGAGCTGCTCAAGCTGCTGAACCAGAAGACCAAGGTTCCGGTCGCTGAGTACATCCGCCAGGGCATCGATCTCATCCTCGAGAAGCACAAAGACGATCTCCCGGGCCAGCAGACGCTGGGCATCTGAAAAAAGAAAACCCTCTCCTCTGGTGAGAGGAGAGGGCGTTTTCAATCACGCGCCGGTTCGGCTCAGGCGCGGATCTCGGTCTTCGGCTCCTCGACCGCGGCCGGAGGCGGCGCCACCGTGAAGGGCGAGCGCTCCAGCGCGAAGCCCAGCGCGTCGTCGACGTGCTTGGCGAAGGTGAACTCGAGCTGGCTGCGCACCGACTCGGGCACGTCCACGAGGTCCTTCTTGTTCTTCTCGGGGAGCAGCACGCGCTTGATGCCGGCGCGGTGAGCGCCCAACACCTTCTCGCGCACGCCGCCGATCATGCCCGCGATGCCGCGGAGCGTGATTTCACCGGTCATCGCCGTGTCAGACCGCACGGGGATGTTGGTGAACAGCGACGTCAGCGCGGTGGCGATCGCCAGGCCGGCGGAGGGGCCGTCCTTCGGGGTCGCGCCGTCCGGGAAGTGGATGTGGATGTCCGTCTTCTCGAACGCGGTGGGCTGCAGGCCCATGCGGTCGGCGTTCGCGCGCAGCCACGAGAAGGCGGTGGTGACCGACTCCTTCATCACGTCGCCCAGCTGGCCGGTGATGGTGAGGCTGCCCTTGCCCGGCATCTTGGTGGCTTCGATGAACAGAATGTCTCCGAAGCCGAGCGAGGTGTAGGTCAGGCCGACGCTGACGCCGGTCTGGCTGGTGCGCTCCGCGACGTTGAGCTCCATGCGCTTGGGGCCCAGGAGCTCTTCGACCTTCGCCGCGTTGATCGTGACCTTCTCGGTCTGACCAGACGCCACGCGCACGGCGACCGAGCGGCACAGCTCAGCGACGCGACGCTCGAGCGTACGCACACCGGGTTCGATCGCGTACGCGGTGATCACCTTCTCGAGACCGTCCTGCGTCAGCTCGAAGTGCTCGGCGGTGATGCCGTGCTCCTTGAGCTGCTTGGGGATCAGGTGGTTCCGCGCGATGTGCTCCTTCTCGATGAACGTGTACGAGCTCATCTCGATGATCTCCATGCGGTCACGCAGCGGAGGCGGGATGGTGTCGAGCCGGTTCGCGGTGGCGATGAACATCACCTTCGAGAGGTCGAACGGCACGTCGAGGTAGTGGTCGCTGAACGTGCTGTTCTGTTCAGGGTCGAGCACCTCGAGCAGCGCCGCCGACGGGTCGCCGCGGAAGTCGGCGCCCAGCTTGTCGATCTCGTCGAGCAGCATGATCGGGTTGCGTGAGCCGGCCTTCTTCATCTGCTGGATGAAGCGGCCGGGCAGGGCGCCCACGTACGTGCGGCGGTGCCCGCGGATCTCGGCCTCGTCGCGCACGCCGCCGAGGGCGAGGCGCACGAACTTGCGGCCGATGGCGCGCGCGATCGACTGACCGAGCGACGTCTTACCGACGCCCGGAGGACCCGACAGACAGAGAATCGGGCCGCGCATGTCGTTCTTCAGCTTGCGGACGGCCAGGTACTCCAGCACGCGCTTCTTCACGGTCTGGATGCCGTAGTGATCGTTGTCGAGCTGCTTGCGCGCGTTCTCGATGTCGAGGTTGTCCTCGGTCTGCTTGTTCCACGGCAGGTCCGCGATCCAATCGAGGTAGGTGCGGGCGACCGTGTACTCGCTCGACGCCGCCGGAATCGTCTTCAGGCGGTTGAGCTCCTTGTTCGCGACCTTCTCGACCTCGGGCGGCAGCTGCGCCTTCTTGATGCGCTCGCCGAGCTCATCGAGCTCCTCCTCGTCTTCGCCCATCTCGCCGAGCTCTTCCTTGATCGCCTTGAGCTGCTGGCGCAGGTAGTACTCGCGCTGGGTCTTCGACATCTCGCCCTTCACGGCGGAGTCGATCTTCGACGACAGCTTCAAGATCTCGCGCTTGCGGTTGAGCAGCTCGAGCACCAGCTTCATGCGGCCCTTGAGATCGACCGTCTCCAGCACGGCCTGCTTCTCCTCGATGGGCACGTCGACGTTGGCGGCGATGAGATCGGCCAGGTGACCCGGGTGCGTGATGCTCTCGACGAGCTCGGTGGCCGCCGCAGGCAGCTCCGGCATCATCTCGATGACTTCACGCGCCAGCTTCTTCAAGTTGATGGTGAGCGCCTCGATCTCGACGTTGTCGGGCGAGGTCTTGTCGTCGACCGGCTCGATGCGCGCCTTGAGGTAGGGCGACTCCTGCACCAGCTCCATCACGCGGAAGCGCGCCAGGCCCTGCACGACGAGCGAGTAGTTGTCTTCGCCCATCTTCAGCAGCTTCACGATGCGGGCGACCGTGCCCATGTTGTAGAGGTCGGTCGCGCCCGGGTCTTCTTCTTCGGCCTTGCGCTGGGTGACGACGCCGATCACCTGATCGTCGCGCACCGCGTCTTTGATGAGGGCGATGGTCTTCTGACGGCCGACCGCGAGCGGCAACACGCCACCGGGGAAGAACACCGAGTTACGGAGGGGGAGGATGGGCAGAACCTGGGGAATATCGTCCTTGTTGATGACCCCCGGGGGGCTCATCGTCGCCGGCAATGCCTGAGCACCAGCGGCTTTCTTCTTCTCGTCGGACATGTGGGGAGTGCCTTGTTTCAGCGGGGTGGGAGGGGTCGCCCTCCCGCGGTTTTCTACTCACTGAAGGCTAGTCACCTTTTCCGACACCGCAACACGAATGCGCGACGGTTTTCACCCATCGTGGGGGGCCGGCCGCCGATTCGCGTAGCGTGGCGCTTGAGGGCATGATGGCTCCGTGGGTTTTCACATGAGATACAGAACGTTCCTGGCCACGGCATCGCTGGCCTTCGTCGCGAGCTGCCAGGGCTGCTTCGGCTGCAAGACCTCTCCGGTCGACAACCCGGCCAATGGGCTGCCCGGCACCTGCCAGACCCAGCAGCCGGCGATCGCGCCGCCGAAGCTCGACATCCTCTTCGTCATCGACAACTCCAACTCGATGGCCGAGGAGCAGGCCGGCGTCGCCACCGAGCTCACCGCCTTCATCGAGGAGCTCAAGAAGGGCGGTGGCGTTCCCTCCGACTTCAACATCGGCGTCGTCACCACCGGCGTGTACCTGCACGGCAAGATCGGCGACGCCGCGCCGTTCTTCACTGACTACCCGTACCAGTCGGGCCACCTGCGCCCCGTG
>CAMLFP010000222.1 GCA_946479335.1 uncultured Archangium sp.
GCACCCGCGAGCTCACTGCGCCGCTGCAGCCGCGCCTCGAGGGTGATCGCCCCGCTCTTCGCGAAGAACACCTCGCCCAGCTCAAGCGCCGTCAGCCGGCCCGACTCGACCGCCGCCGCGCCCGCGCGCTGGAGGTACGCGTGCGTCGAACCGCTCGTGGAGATGAGGGGCAACCCGTGCTCCCAGCGCACCGCGATGCCGTCGGTCGGCGTCAGCGTCACGCCGGGCTTGAGATGCGTCAGCGAGAGGGCGACGTCACCCCACCGCGTGGCGATCGCCAACACACAGTCTGAGTCGAGTGGCGCGCCGTCGTCGCCGATCAGGATTCGTCGCGAGAGATCGTGGTCCATGCCCCGCAGACACCGCGCGTCATTTCGGGTTCCGTGACCAGAAACGCGAGACGCCGGGGGAGGAGCGGAGTCCTCACCCGGCGTCGTGCGACCTGCGGCGAAACGTCAGAAGCGCTCGATCTGGAAGTCGTCTTCAGGCTTCGGCGCGGCGGCGGGCTTCGCGGGCTGGGCCGCGGGCGCGGGCGTCGAGAGCCTCGCCGGCGCCTGCGGCGCGGGAGACGGCGCGCGCTGCGCCGAGTTGTTCATCTGCGCGACGTACTGCGCGCTGCCCGGCGCGGCTTTCTCCTCGCCCGGCTTGCCGTCGAAGTTGTCCCACTTGGCGTCGGAGGTCGACGAGATGCCCTGGAAGCGCAGCGCGAAGTCGTCGGGGTTGGTCGCCTGGCGCAGCGCCTCCTGGTACGTGACCAGGTTGCCGCGCACGAGCCCCATCAGCGACTGATCGAAGGTCTGCATGCCGTACGAGATGTTGCCCTGCGCGATCGCGTCGGGGATCTCCTTGGTGCGGTCCTTGTCTTCGATCATCTCCTTCACGCGCGCGGTGACCTTCATGATCTCCACGGCGGCGACGCGGCCCTTGCCGTCGGCGCGCGGCACCAGGCGCTGCGACACCACGCCGCGCAGCACCGACCCCAGCTGGATGCGGATCTGCTTCTGCTGGTGCGGGGGGAACGTGGAGATGATGCGGTTGATGGTCTCCGAGGCGTCGAGGGTGTGCAGCGTCGACATCACGAGGTGGCCCGTCTCCGCCGCATGCAGCGCCGTCTCGATGGTCTCCATGTCGCGCATTTCGCCGACGAGGATGACGTCGGGGTCTTGGCGCAGCGCGCTCTTGAGCGCCTGGCTGAAGCTCATCGTGTCGACGCCCACCTCGCGCTGGTTGATGATCGACCGCTTGTCGCGGATCAGGAACTCGATCGGGTCTTCGATGGTGATGATGTGGTTGGTGTCGTTCGCGTTGATGTGATCGATCATCGCCGCGAGCGTCGTCGACTTACCGGAGCCCGTCGTCCCCGTGACGAGGATGAGCCCGCGCTCCTCCATCGACATCTTCTCGAGCACCGGCGGGAGCATCAGCTCCTTGATGGTCATGATCTTGAAGGGGATCACGCGGAGCACCGCGCCGATCGTGCCGCGCTGCTGGAAGACGTTCACGCGGAAGCGCCCCAACCCGGGGACGCCGTACGCCAGGTCGACCTCGTTGCTCTGCTTGAACTTCTCCTTCTGGAACTCGTTCATGATCCCGAAGGCCATGCGGGCGACTTCTTCGGGCGGGAGGCGCTTGCCGTCTTTGAGCGGCACCAGCTGGCCATCGACGCGGAACATCGGCGGCAGGCCAGCCTTGAGGTGGATGTCTGACGCGCCACCCCGCAGCGCGATGGTGAGAATCTCGTTGAGTTCCATGCGGTGACGGTACCACCGGGGTCCTCAAAACAGGCACCCGTGAGCCGCAAAACAAACGAGCCGCCCACCTCTTTCGAGATGGCGGCTCGTGTGCGACGAACAAGACGCTTGCTTAGCGCTTGCTGAACTGGAAGCGGCGGCGGGCGCCCGGCTGACCAGACTTCTTGCGCTCGACGGCGCGCGAGTCACGGGTCAGGAAGCCGGCCTTCTTCAGCGGCGAGCGGAACTCCGGGTTCAACCGGGTCAGCGCGCGCGAGAGGCCATGGCGGATCGCGCCGGCCTGGCCCGAGAGGCCACCGCCGCGCACGTTGACCGTCATGTCGATCTTGCCCATCTGCTCCAGCACCTGGAGGGGCTGGTTGATGATCATGATCGACGTCTCACGCCCGAAGTACTCGGTGAGCGCGCGGCCGTTGACGACGAACGAACCCGTGCCGGGCTTCAGCCACACACGAGCAGTGGCCTCCTTGCGGCGGCCGGTAGCGTAGAAACCTTCAGTGCCTGACTTGGCCATGGTGCGAATTCCTTACGCCTTGACCTGCTTGGCAGCAGGCTTCTGAGCGGTGTGGGGGTGCTTGTCGCCGGCGTAGACGTGCAGCTTCGTCATCTGCTGGCGGCCGAGCGCGTTGCGGGGAAGCATGCGGCGCACGGCGTTGATGATGATGTCTTCCGGGTGGCGCTTCTGCAGCGTCTGGTAGTCAGACGACTTCAGCGCACCGGGCATACCGGCGGTCACGTGGCGGTAGTACATCTTCTGGGAGGGCTTGTTGCCCGTGACCTTCACCTTCTCGGCGTTGATCACGACGACATGGTCGCCGGTATCGATCGAGGGGGTGAACATCGGCTTGTGCTTGCCCTTGAGGAGCGAAGCAATCTGGCTTGCGGCACGACCCAGAATCTTGTCGGACACGTCGATGACGTGCCAGGCGTGCTGGATGTCCTTGGCCTTGGCGCTGTAGGTACGCTGGGTAGGCATGATTTTTCCGAACGACAGGTGAGAAAGGGCGGCCCTGCTACCCCCTCCGTGGTCTCGCTGTCAAGGTGATGCGCACATTTTCGCTGTCAAAGGCCCCTGAAATCACGGTTTCAGGGCCAAACCACCGTTCGCTGCCGATCGCCAGCGCGATCACGGTGTCCCCGCCTTGAGCCGCTCCTTGAGCGCCGCGAAGAAGTTCGTCTCCTTCACGGTGGGCGGGCCCTTCGGCACGGCGGCGAGGTCGACCACGTCGCAGATCTCCTCGGGGATATCGGCGAGGAACCGGCTCGGCGTGCGCGGCACTTCCTTCCCCCGCTTGATGCGCGTCGCGGCGCGGGTCATCACCAGGCGCTCGCGCGCGCGGGTCATCGCCACGTAACAGAGCCGGCGCTCCTCCGGCGGGTTCGGCGGCTCGCCCTGCATGCCCGAATGCGGCAGCAGATCTTCTTCACACCCCGCGACGAAGACCAGCTTCCACTCGAGGCCCTTGGAGCCGTGGATCGTCATCAGCTCCACGCGCCCGGCGAGGTGGTGCTGCTCGTCTTCGTCGTCCTTCGTGTCGAGGCTCAAGCGATTCAAATACGTGAGCAGGCTGGCCTTGGGCCCTTCCCGCTTCTCGTAGCTCTCGAGCGACGCGATGACGTGCTTCACCGCCTTCGCCTTGCGATCGCCCGCCGCCAGCGTCGGCGCGTGTGACTTCGCGTGGCCGATGAAGTCGATCTCCTTGAGCAGCTCGCTGGTGACGTGCGCGAGGTTCCCCTTGTTGAACGCCTTCCGGTAGCGCTCCATGAGCGCGACGAACTCCAGCACCTTCTCGCTGGCGCCCTTCGGCAGCTCTTCGACTTCTCCGGAGCGCTCCAGCGCCTTCCACAGCGGCACCTCGTGCTGGAGCGCCCACGCGTTGAGGCGCTCCATGGTGACGTCACCGATGCCGCGCGCCGGGGTGTTGATGATGCGCAGCAGCGAGATCTCGTCCTTGGGGTTCGCGATCACCTTGAAGTAGGCGATCACGTCCTTCACCTCGCGGCGATCGAAGAACTCCGAGCCGCCGTGCACCTCGTAGCGGACCTCTTTTTCGCGCAAGAACTCCTCGAGGAAGCGCGACTGGCCGTTGACCCGATAGAGGATCGCGATCTCGTCGGGGCGCACGCCCTCTTCGATCGCGCGGCGCACCTCGGCCGCGATCCACCGCGCTTCGTCTTCTTCGCTCGGCGCAGCGCACAGCGTGATGCGCGGGCCACCCTTCACCTCGCTCCACATGCGCTTGGCGCGCCGGTCGGTGTTCTTCTCGATGACCGCGTTCGCCGCGTCGAGGATCACCTGGTTGCTGCGGTAGTTCTGCTCGAGCCTGATCTCCTTGCCGCCGGGGAAGAGCTTCTCGAAGTCGAGGATGTTGCGCACCTCGGCGCCGCGCCACGAGTAGATGCACTGATCGTCATCGCCCACGACGCACACGTTGTGGTGGCCGTCGCCCAGGTGACGCAGCAGCTCGAGCTGCGCCTTGTTGGTGTCCTGGTACTCGTCGACCATGATGTAGCGGAAGCGCTCGGTGTACTTCTGCTTCACCTCGGGGAACTCTTCGAAGATGCGCGAGGGGAAGACGAGGAGGTCGTCGAAGTCGACCGCGCCCTGCGCCTTGAGCGCCAACTGGTAGAGCGGGAAGACGAGGCTCGCCGCGAGCTCGAGATCTCCGTCGTCCTGCTCCGGGTCATCCTCGAAGTCGTCGTCGGGGTCGGGCGACTCGGGCTCGCCGCTGGTGTCGAACTCCGCGGTCGTGCCGGAGTTCTTCACGCGCGAGATGATGGTGAGGATCTTCCGCGGGTCGAACACCTTGTCGTCGATCTGCCGCTCCTTCATCGCGCGACGCACGAGCGCGATCTGATCGCCGGTGTCGACGATGGCGAACTTCTTCGGCCAGCCGAGGCGGTGCAGGTTCTCGCGCAACACCTCGGCGCCGAACGCGTGGAAGGTCGAGAGCGTCACGCCCAGCGCGCGCTGCCCGGCCATCTGCACCACGCGCTCCTTCATCTCCGCGGCGGCCTTGTTGGTGAACGTCACCGCGAGGATCGCGCGCGCCGGCACCTTCTTCTCGAGCAGGTGCGTGATGCGATGGGTGATGACGCGCGTCTTCCCGGAGCCCGCGCCCGCCAACACCAGCACCGGGCCTTCGGTCGTCAGCACGGCGTCTCGCTGCGGCGGGTTCAGATGCGAGAGGTCCACGGCGGTGTGGCCTTTACACGTACTCGCAGAAACTTTGTCGCGCGATGCGGGAGCCGTGGCTTACTTCGCGCCGTGCCACGGGAAAGCAAGAAGGCCGTCGATCCAAAAGAAGCGCGCGCACTGGTCTCAGGGCTCGACAAGCGCCGGTTCCTCGACGAGTTCAACCGCCTCGCGAGCCAGTTCGCATCAGACCCCGGCAACCCCGGTAGCTACGAGTGCAAGAACTGCGAGCGCTGCGCGAACTGCATGTTCTGCAGCGACTCCGAGGGCTGCTACGGCTGCACGCACTGCACCGGCTGCCAGCTCTGCAACAACTGCACGCACTGTGTCGACTCGAAGTCGCTCAACGCCTGCGCGTACGCGGTGCAGAGCGAGAACTGCGCGAACTCGGCGTACGTGTACTTCTCGAAGAACCTCTCCGACTGCACGTACTGCTTCGGCTGCGTGGGCCTCTCGAAGAAGGACTTCCACATCCTCAACGTCGGGTTCCCGCGCACCGAGTACTTCGAGCTGGTGGTGAAGCTGAAGCGCGAGCTCGGCGTGAAGTGACTCACTTCACGATCGCGTAGCGCAGCTGCACCATGCCGCTCTTGAACGCGCGCTGTTCACGGAGGTCGAGCCGCACGTCTTTGCCGATGTTCGGCGTCACCGGCGTGCCCTCGCCCAGCAGAATGGGCGCGACGGAGATGGTGAGCGCATCGATCAGCCCCGCGCCGAGGAACTGGCTCACCAGCGAGCCGCCGTCGACGTACACGCGCGTGCTGCCGGTGGCCTCGAGTTGCGTCAACAGCTCACCCGGCGAGCCCGCCATGAACGCTTCGCCGTGGCGCGAAGCCGCCGGCCGGTGCGTCGCCACCACGCAGCGCTTGCCTGCGTAGAACCACTTCTCGAAGCCCAGCACCACGTCGTACGTCTTGCGCCCGAGGAGCACCGTGTCGACCGACGCGAAGAACTCGTCGAAGCCGTAGTTTTCTCCTGATTCATCGAACGGCTTGAGCCAGTCGAGGGAGCCGTCTTTGCGCGCGATGAAGCCGTCGAGGCTCGCGCCGAGAAACACCGAACAATGGAGCGCCATGCGCGCGGCTTACAGCACGCGCAGGAACCACGCCTTCAGGTATTCCGTCTCCGGCAGCGACGCGAGCGGCGGGTGATCGATGCCCGCGCCGCGCCGCTCGAGGATCTGCACCGAGCGCTTCGCGTCAGCCGCCGCGCCGATCACGAGCTCTTCGAAGATCTGCCGCGTGACCTTGCCGCTGCATGAGCAGGTGACGAGCAGCCCCTCGGGCTTGAGCAGCCTGAGGGCCCGCACGTTGAGCTCGTGGTACGCCTTCTTCGCGACCGCGATGCCCTCCTTGCGCTTCGCCAGGCCCGGCGGGTCGATCACCACCGTGTCGAACTTGCGGCCTTCGTCGTCGAACGCGCGCAGCACGTCGAAGGCGTTGCCGTTCTCGACCTTCACGTTCTTGCGGCCGTTCGCTTCGGCGTTCGCCAGCGCGCGCTTCGCGGCCTGCGGGTCCTGCTCCACGGCGATCACGCTGCTGCACCGGCGCGCGAGGGCGAGCGCGAAGCCGCCGTGGTAGCTGAAGGTGTCGAGCGCCTCGCCGCGCGCCAGCTCGCCCGCGCGCACGTGGTTGTCGAGCTGGTCGAGGAACGAGCCGGTCTTCGCGTCGTTGAGGAGGTCGATCTCGAAGACGTTCTCGCCCTCGTGGTACCGCGTCACCGTCGCCCCGGAGCCCAGCAACACCCGCTTCTCGCGGGGCAGCCCTTCCCACTCGCGGCCCGACGCGTCGTCGCGCGAGACCACGGTCTTGAGGCCCGTCACCTCGAGCAACAGCCTCGCGAGTTCCTCGCGGCGTACCGAGGCGCCTTCGCTCAACGTCTGCAGCGTCAGCGCGTCGCCGTAGCGATCGACGAAGACGCCGGGCAGCAGATCAGCCTCGCCATGCACCACGCGGAACGCGTCGCGGTTGAACAACGAGTCACGGCGCTTCCACGCGGCCTCGATGCGCGCGCGGAAGAACTTCGCGTCGATCGCCTCGGCCTTCTTCGTGATCAGCCGCAGCGCGATGGGCGACTTCGAGGCGCTGAAGGCCTGCCCGATGAGGTTCTTCTGGGGGTCGGCGACGTCGACGATGGCGCCGGGGGCGAGCGCGTCCTTCGGCCAGGTGACGACCTCCGTGCGGTAGCACCACGGGTAGCCCAGCCGCAGCGACTTCGCGGCGTTCGCAGAGACGATGACCAGCGGGTTCATTCCAGCCCTCTCGCCGCGAGCTCGGAGTCGTCTTCGCCGCGCAGATGCCCGATCTCGTGCAGCAACGTCACGCGGATCTGCTCGTTGAGCTCGTCACGCGTGGTGACCGCCCGCGCGAGGTTCTTGCGGTACAGCGCGATCGATCGGCACGGCTCACCGGGCTTCGCGTCTGCCTCGGGGACACACTCTTCATCGAGCGGCGTGCCGCGGAACAACCCGAGGATCGTCGGCGACAGCGGCGGATCACCGCTGAGATCTTCATCGCGCGGCAGGTCCTCCATCGCCACGCGGATGCCCTTGAGATCCTTCCGCATGTCGTCGGGGAGCGCGGCGATGGTGTCCTTCATCTGCTTCTGGAACGCCTCGGCGCTGATCAACACCGGCGCGGGGAACGCGTCAGGGTCGAGCTCCTGCGCGCGCTCGAAGTGCTGATCGGCCTCGGCCTGCTTGCCTTCGCGCTCGAGGATGAGCCCCAGGTGGTGGTGCGCCCACGCAGAGCGCTCCTTGTCGTTGAGGAGCTTCGTGAAGACGCCGCGCGCCTCCTTGAAGCGGCTCAGCTCGAACAGCGCGAGCGCGCGCTCGTACAGCGCCTCGGGGTCGCTCTTCTCGCGCGCCAGCACCCAGTCGGCGCGGTCGAGCGCGTCTTCGGGCTGGCCGATGTCGTTGAATCCCATCGCCGAGAGCCGCGCGAAGTGCAGCGAAAACTCGTCGTCGTGCTGCTGCCGCGCCAGATCGAACCCGCGCTCCGCGTAGTTGCTGCCGAGCTCGTCCATCTCGCGGCTCGAGGGCTGCACCACGATGTAGAAATGCGCGGCGCCGGCCAGCGCGTCGAGCGAGTCGGGGTCGATCGCCAGCGCGCGCGCGTACGCCAGCGTCGCCTCGTCGAGCCGCTTGAGCTGCGCCAGCGCGTTCGCCCGCTCGGTGTGCGCCACCACGTCACCCGGCGTCAGCGCCGACGCCTGCGCCGCGCACGAGAGCGCCTTCTCGTATTCGCCCTTGTCGTAGGCCTCCTGCGCGACGTCCAGCGGCAGCTTCCCGTCAGACGGGCACACCGCCAACGGGTGCACATGCGGGCTCCCGGTCGTCGGCTCCTGACGCGCGGAGGGCTTCACGGTGTCGGGCAGCGAGGCCACCTCCGCGACGGGCGCGGGGCACACGCACGCCCCCGCGTCGACCACGTCGGCGGGCTTGCTGCACACGCAGGCAGAGAGAACGAGAGGGGCGACCAGCCAGATGCGCGTCACGGGAGCGACCACCGGAAGAAGTCAGGCCGACTTCTTTTCTTTCTCGAGGGTCACCTGCGGCGGCTCCTGCTTGAGGATCACGCCCTCGGTGATGCGCACTTCCTTCACGCCTTCGCGGAAGGGCACGTCGTACATGACCTCCAGCATCGCGTCTTCCATGATGGCCCGCAGCCCGCGCGCGCCGGAGTGACGCCGCAGCGCCTCCTTCGCCACCGCCTTGAGCGACTCCCGGGTGAACGACAGCTTCACCTTCTCCATCTCGAAGAGCTTCTGGTACTGCTTGGTCAGCGCGTTCTTCGGCTCGGTGAGGATGGTGATCAGATCCTCTTCCTTGAGATCGTTGAGCGTCGCGACCATCGGCAGGCGCCCGATGAACTCGGGGATCATGCCGAACTTCATCAGGTCGTCGGGCTCCACCATCGCCAGCAGCTCGCCGACGCTGCGCTCGTCTTTGCCTTCGATCTTCGCGCCGAAGCCCAGGCCCTTCTGACCGACGCGCCGGCGGATCACGCCGTCGATGCCGTGGAAGGCGCCGCCGCAGATGAAGAGGATGTTCGAGGTGTCGACCTGGACGTATTCCTGCTGGTTGTACTTCTTGCCGCCGCGCGGAGTGACGTTGGCGCGCGTGCCCTCGATGATCTTCAGCAGCGCCTGCTGCACGCCCTCGCCGCCCACGTCACGCGTGGCCGAGGGCGAGTCGCCGTTCTTGCGCGAGATCTTGTCGATCTCGTCGATGTACACGATGCCGCGCGACGCCTTCTC